>NZ_JBFBEE010000002.1:0-354892 GCF_040683555.1 Streptomyces sp. NPDC093510
GTTGATAGGCCAGATCTGGAAGCCCGGTAACGGGTGGAGGTGACTGGTACTAATAGGCCGAGGGCTTGTCCTCAGTTGCTCGCGTCCACTGTGTTGGTTCTGAAACCACGAACAACCCCATGCAAGGTCACGCATGGTGCGGTTGACAGTTTCATAGTGTTTCGGTGGTCATAGCATGAGGGAAACGCCCGGTTACATTCCGAACCCGGAAGCTAAGCCTCATAGCGCCGATGGTACTGCAGGGGGGACCCTGTGGGAGAGTAGGACGCCGCCGAACTCCTTTTAGACGGGAAACCCCCGCACCTTATGGTGCGGGGGTTTTCTGCGTTCAGGGGCCGGCCCTCAAGAACCCTATGACGGGCTCACCAGTTTCGTGTCGTACGCCAGAATCACCGCCTGCACCCTGTCCCTCGCTCCCGTCTTCGCGAGAATGCGGCCCACGTGTGTCTTCACCGTGGATTCCGCGAGGTGCAGTCGGGAAGCGATCTCCGCGTTCGTCCAGCCCTGGCCGATGACCGTCAGGATTTCGCGTTCCCGGTGCGTGAGGGAGGCCAGACGCGGGTGGTCCGCCGGGTCGGCGGAGGAGGCGGCGTCGGTTGTCGGCAGCTGGTCCGCGTACGCGTCGAGGAGCCGGCGGGTGAGGCTCGGGGCGACGACCGCGTCTCCCGAGGCGACCGCGCGGATACCGGAGAGGAGTTCCTCCGGCAGGGCGTCCTTGATGAGGAAGCCGGAGGCGCCCGCGCGCAGCCCCGCGTACGCGTACTCGTCGAGGTCGAACGTCGTGAGGATCAGGACGCGGGTGCGGGCGCCCGACGCGACGATGCGGCGCGTGGCCTCTATGCCGTCCAGGCCCGGCATGCGGATGTCCATCAGGACGACGTCCGGGTGGAGTTCGGCCGTCATGCGGACCGCCTCGCTGCCGTTGCCCGCCTCGCCCGCCACCGTCATGTCGTCCTGGCTCTCCAGGAGCATGCGGAAACCGAAGCGCTGCATGGGCTGGTCGTCGACGATGAGCACGGTTGTCACGGTGTTTCGTTGTCCTTCGGGAGGTGGAGGCGGACCCGCCAGCCGCCCGGCGGGTGAGGCAGTGGCCCCGCCTCAAGTGTGCCGTCGTACAAGGCCGTTCGCTCCCGCATTCCGGTCAGGCCGCGGCCGCCCCCGGCGCCGGGGCTGCCGCCCGCGCCTGTGTCCGTGACCTCCACCGTCACGCCGTCGTCGCCGTAGGAGACGCCGACGGTGGCCGTCGCGCCGGGGCCGCCGTGCTTGAGGGTGTTCGTGAGGGCTTCCTGCACCACCCGGTAGACGGTGAGCTGGCGGCCCGCGGGGAACACGTCCGGGTGGCCGTGCACCGTGGCGCGTACCGGAAGACCCGCGGCGCGTACGCCGTCGATGAGCTGGTCGAGGTCGGTGAGGGCGGGCTGCGGGGCGAGTTCGGCCGTGACGGGGGCGTCGTCGCGCAGGACGTCCAGGAGGCGGCGGAGTTCGGTGAGGGCCTGGCGGCTGGTGGTGCCGATGGCCTGGAGCGCCTGGGCGGCGCGCTCGGGGGACCTGGCGGCGGCGTACGAACCGCCGTCCGCGAGGCCGGTGATGACGGAGAGGTTGTGGCCGATGACGTCGTGCATCTCGCGGGCTATGCGGGTGCGTTCGGCGGCGGCGGCGAGCTGGGCCTGCTGGTCGCGCTCGACCTCCAGCCGGTGTGCGCGTTCTACGAGTGCCTCGGTGTAGTCCTGGCGTGAGCGCACCGCGATGCCGAGGAGCGCGACCAGGGCGTACGCCCAGACGTACGGGATGATGTGCTGGTCCCAACTGCCCTTGGGGTAGCGGACGGCGCCCACCACGAGCGGTGCGGTCATCATCAGGCCCGCCCGGCCGAGCGTCTTCAGGGGAAGGCGCATCGCGATGCTGAACAGGACGACCATCTGGATCAGCGATGCCTGGAGCATGGCGCCGGCCCAGTTGCTGACGAGGCTCGCGGCGACCATGACGGCGAGGGCCGTCATCGGGTGGCGGCGGCGCCACAGCAGCGGAAGCGAGAGCGCCACGCTGAGCAGGAAGATGAGCCACCCGGGCACCTCGGTCTCGGGGGCGGTGTTGCGCCAGCCGCCGCTGGCGTCGACGAGGGCGGCGGTCACGAAGAAGCCGGTGACCAGCAGGTCCCAGAGGAGCGGGCGGCGCCTGTCGAGGGCGCGCACCCGCTGGGTCGACCGCTGGAGGAACTGGGTGAGGGGGTGTGGCTCGGTCACGGCCTCATCCTCGTACAGGAGTTGACGGTGTGGGCGTCATACGTCGCGTCGCTTGAGCAGCACGGATGCCGTGGCGATGACCACCGCCGACCAGAGGGCGAGCGTGAGCAGGGCCGTGCCCGGGGCGATGGTGTTCTCCACGCGGTCGATCGAGCCGAGGGAGCCGGCCGCCTGGGCGGGGAAGTACTTGACGGTGGTCTCCACGGCGCTGAACGGGATCATCGAGAGGACCTCGGGGAGGATCAGGACGGCGCCGACGAACGCGCCGATGGCTCCGGGCACCGAGCGGAGCAGGGCGCCGAGGCCGAGCGCGATGAGGCTGAGCAGGGTGAGGGACGCGGCGCTGGACGCGAGGGCGCCGAGCACACCGGAGTCGGTGAGGGACAGTTCCTTGTCGGTGCCGGAGAGCCAGATCTGGGCGGTGAGGAACGTGACGAGGTTCGTCACGAAGCACACCGTGAAGGCGACGGCCGCGAAGATGCCGGCCTTGGACCACAGGACGGGCAGGCGGCTCGGGACGGCCGCGAGGGACGCCCGGATCAGGCCCGTCGAGTACTCGCCCGCGGTGACGAGGATGCCGAGGACGGCGAGGCAGATCTGGGAGAGCTGGGTGCCGAAGAGGGTGAAGACGATCGTGTCGATCTCGGCGTCGTCCCCGTCGTAGGTGGCGCCCATAGTGATGCCGACGGTGAGGACGAGCGCGCACCCGGTGAGCAGGGTGATCCAGGTGGAGCGGAGCGTCCACAGCTTGTGCCATTCGGATCGGACGATTCCCTTGGCGGTGAGCGCGCTCATGCGGCGGCTCCTTCCGGTCGGCGGGCGGCGGGCAGGTCGGTCGTGGCGACGTACTCGACGGAGTCGCGGGTGAGGTCCATGAACGCCTGCTCCAACGACGCGGTCTGCGGGGTCAGTTCGAACAGGGGGATGCCGTGGGCGGCGGCGGTGCGGCCGATGTGTTCGGCGTCCGTGCCGCGTACGTCGAGGACACCGGGTGCGTCACCGGAGATCCGCACGCCCGGCCCGGCGAGCAGCTCGGTCAGGTGGCCGGCCTCGGGGGTGACGACCTTGACGGCACCGGTGCCGGATTCGCGTACGAAGCGTTCGACGGTGGTGTCCGCGAGGAGTCTGCCGCGGCCGATGATGACGAGGTGCTCGGCGGTCAGTGCCATCTCGCTCATGAGGTGCGAGGAGACGAGGACCGTGCGGCCCTCCGCGGCGAGGGACTTGAGGAGGTTGCGGATCCACAGCACGCCCTCGGGGTCGAGGCCGTTGACGGGCTCGTCGAGGATGACCGTGGCCGGGTCGCCGAGCAGGGCCGCCGCGATGCCGAGGCGCTGGCCCATGCCGAGGGAGAAGCCCTTGACGCGCTTGCGGGCGACCTCGTGGATGCCGGCGAGCTCCAGGACCGCGTCGACGCGGCTCTTCGGGATGGAGTGGGTGTGGGCGAGCGCCATGAGGTGGTGGTAGGCGGACCGGCCCGGGTGGACGGAGCGTGCTTCGAGGAGGGCGCCCACTTCGTGGAGGGGCGCGGGGTGGGCGGCGTAGGCGCGGTCGCCGATGGTGGCGCGTCCGCGGGTGGGGGCGTCGAGGCCGAGGAGCATCCGCATGGTGGTGGACTTGCCTGCGCCGTTGGGGCCGAGGAAGCCGGTGACGGTGCCCGGGTGGACCTCGAAGCCGAGGTCGTCCACGACGGTCTTGTCGCCGTAGCGTTTGGTCAATCCGTATGCCCTGATCATGTCTTCGATCCTGGCGTTCGCGGGGGCGCGGATCGTCGGACCGGGGGCGGGTGGTGCGGTCCTGGGCTAGTACCGGGGTACGACGGTGACCCTGAGGACGCCCCGGGGTCCGGGCGGCCGCCGACTTAGGATCACGGCATGGAACAGGAGTGCGTGTACGTCGTGCGGGCGGTCCGTGCCGATGAGTGGCCGCGTGTGAGGGAGTTGCGGCTGGCCGCGCTGCGGGACCCGGCGGCGCCGGTCGCCTTCCTGGAGACGTACGAGGACGCCGCCGCGAAACCGGACGCGTACTGGAAGGAGCGGGCGGCGGGGGCTCCCCGGGGGCGGCATGTCCGGCAGTTCGTGGCGGAGGGGCCGGACGGGATGTGGGCGGGCTCGGTGACCGCGCTGGTCGAGGAGGCGGGGACGGCCGACGTGTTCGGCGGGGTGATCGAGCGGCGGCAGGCGCACCTCGTGGGGGTCTACGTGCGTCCCGAACACCGGGGGAGCGGCGCGACGGACGCGCTGTTCGAGGCGGCCGTCGGGTGGGCGTGGTCCCTGGAGGGGGTGGAGCGGGTGCGGTTGTACGTCCACGAGGGCAATCCGCGGGCGCAGGCGTTCTACCGGCGGTTCGGTTTCGTACGCAGCGGAGGGGTCGCTCCGGTGCCGGGCGACCCCTCTTCGCGGGAGTTCGAGCTGGTGCTGAAGCGGCCTTGAGGGCGGGGGTTGGGGGCCCTCGAACAGAGGGCGGGGGCCCTGACCATGGGCCCTAGCGGTACGGGTTCTCCGTGCGGGCCGTGTGCAGGGCCTTCGCCCACCAGGCCAGCTGGTCGAGGAGGACCTTGGCGGCGCCGGCCGCGCCGTTCTCCTCGTGCGCGCGGCCGTCCTCGCCGAAGTGGTCCCACGCGTTGTGGAAGCTGACGACGTCGCGGACGGTCACGCAGTGCAGCTCGGCGAAGACCAGGCGCAGCTGCTCGACGGCGCGCAGACCGCCGCCGGCGCCGCCGTAGGAGACGAACCCGACCGGCTTGGCCTCCCACTCGCTCCGGTGCAGGTCGATGAAGTGCTTCAGGGCCGCGGGGAAGCTGTGGTTGTACTCCGGGGTGATCACCACGTACGCGTCGGCGGCGTCGACCCGCTCGGCGAGTGCGGTGAGGGCGGGGGTGCGCTCGGTGCCCCAGTCCGGGTGGGCCGAGGGCAGTTCCAGGTCGGCGACGTCGATGACGTCCAGCGTGAACCCGGTGTGCTGCCCGGCGAGCGCGGTGAACCAGGCGCCGACGGTGGGCCCGAAGCGGCCGTCGCGGGTGGAGCCGACGATGACGGCGAGCCGCAGGGGGGCGGGGGTGTCCGGGGTGGTGGTCATGGTGTGCTCCTCAAAAGTGGTGACTATAGCGGTGGTTGGGCCGGGGTTGGGCTGGGGTGGGGCTGGGTCTCACGGGGCGTGCGGGGCATGTGGGGCGTGCGGGGAGTGTGGGGATCAGCTGCTCCGTGCCGGGGCGGGTTCGGTCCTGGCGGCGGCCGGGACGGTCTTCGTGGACTCCGCCGTACGTCGCCGGGCTCGCGGCCGCAGCAGCCGGTGCACCAGGAGCGCGAGGCCCGCGGTGCCGCCCGCGACGGCCCACAGGGTGATCCGCCAGGCATCGGTGAACTGGTCGGCGTGGCCGCCCGCGCCGGCCGTGACGCGGCCCGCGACCTCCGCCGAGCCGACCCGGGACTCCACGAGGGCGAGCAGCAGCGCGCCGAAGAGGGTGAGCATGACGGCTCCGGTGCCGCCGCGGACGGTGTTGAGGAAACCCGAGGCCATGCCGACCTTGGCGGGCTCGACCATGCCGAGCGCCTGGGCGTCGATGATGCCGAGGGACAGGCCCTGGCCGACGCCGACGGTCAGCAGGGGGCCGGCGAGCGCGGCCGTGGAGATGCCGGGGTGCAGGGTGGTCAGCCAGCCGTTGCCCGCGGCGATCAGGAGCAGGGACAGGACGAGGAGGTGGCGGGCCGGGACGCCGCGGTTGACCAGGCGGGCGCCGAGCGGGGGCAGGGCGAGGACCGGCACGGTCATCAGGAGCAGGGTCAGGCCCGCCTCGCGTGCCGAGGTGCCGCTGGTGCCCTGGAGGTAGGTGGGCAGGAAGACGAGGACGCCGGTGGTGCCCGCGCCGAGCCCGAAGGAACCGAGGGACCAGCCGAGGAAGGCGGGGTCGCGGGTCAGGGAGAGGTCGAGGACGGGCTGCCCGCCGGTCGCGGCGAGGCGCTTCTCGACGCGTACGAAGGTGGTCAGGAGCGCCAGGCCCACGGCGAGCGGCAGCAGAGTGCTCCCGGACACCCAGCCGGACTTGGAGCCCTGGGTGACGGCGAACAGGGTCAGGGCGAGGCCGCCGATGAAGGTCGCGGCGCCGGTCCTGTCGACGCGCGGCGGGGCGTCCGCACGGGACTCGGTGAGGAGGCGGGTGCCGGTGAGGATGACGGTGCCGGCGGCGGCGAAGACGAGGAACGTGGTGCGCCAGCCGAGTCCGTCCACCATCCAGCCGGAGAACGTGGGCCCGACGGCGAGGCCGACGCCCGCGGTGGTGCCGAGTGCGGCGAACACCCTGGTCCGTGCGGGCCCGGTGAAGGTGGCGGCGAGCAGGGAGCCGCCGCTCGCCATCACTCCGGCGGCGCCCACGCCCGAGAGCAGGCGGGCGGCGTCCAGGAGCAGGATGTGGTGGGCGAAGGCGGAGGCCAGGGTGCCCGCCGAGTAGAGGGCGGCGCCCGTGGTGAGGACCCGGCGGCGGCCGAAGACGTCGCCGAGCGATCCTGCGACGAGCATGAAGGAGGAGGCGGCCAGGAAGTAGCCGACGACCACCCACTGGAGGGACGCGCCCGACGCGTCGAGGTCGGAACCGATGCGGGGCAGGGCCACGGTGGTGCCGGACATCGCCATCGGCAGCGTGAACATGCCGAGGAGGACGACGAGGAGGGTCGGGACGGGACGGCCCCTGCGGGTGGGCTGCGGGGCCTGCGGAGCGGTCTCGGTGGGCATGCGAGTAAAGTACAACGAGCGTTGTAGTAATTACAACGGTCATTGTAATTTTTCTGGGAGAGGTGAGATGGCGAGCAGAACAGAACGGCAGAATCCGGGGCAGGGTCAGGGGCCAGGCGCGGGGACCAGCCCGGGGACGGGCCCGGGGGCCGGCCCGGACGGGCAGAAGCCCCTGCGTAAAGGCATGTTGGAGAAGCGCAGGGCCATCACGAGCGGCGCCCGGACCGTCTTCGGCCGCGAGGGCTACACGCGCGCGAGTATCGACGCTATCGCCGCCGAGGCCGGCGTCTCCACGCGCACCATCTACAACCACTTCGGTGACAAGGAAGGCCTCTTCCGCGCCGTCCTGCTGGAGAGCGCGGAGTCCGTGACGGCCGCGGCGGAGGCCCTCTTCGAACGGCATCTGCGCAAGGTGCGCGACATCGAGGAGGACCTCCTCGACCTCGCACGCGAGTGGGTCGGGCAGGCGGAGGCGCACCCCGGGCACTTCTCCGTCGTACGGCAGATCATCCCGGAGGGCGGACGGCTGCCCGCGGACGTCCTGGAGGAGTGGCAGCGGATCGGGCCCCGCGCGTCCCAGGAGGCCCTGGGGCGCTGGATGCTGGAGCTGGGGCGGCAGGGGAAGATCGCCGTCGACGAGTCGAACGCGCGCAAGGCGGCACGGCACTTCGCGCTCATGGTGGGCGGCGGCGTCACGGCCGAGTCGTATTTCGGCGCGCTACCGCTGGAGGAGACCGAGGTCGAGGAGATCGTGCGGGACGGCGTGGAGATCTTCCTGCGGCTGTACGGGACGGAGGGCTCCTAGCGCCCGCACGGGTGCGAGCGGGCCCCTAGAGGTCGGGTTCCGTGCGGGCTATGAGGTAGCCGAGCTGCGCCCGTGACTGCGATCCCAAGCCCCCGGAGACCGCGGCGTCATGGGACGGAGGGTTCCTAGCGGCCGCACGTGTGCGAGCGGGCCCTTAGAGGTTGGGTTCCGTGCGGGCGATGAGGTAGCCGAGCTGCGCCCGTGACTGCGATCCCAAGTCCCCGGAGATCGCGGCGACATGGCCCGCCACCGTGCGCCGCGACACCCCGAGGCGGCGCGCGATCGCGTCGTCCGTGAGGCCGGAGACCAGCAGCCTCATGACCGCGCGGCGGACCTCGTCGACGATCTGCGGCTCCCGGGTGCGCGCAGTGGCCGGCCCGGCCACCGGCCTGGCCCGCTCCCACGCGTCGTCGAACACGGCGGCGAGGTGTGCGACGACGGCGGTGTGCCGGATCTCCACGACGCCCTGGCCTTCGTGGAAGACGTACGCCGTCGTGCGGTCGCAGACGACGAGGCGGCCTGCGAGCTGGTGCAGGGTGCGCACCCGGCCGCCCGCCCGTCCGATGTCCTGGATGTGCCGCCGCTGCACGGCGTGGGTGCGGGCCGCGTGCGGGTACAGGGCGAGGTGGGTGACGCCCGCCGGGACGAGGGCCGGGTCCGGCACGTCGTACGGCCCGCGCTCGCCCGTCGGCCGTACCGTGAGCAGCTCGGTGCGGCAGCCCCGCACGGCCTGTTCCAGGAGTACGGGGACGGCGTCCGCGCCGTCGACGACCGTCAGCCAGTCGCGGGACTCTCGCCGGGCGGCCCGGTAGATCGCGTGAACGGGTGAGAACCCGGAACTGATCGAGCGCAACCGGTCCTGCTGGGCGCCGAGCAACTCCCGCACGGGCCGCAGCAGTTCCGACTCCGCGACGTCCGGCGACACGGGGACGAGGACCCGCGGGTCGTCCGGGGGCGGCGTCAACAGGCCGAGGTGTACGAGACAGGGAGGCGCCGTCGCGCGCGGCAGGCAGCCCTTGACCACGGCGGCCCGATAACGGCTCAGTCCTTCGGCGCAGGGCGCCCGAGCGGTGTCGGTGCACCGGCAACCGGCTTCGGGGCCCTCTGCGGCATCGTGCATCGCACGATTATGCACGCGATTTCCAAGGTCTAGATGCCGTGGAGCTGTGAGACTCGATGGAAAGGGCCTTACCGGCTTTGGAATCGAAGGAATAGTGGGGATGTGGTCCGTATGGATCTCACCGGCAGCAACGTCGTCATCACCGGTGCGGGCAGCGGCATCGGGCTGGCCACCGCCGAACTCGTCGCGCGGCGGGGCGCCCGCGTCGTACTCACCGACCGCAGCGCGGACAGGGTGCGGCCTCACGCGGAGCGGATCGCCGAACTGACGGGCTCCGAGGCCGAGTACAGGGTGCTCGACGTCACCGACGGTGCCGCCGTCGAGGAGGTCATGGGGTCGGTCGGCACCATCGACCACCTCTTCACCTGCGCGTCCGGCAGCGCGATCGCGCCTTTCGGAGAGCTGTCCGAGGCGCGGGTGCGACAGTTCTTCGAGGTGAAGTGGTGGGGGCAGTACCGGTGCCTGCGGGCCGCGCTGCCGTACATGCCGAAGGAGACGGCGTCGGTCACACTCGTCTCCGGATATCTCTACCGCAAGGCCGACCCGGGCTACTTTGCCTTCGCCGCCGTCAACGGAGCGGTCGAGGCCGCCGTGAAGTCCCTCGCCATGGAGCTCGCACCGCTCCGCGTCAACGCGGTCGCGCCCGGCCCGACCGACACGCACGCGCATCTGATGAGCCCCGCCGAACACCGGGCCTATCGGGAGGAGACCGCGGGACGCCTGCCCGTGGGACGACCCGGCACGGCGGAGGAGGTCGCGCACGCGGCGGCTTTCCTCATGGAGAACTCGTTCACCACGGGGACGACGCTGGACGTGGACGGCGGCAAGCGCTGACGTACGCCCGTACGTCCATACGCCTACGTCACCGGAAGTTCGCCGCCCGGCCAGCGCGACCTGCCCTGTTCCCGCGACCGGAGCAGGGCCAGGGTCGGCAGACCCCGGGCCGCCCCGGTGGACAGCAGCTCCGGCAGCTGGGGCAGCGGAGCCACCGCGGCGACGTCATCCAGGACGAGCGTCATTGGTGGGTCGAGCCGACCGGAGGATGACCGTTCGGCCATGCGCCGGCCGTGCTCGACCACGCTGGAGGCGAGTGCCGTCAACAGTGGCATGGCACCCGGGCCCTGGCGGGACTTGGGATCCTCGATCGCCTCACCCACCACAAAAAGCGTGCCCCCTTCATCGACGAAGGAATCCAGGGAGAGCGCATCAGTTCGGTTCGGTGTGCACGACTCGCGGACGTGGACCGTGAAGAGGGCGGACAGGGCGCGTGCCGTCAACTCCTGGGCGATGTCACGCCGTTCGGCGTGCGCGGTGAGGGCGGCCTCCAGCTCGCCCGCGGCGCCGGGCGAGGCCTTGGGGTGGGTACGGAGAATGCGTACCGCCTCCTGGACCTGGTTGCCCTGCGACCAGCGGTGGACGATCTTCATCGGCTTGTCGCCGACCGCGGCGGCGTGCAGGAAGCTGCGCATCAGGATCTGCGCGGTGTCGGCCACGGCCACGTCCAGCTTGGCCGCCGGCCTTATCGGGGCGAGGAGGGCGGTGGCGCGCGCGTCCGCCGTAGCCCTGTCCTGGCAGCCAGAGGTGGGGGACCAGTGGAGGCGGGCCGGGGTATCGCAGAGGTGGGAGGGGTCGTAGAGCAGGACGGGCCCGAGCTTGGCCCGGGCGTCCTTCGTCTCGGCCCACAGAGTGGGGTCGGACGTCAGGACCAGAGCCGCGCCCTCGGCGTCCTGGACGGCCTGCACGGCGAGAGGACGGCGGGTCGTGGGGCTGCCGAGGACCAGGGGGGAACGGGGGGTGGGGAGGGGTGTCGTCGGCGGGGCGGTGTTCGGTTCGGCGCCCAGGGGATGGGCCGGGGTTGGGGCAGGGGCAGGGGCCGGGGTAGGCGCAGGGGCAGGGCTGGAGGCCTCGACGGCGACCGGTTCGGTGAGTGGTCCGGGGGCCGGGGCGGAGGCGGGTGGTGCGGAGACCGGAGGCATGGGCGCGGCGGCGGCCACAGGCCCGGCGGCTGCGGCGGATTCGGCGGCCACCGCGGTCCCGGGCATGGGCGCGGGCGCGGCGGGTTCGGCGGACACGGCGGCCGTGGTGGCGGCGGGCGCCGGACCAGTGGCCGCCGCTCGGCGGGCCTTGCGCACCGCTCTCCACCGCGTCACCGTCCCCAGCACGAAGACGGTCAGCACGATCAGGACCATCAGCTGGCCGATGAACAGGCCCCAGAACAGGCCGTAGCCCGACAGCTGGTCCGGTGGGGTCCCCGGCCAGGCGCCCGCCACGTCCTCGGGGTTGCCGATCAGGTGGCGTACGGCCGGGGGCGTATGGCCGAAGGAGACCTTCTCCGGCCAGGCGCCGTGCGCGAAACGCCCCGCGAGGTTCGTCGCCGACCAGACGAGCACCGTCGCGCCGATCAACAGACCGAGGAACGCCACCAACAGGCCGTCCGGGACGCCACGTTCGGGCCGTCTGCGACGGTCCTCCCACTCATCCCGCATGCTGCTCCATGTACGCCGCCCGCTCCTCCGCCTCCAGCTCGGCCGCCCGCAGCGCGTCGTCGGCCGGCCTGCCGTGTGGGTCGTGTGGGTCGTGTGCGTCGTGGGGGAGGTCTGCCGACGACTCGGTCATGGCGCGGTCGGTGAAGACCAGCGGCCGTTCAGTCTCGGTGATCAGGTGTTTGACGACCTGGACGTTGCCGTTGACGTCCCAGACCGCGATGCCGGGGGTGAGGGTGGGGATGATCTCCACCGCCCACCTGGGCAGCCCGAGGACCCGTCCCGTCGCCCTCGCCTCGTCCGCCTTCTGCGCGTAGATGGTCCGGGTGGACGCCATCTTCAGGATCGCCGCGGCCTCCTTCGCCGCGGCGCCGTCCACCACGTCGCTCAGGTGGTGGACCACCGCCACGAACGACAGGCCGAGCCGCCGCCCGAACTTCAGGAGCCGCTGGAACAGCTGCGCCACGAACGGCGAGTTGATGATGTGCCACGCCTCCTCCACCAGGAAGATGCGCTTCTTGCGGTCGGGCCGGATCCACGTGTGCTCGAGCCAGACGCCCACGATCGCCATCAGGATCGGCATGGCGATGGAGTTCCGGTCGATGTGGGAGAGGTCGAAGACGGTCAGGGGCGCGTCGAGGTCGACGCCGACCGTCGTAGGCCCGTCGAACATGCCCCGCAGGTCACCGTCGACGAGCCGGTCCAGGACCAGCGCCACGTCCAGACCCCACGCCCGTACGTCGTCTATGGCCACGTTCATGGCCTCGGCCGACTCCGGTTCGGGGTGGCGCAGCTGCTCCACGATGTCGGTCAGGACCGGCTGCCGCTCCACGATCGTCTCGTTCACGTACGCGTGCGCCACCTTCAGCGCGAAGCCCGACCGCTCGTCGAGCCCGTGCCCCATGGCGACCTCGATGATCGTCCGGAGCAGCGCGAGCTGACCCGTGGTCGTGATCGCGGGGTCGAGCGGGTTCAGCCGGATGCCCATGTCGAGGGCAGCCGTCGGGTCGAGCCGGATGGGAGTTATCCCCAGCTCCTGCGCGATGAGGTTCCACTCGCCGACGCCGTCCTCGCCCTGCGCGTCGAGGACCACGACCTGGCGGTCCTTGAAGCGCAGCTGCCGCAGGACGTACGTCTTCTCCAGCGCCGACTTGCCGTTGCCGGACTCGCCGAGCACCAGCCAGTGCGGAGCCGGCAGCTGCTGCCCGTACAGCTGGAAAGGGTCGTAGATGTACCCCTTGCCGGAGTACACCTCACGCCCGATGATCACGCCCGAGTCGCCGAGTCCCGGCGCGGCCGTCGGGAGGTAGACCGCCTGGGCCTGCCCCGTCGACGTACGCACCGGAAGCCTGGTCGTCTCAATCTTCCCGAAGAGGAAGGAGGTGAAGGCGTCCGTGAGGACGGTCAGCGGATCCCGCATCGCAACAGCCTGCCTCTACGTCGATACCGTCTAGCGTCGGATGCCGGTCGCGAACGGCAGCGTGTTGACGAAGGCCCTGTGGTGCTCGCGGTCGCACCACTCCAGCTTCAGATACGACTTGCCGGCGGACGCGCGGATGGTGCGCTTGTCGCGCGCCAGCGCCTCCGGGGAACGGGAGGAGACCGTGATGTACCCGACGAGGTTGACGCCCGCCGCGCCGCTCGCCAGGTCCTCGCCGCGCTGGTCCAGGCGGGAGTGCGAGGCGATGTCGCGGGGGTCGACCGTGCGGTTCATCTTGGCCTGGCGGCTCGCCTCCGCCTCGTCGTTCGTCTTCTCGGTCAGCATCCGCTCGATGGCGACCTCGGTGGGTTCGAGGTCCATCGTCACGGCGACCGTCCTGATGACGTCCGGGGTGTGGACGAGCAGCGGTGCGAGGAAGTTGACGCCGACGGGCGTCATCGGCCACTCCTTCACCCAGGCCGTGGCATGGCACCAGGGGGCGCGGGTGGAGGACTCGCGGGTCTTGGCCTGGAGGTAGGTGGGCTCCATGGCGTCGAGCTCGGCGGGCCACGCGTTGCGCTTCGTCATCGCCTGGATGTGGTCGATGGGGTGGTCCGGGTCGTACATGGAGTGGACGAGGGAAGCGAGCCGGCCCTGGCCGAGCGGCTGCCTGACCCGGATGTCGGCCTCCTGCAGCCGCGAACAGATGTCGGTCAGCTCGCGCGCCATGACGACGGCGAGACCGGCGTCCTTGTCGAGCTTCCTGCCGCCGACCGGGCGGGCCGCGCGAGCCATCGCCTGGGCCTCCGCGGCCAGGTCGCGGGAGTAGTGCATGCAGGCGACGAGATAGGCGCGGTGCTGCTCGCTGCTGGTCGACACCATCGACTGCAGCTGGTCGTACGACTGCTGGAGCCAGGGGAGCGCACGGTCGTCGCCGCGCTGGCTGACGTCCTTGGCGTGCGCGTCCGGGTCGGCGGGCAGCGTACGGGCGAGCATCTGGAGCCGGGTCACGAAGCCGTCGCCGTTCGCGACGTGCTTGAGCAGCGTCCCGAAGCGGTCGACGAGGGCCTCCTGGTCCTCGCTGTCGCGCAGGCCCACGCCCGGCCCCTCGATCTCGATGGCGGCGGTGACGGTCCTGCGGTCCGCGTGCAGCAGCACGGCGATCTCGTCGGGCCCGAAGGGCGCCGCCAGCCAGCTGATGCGGCCGATGCCGGGCGGCGGCCCGACCTCGACTTCCCTTCCGTCCAGCCGGATGCCCGCCTCGGGCACGGCGGAGCGGTAGGTGGTGCCCCGCTTCAGGGAGCGCTTGTAACTCCGGTTGATCTCGTACCACTTGTAGAACGTCCGGCCCTTGTACGGGACGTACACCGCCGCGATGGCGAGCATCGGCAGACCGGTGAGCAGCACGATGCGCAGGGAGAGGACGGGGACGAGGAGCCCGCACATCATGCCGAGGAACGCCCCCACGATGATCAGGGCGATCTCCCCGGTCTCGCGGTTCTTGCCGACGATCGCGTTCGGCCGGGCGCGGCCGATCAGATATGTGCGGCGGGGCGCGACCGGCTGGGACACGTGGGACTGGGTCGTCAACGCCCTTCACCTCCCGTGCGGTTGGTACTGCTGGTGCCGATGTTGCGGGACCGGCCGCGGTTGCCCGCGTGCGGTGTGTTCGTCGCGCTGCTGCTGCGCGGCGCGGGTGCGGCGGAGGGGACGGATCCGCCGCCGTTGGACGAGCCGCCGGAACCGGGACCGGACCCGCGGCTGCTGTGGGCGGCGACGCCGCCGCTGGCGGGGTTGGCGGGCCGCGCCTGACTGTTGCCGCCGCCTCCCGCTCCTCCGCTGTTTCCGTTGCCGCGGGCACTGTGGGTCTTGATGCCCTGCGAGACGAGGGAGGCGGGGGAGCTGATCACGGCGGCGGCCTTGTTCTCGGCGCCGCGCATGATCCGGTTGTTGCGGGAGCCCGCGATCTCGTCGCCGAAGCCCGGCACGAAGCGGTAGATCATGGCGCTCGCGAAGATGGCGAGCAGGATGATCGAGAGCCCGGAGACGACCGCCGAGAAGGAGTCGGGCCCGTCGTCGGCGGAGAGCGCGCCGGCGAGCCCGAGCACGATGACGATGATCGGTTTGACGAGGATGACGGCGATCATGATGCCCGCCCAGCGACGGACGTGGGACCACAGGTTCTTGTCGACGAGGCCCGCGTACACGACGGTGCCGAGGAGCGCTCCTACGTAGAGGAGCGCCGCCCTGATCACGAGCTCCAGCCAGAGGACGCCCGCGGCGAGGATCGACACGAGCGAGACGACGATCAGCATGATCGGGCCGCCGCCGATGTCGTCACCCTTCTTCAGGGCCTCGGAGAACGTCCCGAAGAACGTGTCCGTCTGACCGCCCGTCGCCTTCGCGATGACGTCCGAGACCCCGTCGGCCGCCGAGACGACGGTGTACAGGATCAGCGGGGTGAAGGCGGAGGCGAGGACGGTGAGCCAGAGGAACCCGATGGCCTCGGAGATCGCGGTGGTCAGCGGCACGCCGCGCACCGCCCGCTTGGCGACCGCGAGCAGCCACAGGAGCAGCGTCAGGATGGTCGACGCGGCGAAGACGACGGCGTACTGCTGGAGGAACTTGGGGTTCGTGAAGTCGACGTTCGCCGTCTCCTTCACGGCGTCCGACAGCTTGTCGACGGTCCAGGAGGCGGCTTCGGCGCAGCCCTTGGCCAGGGAGCTGAGGGGGTCGAGGGAGTCGCCGAGGGGACTCTCGGTGGGGTACTTGCCCTCGCCGCTGATGCCTTCCCTGTTCTGGCCTTTTTCGCAGTATTTTTTGGCGGGGCCGACGATGAGGTCGCACCGCTCGTCCTTCGGTTCCGGGGCGGCATGAGCACGTGAGGCCAGCACGACCGCCGCTACTTGTACGGCAGAGACGGCGGCTGTGAGCTTCACTGCGTGACGGTTAACGGGCATACGTGAACCCTCCGTACTCCTGGACGGCCTTGGCGATCTCGTCGGCGGTGGAGACCTTGTTGTCGCCGTTCACGGGAGCTGGGCCGTCCTTCGACTGGAAGCTCTGGACCTTCCAGTCGTTGTCCGCCCACCGCAGCTTGAGCGTCAGTGTGAACCAGTCGTTGCTGACTGGGTTGGTCGTGTCCTGACCGGCCGTGCCGAAGGCGCCCGTGCACCAGACCTCGACGGTCGCCGCACTGTCCGAGTACGCCGTTGCCTTTGTGCCCACCGGCACGGTGCGGGAGACATATGTATGGCCGGGCGCGGCGTTGCCCTTGTCGTCCAGGCCGACCTTGTTCAGGAACTCCTTGGAGTACGTCTTGTCGAACTTGCCCTGCAGTTCGCTCACCTTGTCGGCGACGAAGAGCTGCTTGACGATCTCGGTCCGGCGGGCGGGCTTGAGGATGTCGGCCGAGACCAGGGACACCGCATAGTTGGACGCCGCGCTCTGCGCGCCCTGCTCGTCATGGGCGAACCCCGACGGGATGCCCCCGTTCTTGCCCCCCACCGGCTTCTCCGCCGTAGGGGCCGTCGCCGCAGTGTCCGGCTTCTTTTCGTCCGCGCGGCCCGAAGAGGACTCGTCCCCTCCCCGGTTCGCGAAGGCGATCGCCGCGATCAGGAGGACCACGACGCCCATCACCGTGACCATGCTGCGGGAGGACGTCCGCCCGGAACGGGAGGATCTGCGGGCGCCGTAGAGGTCGTCCCCGCCCTCCCCCTCCGGAAGCCGCGTCCGGGTCTCCCCCGAGCCGCCGAAGAGGCCGTCGTTCCGCTCGTCGTCGGGACTCATGCCGCGTACGCCCCCTCAACGTCTCGCTGGACCGTCACATAGGACACGTATGACGGTAGCCCTGCTGGTTCCCGCGCGGGCGCGGTGTGGTGACTCGACATCAGGGAGTTGCAACCTCAGCCGGTGGGCACGACGGACGGGTGGGGGAGAGGGAGGACAGGGAGAGAAGGGGACGTGGGGAGTGGGGACGTGGGAGGGGATGGCGGCGGTCGGCGTGGGACCGCTAGACCGCCATGCCGTAGACGATCGTGAACAGTGTGCCCAGCGACCCGATGATGAAGACGCCGGTCAGACCCGCGATGATCAGTCCCTTGCCCTGCTCGGCGCTGAACGTGTCACGCAACGCCGTCGCACCGATGCGCTGCTTCGCCGCGCCCCAGATCGCGATGCCGAGACAGAGGAGGATGGCGATCGCCATCACGACCTCGATCATTACGCGTGCCTCGTTGCCCAGGCTCCCGAAGGGACCCCAGTCGGGGGCGATCCCGCCGATGATGGTGGTGATGTCGCCTTTTTCGGCTGCCATAAGCATGTGTAACTCACCGCCCCTAGTGGGTTGTTCTGTCACCTCTGCCCACCTCGGTGCAGAGGACAGCTCATTGTCGCCGACAATCGGGCCCGCGCATGTCGCCTTGGCGCCATTCGTTGGCTGACTTCGTACGTTTCCTCGTACGCGAGGTTCGGTGACTCTGTGTATCACGCGGTACGACGCCGGGCAATGACGGCCCGGCGTGCCCCTGACCAGGTGTTAAGTAAGCCCCAGCCCGGCGGTGCCGCGGGTCACGAAGGAGCAGTCGGTGTAGCGGTAGGCGGTGCTGAGTGTCGCGCCGTCGGCTCGATTCCGTACGGTGGCCCGCTTGTAGAGGAAGTGATACTCGCCGGCGGGCAGCCGGAGCGTGGTCCGGGGGTACTTCTGGACGCCGGCCCGGCAGGCGGCGTCGCCCTGGGACCTGGTGGTGTAGATGCGGCATGACGCGCAGTCCTTGAGGGTGACGGTGCCGGTGGTGGGGCCGGTGTAGAGGACCTCCAGTTCGCCGGGGCCGAGGTTGGCGACGACGAGTTCGACCGTGCCGCCCCCGGAGGAGCGGGCCGGGGGCAGGCGGCGGCCCGCGCTCGGGCGCTCGACGGCGATCTCCGCGGCGACGGCGATGTCCTTGGCGCGGTCGCGCTTGTCGTTGTCCGGGTACTGCCGGGCGAAGTCGTCGAGCGTCTTGGCGGCCTGTGCGAAGTCGGCGTCCTCGAACTCGTCCACACCGCAGACGTAGACGCCGCGTTCCACGGCGCGGTCGACGGCGGCGCGCAGGGTTCCCGCGTCGGTCTTGCCGCCGGGCAGGGCGTCGGCGGTCGCGCCGAGGGCGCGGAGCTCCACGACGTCGGGGCAGGGGTCGGAGCCCCCCAGCGCGGCGGCCCTGGTGTCGACGGCGGCGCGCAGCGCGGGCCCGACCTTCGCGGCCTGGTCCGACTCGGGGAACGTGCGGAGGAGTTCGCTCAGCGGGGCGTTCGCGTCGGCCCGGCCGAGGGCGGCGGCCCCGCATTCGTACAGCGAGGTGGCGAGGCGGTCGTCGGGCCAGGCGGCGAGGGAGCCGAGTCGGTCCTTGCCGGGGGCGCCGAGGGTTTCGGGGACGGTCCGCAGGTGCTTGAGCGGGGTGACGGCGTCGCAGTGGCGGCCGGCGGCGTACGGGGTGGCGACGGATTTGTAGTACGCGTCGAAGCTGTCGGGCAGGCGGTCCGCGGCCTGCGACCCGTTGTGGTCCTCGGCGAGGCCGCGGTAGACGCGGAGGGCCTTCTTGTACTGCTGCTCCGTCGCGCCGCCGAAGGGCCGGCCGTCGAGGCCCGCGACGATGCGGTCGGCGTTGTCGAGGCGGTCGAGGAGCATCTGCTCGACCGCCTCGTCGTGCGCGGCCTCGTACGCGAAGGCGCCGCCGGCGGGCACGGCCAGCAGGACGACGCCGAGTCCGACGGTGAGGGGTGTGCGGAGTGACCGGCCGTATCCCGTGGGCCCTGCGCGTACGGCACGCCGCGCCCCGTCGGCCGCTACGACAACCAGGAAGACGACGTATCCGATCACCACGCCGCCGGGGACGCCGTCCACGTCGGCGGGCAGCGCCACGAAGAGCAGCGCGGCGGTCGCGGCCCAGCAGAGCGCGGCCGGCAGCCATCGCTTCAGCAGGACGTATCCGAGACCGAGGCCGCTGAGGTTGAGGAGGGCGGTGGAGAGGGCGTGGAGGGGGTTGGGGGGTGGTGGGGCCGGTTGGGGTGGCTGGGGTGGTCCGATGGTGGGCGGACTAGCGGGTGGTGGCGGAGCCTGAGGTGGCGGCGGGACTTCGGGTGGCGGCCCGAATCGCCCTCCCTGAGGCGTCCCACCCGGCACCGCGTCGTACTCGTCCCCAGCTCGCATCCCGGCTCCCCCCAGCCGTCACATGCAGGGCGATGATTGCGCCCAATTCCCCCACGATCGAGGAGAGTTGGACACGCGTCAACCGCGCGGGGGCCTGCTGTGTCCGTCGGAGTCGGTGAGCGCATCGAGTTCGACGAGGGGGTCCTCGAAACTGACGTTATCGGCGATCTGGTGCAGCAGGCTTCGGTACTCCGCACGCCGGCTCACGGCGGTGGTGCCGAGCGCCAGCACCACCAGGCGTTTGCCGTCCGGGTGGGGGAGGTGGGCGAAGATCTGGAGCACGGGGTTCTGGGGGAGGCCCGAGTCGGCGTTCGCGGTGCGCACGGTCTCGCTGAACGTCGCCGGGCCGCAGGGCAGCTCGACGTACTCGATGTGCGTGTGGTCTTCGCGGCCCGCGACGGCCCGGGCGGCGGTGACGGCGGGGGCGGCGGGGGCGATGTCCCGCCAGGACACGGTGAAGAGGGAGAACAGGAGACCGGCGCTGGTCGCGCTCTCGCCGGGGGTGGAGATGTCGTCTCGGTGCAGGCCGATGGCGCAGTGAACGGTGGTGGCCTCGACCAGGGCCGCCAGTAGCTGCTGGATGAGGGCAAATTGGCCCAGAAACCGTTGCCGGGCGATGTCGTTGGGGGCGGAAGCCAGGAGCGGCTCAAGTGCTGTGCGCAACACCTCGGCGCCGGAAGAGCCCGGCCTGGCTAGCAGTGTGTCGACGGGGATGGGGGTGAAACCTGCTGGTTCGGCGAACCAGAAGTGGGCGTCAGGGGCGTTGACGGAGCCATCGAGGACGAACCGGGGCGTATTCAACGGGGTGTCCCCCCTTTGCGGAGCGGATCTGCGGCCGGGACGAATCCGGCACGCCGGGCCTGCTCGAAGTCCGAGGGAGTGACACCCCAGTCCGTAAAGCCGCCGTCGTGGGCCTTTCGCAGGCGCTGGCTGAGGATCATCATGCGGCGGGGAGCCGCGCCGCTCGGAGTGGGTGCGGCGATGAGGCCGACCATGCGGGGGTCACCGGCGAACCAGACTGTCTCGATCTGGGCCTTCAGCTGAGGCTTGGCGCGGGGGGCGATTCGGCGGTGCCACCAGGTGACGCGGGGGTGTTTGGCGAATACCAGCGGCAGCTGCTGCTCCGGCTGGGCAGGGTTGGGGAACTCGAACCATCCGAGCTGGTTGCCTTGAATCTCGGGTTTCTTCGTCAGGCCGTTCGGGACATCTCGCAGTACCTGCCACGGGTAGCTCTGCAGGATTCGCCGCATGCGCAGAGCCGTAGGGATGTAGCTCAACTGGACGAGCATGCGCCATGGGCTGTAGATCCAGTACGGCATGAAGATCCATACGGCCCAGTCGGGTGTTTCGAGGGAGATGCCCAGGAGAGCGATCCAGACGCCGAGCCAACCGATCAGTCCGGCCACATCTTTGACCACGAGTAGGTTCCAGACGCGACGCGTCGGCGGATGGTCCCAGGCGGTTGCGAAGTCGACAGGGTTCACAGGGTCACTCTTTCTTCAGTGGAAAGGTCAAGAGAAGAGGTAGCGCGCGGTAGCCGGGAATCCGGGAATGTCGATGCCGAGTCGCGTGCCATCGATTCCGGTCCCGACCTCGCCCCTGCGTTCGTCGTCGTCGAACAAGCCGTAGCCGGCCGTCACAAGACCGATGCCGCTGGAGGCCTTGGCCACACTGTCGGTCCAGGTCTGAGGATTCGCTGACCAGCTGAACACCCGCTGGAGCAAGGGATTACCCAGGTTGCTGACCTCGTCGGCCTTTTCAGAGACCGCTGTACCGTATTTGGCCATTTTCTGCCCGAGGGTCAGGACCTCACTGCCACTGCGGATCGTCGAGGTGGCTTCGATGCCGCCCCTGGCGGCGGCTCCGAGCCCGGGCACCATGCCCAGGGTGTCGGCTCCCACCGAAACCAGGTTGCTGAAGAAGTCGGCGTCGAACTCTCCCTTGGTGACCCCGTCCCACAGGGATGCCCGCACTTCCGGGGCCGACAATCGGCTTGCCAGCGCCCCTGCGCTGAGAAGCCCCGCGCCCACCAGGAGAATGGGAAGTGCGACAGGACCGGTGAAGATCAGGGCTGCCAATGCGAGAACCCCGGCAACCGCGCTGAGAATATCCGGCAGATTCTCCTTGACCCACTCGCAAGCCTTCTCGAACCACCCCGGCTCATGCGGCGCCAGCTTGTCCGTCGCGTCGCGGATCTTCTCCGCGCGGTACTTCGACCGCTCCTCGTGCTCGCTCTGCAGACTCCGCGCCCTGCCCAGAATCCGGTCGAGCTCCGCCTGGGCGTCCTCGACCTTTCCGTCGGCGAGTTTCAGCGCCTTCTTCGCGTCGTCCTGGTTCTTGCCCTTCTTGTCCAGGTCGGGATCGGCACCGGCCGTATCGGCGTGCCCCTTCGCCGCCTTCAGCGCCTCCCGGGCGTCTTTGGCCTTGCGGTTCAGCTCCCTCGCGCGGCGCTGGTAGTCGTCCAGGTCGTGTTCCCAGCGCTCCAGCTGCTTGGCGGCCTTTTCGATGGAGCGTGCGGCGTTTTTGAGGTTCAGGGTGAGCGGACCCTCATCGATGGCCTCGCGGAACGCTACGGCCGCGTCCCCTTCCCAGTAACTGCCGTCCATCAACTTGGTGACCACCTTGCGGGTGTCACGGAGGACGGTGACGCAGCTGTCCAGCTTCTTGTGCAGGCTCTTTACGGTGTCGCAGTCGCCGGGGGTGGGATCGAAGCCGAGATCGGGGTACGTGGCGGCGCTCGTCACTTCGGGATCTCCACCACGTCGTCCTTGGTCTTCCCGGCTTTGTTCATGGCCTTCGTCAGCGCCTCTTCGACTTCCATGAAGGCGTTCTTGTTCTGCTCGATGATCTTGGAGAGGTCCTCCGTCTGCTCACCGATCTGCTCCGCGCCGTACTTCCAGTCCGCCTGGAAGTCCTCGCAGGCCTTGTCGAGCTCGTCCGTCCCCAACCCGCCGACGGTCGCGTCGGCCAGGGCGCCGCGCAGGCCCTTCAGGGACGTGACGGACCCGTCGAGCAGCTTCATGAACTGTTCGAGTTCGACCGCGTCGACTCTGAGCTTCTCGGCCATTGCTGTCCCCGCCTTCGGTCGATCACCTGTCGTCTCGGACTCGATGTCCATCGTGACGTCAGCGGGAGGAGGGGACCGGGGCTTCGGCGGGATTCGCACGTGCGTTCTTCGCGGTGGAGGATCTTGCCGCCGTCCTCACGGCCCCGGCTGCGCGGACGGCCGAGGAGAAGAGTCGACCGACGCTATCTGTGAGGTGCACGTTTTCGCCAGTGCGAAGTTTCCGGAGGTTCCGGTAGATGCGGCTGTACCTGGAGATACCGGGCGACGGCAGGGCAGGGCGGGGCAGGGCGGGGCGGGGCGGGTCAGCCTGCCGGGGAGTCGCTGACCTTGCCGACCGGGCTGATCGACAGCTTGGGGCCCCCGGCGGGGGCATCCGGGTTGTCCACCGGGAGGGACCCGGCGGGCCAGTCGATGGTGACGGTCTTCGTCTCGTTCGGCGGCGTCACCAGGATCTTGGCGATGCGTACGCCGGAGCCGCCGCTGTTGTTGACCGGGAACGTGATGTTGAAGGCGGCGGACTCGCCGTCCTTGATGACCGAGGGGGTGGCCTTCTCGCCGTTGCGGTTCACGGACAGCGTGTCCCCCGACGCCGCCTTCAGGTCGACACCCGCGTACCCGTTGATCGTGCAGTCGCGGCCGCCGCCGTTCTTGAACACGACGGTGACGACACCCTCCGTCTCGCCGGTGGAGTTGTCGACGGCGGACACCTCCAACTCGTCGCTGCGGCAGATGCCGGCCCTGCCGTTCGCGTTGGAGCCGGTGTCGGTGCCGGTGCCGGTGCCTCCGACGGTGCCGTCGCCGCTGCTCCCCTTGCCGCTGTTGCCGCCACCGGTGCCGTTGTCGCCGACGGCTCCGTTGTCGGACGAGCCGCCCGTGGAGCCCTGGCCCGAGCTGCCGGTGTCGTCGCCGTTGCAAGCGGTCAGTCCGAGGCTGGTGATCAGCGCGAGGCCGGCGAGGAGCGTCTTGGTGGCGTGCTTGTGCTTCATGAGGGTCCCCGTGAGGTGGTGTGGGTGTGGGTGTGGTGCCTGTAGGGGGGCGGAGTGTTCGGCCCCCGTGAGCCGTCGTGTTCGGCTTGGTGAACAGCGAAGCGGGTGGCCTCGGGGCGGGGCAAGGGACGCCGGATGATCAGGGACGCTGGAACGCTCCCAGGGGGTTTGACCTGCGCAAACGGGTGTTCCCTGGAACGCCGTCGTGGGACGTTACGGGGTGGGGCTCGGAAGCGTCCGGTTCAGCGCTCGTTCTCCGGGGCGCCGTACCAGCGCCACTTGGTCAGGCGGGGGCGGCCCGGCAGGTCGCCGCGGCCTGTCGCCCACAGGAGGCTGGGCCATGGCTCCGTCTCCGTCGGGGCGTCCGGGAAGAGGCGGTTCAGGACGCGGGTGCAGAGGTCCGCGGGTGGGGTCCACGCGTCGCGGATGCCGAGGCCGCCTGTGATGTCGTACGTGTGCACCAGCGTCTCCACGATGCCCATCGCGGCGAAGCCCTCCGGGTCGGAGACGCCCCAGCCGTGGTGGGCGCGGGCCGTGGCGGGCTTGGTCGCGACCATGCCGGTCAGCAGGGCGCCGCACGACTCCACGACCTGGAGCAGACCCGCGACGCCTGCCTCGCGGTCGGCGAAGGTGACGTTGGAGGGGCCGCCGGGCCTGCGGCGGTACCAGAGGAAGGGCACCTCGGCGTCCAGGGGCGGTTGCTCCGGGCCGAGTTGCGCGGCGTACGCGAAGAGGTCGTCCGCGAGGTGCTCCACGGTCTCCCAACAGTCCCAGTCGAGCCCGCCCGCCTTGGCACTCCAGTCGGCGTCGGCGGGGGCCTCGCGAAGGGTGGATACGGCGAGGCGTACGGCGGTGGTGACGTCTTCGGCGGTGACGGGGGCGGCGGAGCCGGTGGGGCCGGTGGGGCCGGCGCTGGTGGTGTCGGGCATGGCGGGACCGTAGCAGCGGCTGGGTAGGGCGTGACCAGGGATTTTTGTGGGCTGGGCTGGGCTGGGCTGGACGGGGTGGGGTGGGGCGGGTCTGCGGCGGTTAGGGTGCGCGGATGCCGAAGTCCCGTCTCCGCCTGGAGGAGATCACGCCCGACAACGTCGAGGCGGCGATCCAGCTGAAAGTCCGCCCCGACCAGGAGAAGTTCGTCTCGCCGGTCGCCAAGTCGCTGGCTGAGGCCTACGCCTCGCCGGATGTCGCCTGGCCCCGCCTGATCTTCGACGGGGAGGAGTTGGTGGGCTTCGTCATGGCGTTTCTCGGGGTGCGGTTCAACCCCGATGCCCCCGGTGACCGGCTGCGGTCCGGGCTCTGGCGGCTGAACGTGGCGGCGGGACACCAGGGGCGCGGGTACGGGCGGTTCGCTGTGGAGAGTGTGTGCGAGGAGCTGCGGCGGCGGGGCGATTCGGTGGTGACGGTGACGTGGACTCCGGGGGAGGGCGGGCCCGAGGGGTTCTATCTGGGGCTCGGGTTCCGGCCGACGGGGGAGATGAGCGGGGACGAAGTTGTCGGGGAGATGGCTCTGTAGCGCGGGGCGGGGGCGGGGACGGGGGCCTCAGGTGCCGGCCCCGGTGCCGGTGCCGTCCTCCACTCCCTCTACGAAGTGGTCGAACTCGCCTGCCTGTACGCCGAGTACGAACGCGTCCCATTTCTTCTGCGTGGTCGTGACGACGTTGTCCGGGTCGCTGGTTTCCCGCAGGTAGACGGCGTCGTCCTTGCCGAAGGCGATCTCGATCCAGGGGCCGGGGCCCTGTTCGTCCTCGGGGGCGGCGCGGATCCAGTCGAGGTCGGCGGGGATTTCGGGGCGGGGTGTCTCGGTCATTTTCCGCTTCTCTGGGTGGGGCCGGGCGTGGGCGCGGCGGTTCGGTCGTGGGGCGGGGCCGCGGGGGTATGTACGTACTCGCTATCCCTTCGCCACGGCACAAGGACAAAAACGCCGATGTCTCCTCGGTGCTCCGTGCGCACATACCCCCACGTCCCCTCCGGCCGGTTCAGCGCCCGCGCGCCCGCTTGGCGTCCCGCACGAGGGCGGCGAAGGCGGCGGGGTCGTCCGGACTGTCGCGCCGGTGGGGTCGCTGCTCTCGGTGAGTTGTATCGCTTCCGCGGGTGCGGAGACGTGGAGGCACGAGTCGCCCTCGGAGCAGTAGGACGACTTCTGCCATGCCGGGGTCGTAGGGGTTCCCTCACAGGCTCTGTATGACGGTATGGATGAGATCACGGGTCTGTGCCGGTTCGAGGGCGACGGCTTTGACGCGGTCGAAGAGCGTGCGGTACTTGTGCAGCTGGGCCTCGGCGTCGAGGAACGCGAGCCCATGCGACTGGTCGATGTTGACAGTGTCCAGCTGCGGTACAGGGCCGTACGCGTAGTAGATCGACTGGCCCGACCCCGGGTAGGCGCCTACGTCGAAGGTCAGGGCCCGCAGGGTGATGTCGTCGCGCTCACTCATGTCGAGCAGGTGCCGCAACTGCTTCCGGGCCACCGCTGCGCCGCCGACCTTCATGCGCAGCGCAGCCTCGTGGACGACCGCCTCGTACGGCATCGGGGTGTAGTGGCAGATCAGCCCTTTCCCGCGATATCGATAACGCCTTATCCATACCTCGCTACGTTATAGCCCCGGCCACCTGCCCAGAAGAATCCCGCTCGACGGAGCGGCATTGTCACTGGGCAGCGCCCGGCAACTACCCACTCACAACGGAGACTTCCGTAGACGCAACCGTATCGCCGCCCTGGGCCTACATCCTTCAACTCCCCCACGGCCCCCGCGCCCCGGGACCGGACATGGCGGAGAGTGGCCGGGGGCTGCACCTCGTGGGGTCGGTGGGCGCGGGGAAACTGTTGTGGGCCGGGGTCATCCCCGGTTCTCCGGGGCGGTGGCTCAGCGGTTGACGGACTGGATCTCACGTACGGCGACGTCCTGCGTCGTGCCGAACTCGCCTGGGGGCAGGCCGCCGCCCTGGCCGTTCGTGCTGGTCCAGCGGACCTTCCACGTGAGGGTGGCCTTCAGCTCGTACGAGCCGTCGCGCGAGGAGCGCAAGTACCGCACGCCGCACGGCGGGTCCGTGTCCGCCGGGGTGCCCTTGGCCCGGGGCGTGCCGATGTGGCCGTCCTCGATCGGGCACTCGCCGGAGGCGGGGTACGTCTCGGCGTCCGGCGTTCCCGGCTCGATCCTCAGTGAGACCGGCTCGGCGGTCGTGGTCGCGGAGAGGCCCGTACCGGGCAGGCTCGCCGTCACCGAGATCTCCTTGAACCTGACCTTGTCCAGCCAGGCCCAGGTGGGCAGGTTGACCTTCGTCTCGCCGTCGGGAGCCATCTCGACCTCGGTGTCGGGCACCGGGAGTTGGCCGTACGCGTACTCGGCGAGGATCCTTGGCGTGACCGCGAGCGGTTCCTTCGGGGGCGCCCCGTCCTTCACCCAGAACGGCATCCGGTTACAGGCCTTCGCCTCCGGTTCGTCCTTGCGTTTCTCGTCGACGGCCGCCGCCCAGAACTTTCCCTCGCCCTGCTTGTCGAGGTTGTAGTCCTTGTAGGGGGCGCCGTCCTTGAAGTACGAGTCGAAGATTCCGCCCACGAAGTCGCCGATTCCGTAGATCTTGAACTTGCGGATCGCCTTGACCGTGGCCTCGATCTGCTTCGGGGTGTAGGCGGGTTCGTACCAGCAGGCGGGCGGGTCCCAGTTGCTGTTGGCGGGGGTCAGCGTGCCGGTCTTCGCGGACTGGGGGCTGCCTTCGACCCTCGTCTGGATCCTCGTCTTGATGCCGAGGTTCCTGCCCTGGCGGGTGCCCTGGGACTGCTGCTCGCCTCCGACGTCACCATTGCCGACCGTGTCGCCGCCTCCGGCGTACGCGGTGCCAGGGATCAGAGCCACAGCAGCGGCGAGGACGGGGACAGTCCAGCGGGTCGCCGGCTTCGTTCGTACGCTCACGAGATGCACTTCTTGGACCCCGTCACAGACGTGATCGAATCCGTCTGCCAGACACCCTTGTCATTCTTTTGCACACGAGTGTTGACGAACGCGTAATCACTCGCGGAGCCCTCGATCGACCGGTCCACTTTGCCCGTCTTCAAGTCCTTGGGATACGTCTTGGTGCCGTCCTTGCAGTACGTCACCGCTGCGACGCCGTCCTTGAGGAAGGTGACCTGACGGTCGTAGTACCGAATCGTTCCGATGAAGCTCGCGTTCTTCTTTCGGAACCCTTGGACGTAGTCCGCCGCCGACAACAGGGCGTCGCCCGACCCATAGAACTTCAGTGCCGGATGATCCTTGGAGTCGACGACGGTCACCGCCTCGATCAGGGCATTGACCCACCGCTCATTGTCCGCAAGGACCGCGTCCTTCTTGGGATCACCGGTCTTGCCGCCCTCGAAGACGTTCTTCACGTCCTTCGGCAGCTCGATCTCCGGGCGGTCGGTCCCGTCCTCCGAGGCCTTCGGGGACGGGGACTTGTCTCTCTGGGTGCCCGAGTCCGCGCCCGCGATCTTCTCGCTGTCCTTGGACGCTCCGTCGTCTCCTCCGCAGGCGGAGAGCGTCAGGGCCGCGGCCGTGGTCAGGGCGGCAGCGGCGAGCAGGGCGGGGCGGCGGTTCAAGGTCGGCTCCTGAGGGGGAGGGAGGTTCGCTGGAGTGAACCTTCGCTGGAGTGAACCAAGCTATCGATGAGGGCTGGGCGGCTCCAATGGGAGGTTCGCCGAATGGTGTCTCATATGGGTTCATACCGAGCGTCGGTGTTCCTTGTCCGATGTGCGGTGGCTCCCCTCGATGTCGCATGCGGCCTCTACACTTAGCGCCGGTGGACTACCGGCGGCTGAGGGGTGGTTGACGGTGCGTAAGGCGTGGCTGGTCGCGTCCGTCGGGATCGGCGGTGCCCTCAGTTTCATCGCGCTGCTCGTCTTCGGGACGTACATGGCGGCCGGGAGCATCGCGAGCGGCGGGAGCGGCGGGTCCGTGGGGCTCGCCAAGGGGGCCGTGCCCGCCACCTATCAGCCCCTCGTGCAGAAGTGGGGCAACCTCTGCAAGGCCATCAACCCCGCGCTGCTCGCCGCCCAGCTCTATCAGGAGAGCGGGTTCAATCCGCGGGCCCAGAGCCCGGCGAGCGCCCAGGGGATAGCGCAGTTCATTCCGGGGACCTGGGCCGCGCACGGCGTCGACGGCGACAAGGACGGGGACCGGGACGTCTGGGACCCCAAGGACGCCATCCCGTCGGCCGCCTCGTACGACTGCAAGCTCGCCGGGTACGTGAAGGACGCCCCGGGGAATCCGACGAAGAACATGCTCGCCGCGTACAACGCGGGGGCGTACGCCGTCATCAAGTACGGCGGGGTGCCGCCCTATCGCGAGACCCAGAACTACGTGAAGACCATCACCGACCTGTCGAAGAGCTTCGCCCGGCCCGTCGGGCGCGTGGAGCCGTCGCGGCAGGCCGCCGGGGCCATCTACTACGCGCAGAAGAAGCTCGGCACCCTCTACCTGTGGGGCGGCAACGGCACCGCCGAACAGAACGGCCGCTTCGACTGCTCCGGGCTCACCCTCGCCGCGTACCGCTCCGTCGGCATCACGCTGCCGCGCGTCGCCAACGACCAGTACAACGCGGGACCGCACCCGAAACGCGACGAGCTGCTCCCCGGGGACCTGGTCTTCTTCTCGGACGACCTCACGAACTCGCGCGCCATCCGGCACGTCGGGATCTACGTGGGCGGGGGCTACATGATCAACGCCCCGCGGGCGGGTGCCGTGATCCGGTTCGATCCGATCGACACCCCGGACTATTTTGGCGCGACTCGTGTCACCGAGGACGGGGCCAAGGCCGTGCCGCCCGAGCCGACACAGGTCTGAGAGCGGCCGGGACGGATGGCGTACGGGGGCGCGTGGGGGCGTACGCACGGTGTGATGTGGCTTGAACTCTCCGTCAGAACACTCCTCTGAGCTGCAGCGATGCATCACTCTTCGGTAACGTCTGAGTGATCTTTCGGTGGAGGGTGGAACGTAGGACGGGGGAGTGGGCGTTCCCTTGACTGGACCGACAACGGGGGTTGATGGGAAGGGTGCACAGAAAGGTGCGCCCGTGGGCTAGGAGACAAGGGGCCGCAGCGCCATGGCTGGACTCGATGAATCCGGGTCGAACCCCGATGTCAGCCTGCTCTACGACATCAACGGCCTCGCGAAGGACTCCCCGTCCTGGTTCGACAGCACCATGGCCTTCGTCGGGGAGTACGGGCTGTTGCTCGCCCTCGTGCTCCTCGTGGTGTGGTGCTGGTGGGGCCAGCGCAGGCGCGGCACGCTCGACGAGGCCGCGTCGTCGGTCGCCGCCGTCGTCTGGGCGCCGCTCGCCGCCGGCATCGCCGTCCTGGTCAACATCCCCATCCGCGGCTTCGTGGAGCGGCCGCGCCCGTTCCGCGACCACCGCGGCATCGAGCTCCTGGTGGACGGCAAGACCGACTACTCCTTCGTCAGCGACCACGCGACGCTCGCCATGGCCATCGGCGCCGGGCTCTTCGTCGCCAACCGGAAGTTCGGGCTCGCCGGCCTCGGCCTGGCCGCCCTGGAGGGCTTCTGCCGGGTCTACATGGGCGTCCACTACCCGACGGATGTCGTCGGCGGTTTCGCGCTCGGCACCGCCGTCGCCCTGCTCCTCTCGCCGCTCGCCATGGCGCTGCTGACGCCGCTCACCAAGATGATCGGGCGGTCCGGGCGCGTGGGCCGGCTGGTGTGGGACCGGAAAGTCGGGCCCGTGGCCGCGCCGCTGAACGGGACGGCGTCGCCCTCGGGCGCGTCGGCGGACCCCGACGAGCGGGACCTCGCCGCGTAGCGCACGCCCGAACCCCTACAGCGCCTGCGGGAAGTCGAAGAACCTCTTCGGGTCGTACTGCTTCTTCAGCTTCTTCAGGCGCGGCGCCGCGTCCCCGTAGTACGCCTCGCGCCAGTTCGTCAGCGTCGAGTCCGTGTAGTTCTGGTACGCAGCGCCTGACGCGTACCGCCCCATCGCCGTGTGGGCCTTTTTCAGCCAGGCCTGGGCCGGCTTGCCCGACGTGCCGGGGCGCCACGACGCGATGTACTGCGCAAGCATCCGCGAGCGGCGGTGCACGAAGGCCGTCGCCGTCGGGTCGACGCGGTTGATCGCGCCGCCGAGCGCGGTGAGCGCGATGCTGCCCGCGCTCGCGCCCGTCACGTTCTCGATCTGCGAGAGCAGCGCGCGGATGCCCGCCGCCGAGAGGGAGCGGTCGAAGAAGTCCGAACTCGCCGCGTACGTCTCGCGGTTGAGGGCGCCCTGCGGGCTGCGGCCCGGGGTCGTGCCGGGGAGGTGGCACTGGGCGTCCGACGCGAAGGACGAGCAGCCCGCGTACACCTCCATCGCCTCCTCGTACGTACGCCGCTTGAGCGAGACGCTGCGCGCGGGGGCGCCGATCTTGTCGGCGAGGCGGTCGACGGCGTTCTGCAGCTCGCCGTACGTGCCGAGGGAGAAGCAGGCGACGGACACGGTCGGGGTGCCGCCCGGGGTGTTCGCCAGGTGCGCGGACGACCAGATCTCGTCCGGCTGGTCGGGACCCCACGCCTGCCAGGCCTTGATGACCGCCGCCGCCTTCGACCAGGGCCAGGTCATGTACGCGGAGACGCCCTGGGGTGCGGCGTGCGTGCGGAAGCCGAGTTCGGTGACGATGCCGAAGTTGCCGTTGCCCGCGCCGCGCAGCGCCCAGAACAGGTCCTTGTTCTCGGACTTGGAGGCCATGAGTTCCTTGCCGTCGGCCGTGATCAGCTTGGCGGAGGTGAGGCTGTCGCAGGTCAGGCCGTACGCCCGCGACACCACGCCGTGGCCGCCGCCGAGGGTGAGCCCCGATATGCCGACGGTCGGGCAGGAGCCCGCCGGGATGGTGACACCCTTCGCGGCGAGCGAGCGGTAGACGTCGATGAGCTTGGCGCCGCCGCCGATGGTGGCGGTGCCGCCGCTCGCGCGTATCTTGCTCAGCTTCGACACGTCGATGATCAGCCGCCCGTTGCCGGAGGACCAACCCGCGTACGAGTGGCCGCCGTTACGTATCGCGACCGGTGTGCGGTGGGCGCGGGCGTACGCGAGGGCGGTGCGGATGTCGTCCGGGTGCGCGACGTACGCGACGGCGGTGGGCTTCAGGTCGTCGTAGCGCGTGTTGTACAGCTGGCGGGCCGCCGCCCACTTGGCCTCGCCGGGCTGGACGAGGGTGCCGTCCATGTCGCGGGCGAGGGCCTTGAGGGACGCGGGGGCGGAGGCCGCGGCGCTCGACGTTCTGATGGGAGTGCCGCTGGAACTGCCGCCGCTGCCGCCCCGCGACGCCGTGCCGCCCGCCCCGCTGCCGCCGGAGCCGCCGCTGCAGCCCGCGGCCGTGGCCGCGGCGAGCGTGGCCGCCGTTGTACCGATGAACGTACGCCGTTCCATGCCGCCTCCTGTTGCTTCCCGGAGAACGAGACGGTGTGCGGGGCGCCGGGGTTCCGCCCGGAGGGGCGTGGGGCCGTGCGGAGGTTCAGGGAGCCTCTTCGTGTTCGGCCGCGTCCGTACGCGCCTTGCTGCGGGCCCGCCGGGCCGGGCCGCGCCAGCCGCAGGTGCAGTGGGCCGCGATGAAGCGGCCTTTCTCGACGGTCGTCGTGCGATGGGGTGCGGGGACATGCTCATCGGCCACGCGGTCACCGTACCGACCCCGGGTGACGCTCGCGTGACGGGTCAACGTACCGGTCGTTATCGGAACGACGGGGGAACGTGCAGGCGCGGAAGACGCTTGGGGGTACACAGGCGATGGTGCATCGGCACAGGCGTACGGGTGGAGCGGCCGCCGTGGTCGCCGCGTTGGGACTGATGGCCCTCACCGCCGGGTGTTCGCCCACGGGAGCGGCCGCCGACGGCAGCGGCGCGGGCGACCCCGGCGACGTGGTGCGGCGGTCCGCCGACTCACTGGTGCGTGCGGGAAGTTCGAAGGCGAGCACGTCCATGGAGATGGCCAGCGGCGGTACGCGCGTCACCATCCGCGGCAAGGGCGTCTACGACTACCGGCGCCAGCTGGGCCGGTTCGAGGTGGTGCTGCCGCGCGATCCGGCGGGGGCCGACGAGCACCGGCCCATCACCGAGCTGATGGCCCCGGGCGCGCTCTACATGAAGAACCGCGGGGCAGGGGTGCCCGCCGACAAGTGGGTGCGGATCGAGACACGTTCGCTCTCCGACGGCAATCTCGTCACCGGCGGCGCCACGGACCCTCTCGCGGCGGCGGAACTGCTGCGAGGGGCGCGGAAGGTGAGGCTGGTGGGGGAGGAGAGGGTCGGGGGGACGGAGGTGCGGCACTACCGCGGGATCGCCGGCCTTCGGGCCGCGGCGCGGGCGGCTTCCGCAGGTCAGCGCGGTGCGCTGGGGGTCGCGTCGGCGAAAGGGTTCAGCAGGGGGAGCGTGCCCTTCGACGTCTACCTCGACGAGCGGGGGCGGGTGCGGAAGCTGCGGCAGCAGTTCACCGTGGCCGAGGCGAACGTGGCATCGACCACACTGCTCTACGACTTCGGGGTGCCCGCGAGGGTGCTGCTTCCGGCCGAGAAGGACATCTTCGCCGGGAAGATTGCCGAGCAGTAGTCGCGTACGACTGGTGGAAATGGTCCGTCCGTGCCATGCGCGGTGCGTAGACCGCTCCCTACCCTGGGAAGTCGGCGATCGGCGGGCACGGGTCAGCGGATACGCGGTTCAGGAAGAGGTGATGAACGTGGCTCCGATGCGTGGCGGTACGGCGGTTCAGGACCACGTCGCCCTCGCCGAGATCGAACTGTGCGGCGACCTCATCATCGCGGCGAGTGCGGCGGCCGAGCGCCTGAGCGTCGACCGGATCGACGAGGTTCTGAAGGTGGCCGACGCGCGAGAGGGCGGCGGCCCCGGCGACGACCGCCGCTGAGGGGACCCGCCCGGGTCCCCTCGGCGGCGCGGGCCGCAGCGATCACGTACGCATCATGCGCGCGATGGCCTTCGTGGCCTCTTCGACCTTCGCGTCGATCTCCTGGCCGCCCTTGACCGCGGCGTCGGCCACGCAGTGCCGCAGGTGCTCCTCCAGGAGCTGGAGCGCGAAGGACTGCAGGGCCTTGGTGCTCGCGGAGACCTGCGTGAGTATGTCGATGCAGTAGACGTCCTCCTCGACCATGCGCTGCAGGCCGCGGATCTGGCCCTCGATGCGGCGCAGGCGCTTGAGGTGTTCGTCCTTCTGCTTGTGGTACCCGTGCACCCCGCGATCGTGGTCGGTGGGCGCTGCGGGCGCCTCCGGGGTCGGCACGGCCGCGTCGGCCGCCTCGGTGGTCGTCATCGCGTCCTCCTCCTGGTCTTCCTGCGGGGGTTACGGGGCTCCCCGTCGGACCTTCCCGCGATTCTGCGGGACCATATACCCCGGGTGGGTATATGTTAGCCGATTTCTCGGGGGGTGTGCTGATCACTGTGCCTGATGGGCGACACTGGGGGGCGGCCGGTTAGCCGTGGCCGGATGATGCGCCTAGCATCAGCCTGACCGCATCCAGAGCACCCCGAGGACCCCACGTGCGCTTTCGTCTGACCCCGAGGGAGACGAGTTTCTACGACATGTTCGCCGCATCCGCGGACAACATCGTCACGGGCTCGAAGCTCCTCATGGAACTGCTCGGAGCGGACTCTTCCGCGCGGGCCGAGATCGCAGAGCGTATGCGGGCCGCGGAACACGCGGGAGACGACGCGACGCATGCGATCTTCCACCAGCTGAACTCCTCGTTCATCACGCCGTTCGACCGCGAGGACATCTACAACCTCGCGTCGTCCCTGGACGACATCATGGACTTCATGGAGGAGGCCGTCGACCTGGTCGTCCTTTACCAGGTCGAAGAGCTCCCCAAGGGCGTCGAGCAGCAGATCGAGGTGCTCGCGCGAGCCGCCGAACTCACGGCGGAGGCGATGCCCAATCTGCGGACGATGTCCAACCTCACCGAGTACTGGATCGAGGTCAACCGTCTGGAGAACCAGGCCGACCAGATCCACCGCAAGCTCCTCGCGCAGCTCTTCAACGGCAAGTACGACGCCATCGAGGTGCTGAAGCTCAAGCAGATCGTGGACGTCCTCGAAGAGGCCGCCGACGCCTTCGAGCACGTGGCGAACACTGTGGAGACCATCGCGGTCAAGGAGTCCTGAGGCCTAGCCATGGACACCTTTGCTTTGATCGTGACGATCGGCGTCGCGCTCGGTTTCACGTACACGAACGGCTTTCACGACTCGGCGAACGCCATCGCCACATCCGTCTCCACCCGTGCGCTGACGCCCCGCGCGGCGCTCGCCATGGCCGCGGTGATGAACCTCGCCGGTGCCTTCATGGGCAGCGGGGTCGCCAAGACCGTCAGTGAGGGGATCATCGAGACCCCGCACGGCGACAAGGGCATGTGGATCCTCTTCGCAGCCCTGATCGGTGCGATCGTGTGGAACCTCGTCACCTGGTACTTCGGACTGCCCTCGTCGTCGTCGCACGCGCTGTTCGGCGGCATGGTCGGCGCGGCGCTCGCCGGCGGGATCGGGGTCATCTGGTCCGGGGTCGTCGACAAGATCGTCATCCCGATGTTCCTGTCGCCGGTGGTCGGCCTCATCGCCGGTTATCTGGTGATGTGCGCGATCATGTGGATGTTCCGCAAGTCCAACCCGCACAAGGCCAAGCGCGGCTTCCGCATCGCGCAGACGGTGTCCGCGGCCGGTATGGCCCTCGGTCACGGTCTGCAGGACGCGCAGAAGACGATGGGCATCGTGGTGATGGCCCTCGTCATCTCCGACGTGCAGAGCGCGGACGCGCCCATCCCGATCTGGGTCAAGATCGCCTGTGCGCTGATGCTCTCGGCCGGTACGTACGCGGGCGGCTGGCGCATCATGCGGACCCTCGGCCGCAAGATCATCGAGCTGGACCCGCCGCAGGGCTTCGCCGCGGAGACGACCGGCGCGGGCATCATGTTCACCACGGCGTTCATGTTCCACGCGCCGATCTCGACGACTCACGTCATCACGTCCGCGATCATGGGCGTCGGCGCGACGAAGCGGGTGAACGCGGTGCGGTGGGGTGTCGCCAAGAACATCATCCTGGGCTGGTTCATCACGATGCCGGCGGCGGCGCTGGTGGCCGCGGTGAGCTTCTGGATCGTGAACCTCGCGTTCTTGTAGCCCCGCAGAGCACAGAACACAGAAGAGCCCAGAACACATAGGAGAGGCCCGCCCCCGGGAGCCAGGGGCGGGCCTCTCTTGTTGTCCCTGCGGTGGCACCGCCATGCAGCACCGCGGGGAGTCGGGGGGCCTAGCCGAAGCGGCCCGAGATGTAGTCCTCGGTCGCCTGCACCGACGGGTTGGAGAAGATCCGCTCCGTGTCGTCGATCTCGACGAGCTTGCCGGGCTGGCCGACGGCGGCCAGGTTGAAGAACGCGGTGCGGTCCGAGACACGGGCCGCCTGCTGCATGTTGTGCGTCACGATGACGATCGTGAAGCGCTCCTTCAGCTCGCCGATCAGGTCCTCGATGGCGAGGGTCGAGATCGGGTCGAGGGCCGAGCACGGCTCGTCCATGAGGAGCACGTCGGGCTCGACCGCGATGGCCCGCGCGATGCACAGACGCTGCTGCTGACCGCCGGAGAGGCCCGAGCCGGGCTTGTTGAGGCGGTCCTTGACCTCGTTCCAGAGGTTCGCGCCCTTGAGGGACTTCTCGACGACGTCGTTCAGTTCGGACTTCTTGTACGAGCCGTTGAGCTTCAGGCCCGCCGCCACGTTGTCGAAGATCGACATGGTGGGGAACGGGTTCGGGCGCTGGAAGACCATGCCGACCGTGCGGCGCACGTTCACCGGGTCCACGCCGCTGCCGTACAGGTCCTCGTCGTCCAGGAGCACCTTGCCCTCGACGCGGCCGCCGGGGGTGACCTCGTGCATGCGGTTCAGGGTGCGCAGGAACGTGGACTTGCCGCAGCCGGACGGGCCGATGAAGGCCGTCACGGAGCGGGGCTCCACGGTCATCGAGATGTCGTCGATCGCCTTGTGGGAGCCGTAATAGGCGGTCAGGCCCGATACGTCGATTCGCTTGGCCATGGGGATCACTGCTTCTTTCGGGTCTTCGGTGCGAGAGGGTCGCTGATTGGCCGCTCAGCGGCCCGTCTTGGGGGCCTTCCAGCGGGCTACGCCGCGTGCCGCCAGGTTGAGGATCATGATGAAGCCGATGAGGGCGAGGGCCGCGCCCCAGGCGCGGTCGTACGACGCGTCGGTGCCGGCCGCGTACTGCTGGTAGATGTACAGCGGCAGCGAGCCCTGCGCCCCGTCGAACGGGTTCGTGTTGATCAGGGGGTTCACCCAGACCAGGAGCAGGACCGGCGCGGTCTCGCCGGCGATGCGGGCCACCGAGAGCATGACGCCCGTGGTGATGCCGCCGATCGCGGTGGGCAGGACGACCTTGAGGATGGTCCGCCACTTCGGCACGCCGAGGGCGAGAGAGGCCTCGCGCAGCTCGTTCGGGACGAGCTTGAGCATCTCCTCGGTGGAGCGCACGATCACCGGCATCATCAGGATGGCGAGCGCCATGGCGCCGGCCCAGCCGGAGAAGTCGAAGCCGAGGATCAGGATCCAGAAGCTGAGGACGAAGAGGCCCGCGACGATGGAGGGGATGCCGGTCATGACGTCGACGAAGAACGTGACGGTCTTGGCGAGCTTCCCGCGCCCGTACTCGACGAGGTAGACGGCGGTGAGCAGGCCGATCGGCACGGCGATCACGGAGGCCAGGAGCACCTGCTCCAGGGTGCCGATGATCGCGTGGTAGATGCCGCCGCCGGTGTCCTCGTCGGCGACGACGCCCATGGAGTGGGTCAGGAAGTAGACGTCGAAGACCTTGACGCCGCGTTGCACGGTCTCGTAGATCAGCGAGGCCAGCGGGATGACGGCGAGCAGGAACATGACCCACACCATCGAGGTGGCGAGGCGGTCCTTGGCCTGCCGGCCGCCCTCGACGGCCACCGCGAGGACGTACGACCCGACGATGAACAGGATGGCGGCGATCAGGCCCCACTGGATGCGGCTGTCCAGGCCGGCCCCGAGACCGATGCCGACCGCGACGGCGGCCGATGCCGCGGCGATGGCCGGCGGGGACCAGCGGGGCAGCGTCGCGGCCTTGAGGGTGGACGGCCGCTTGGTGAGCGGCGCGGGCGGGGTGGGTGTCGTGGTGCTCATGCGTTGGCCCCCGAGTACTCCTTGCGGCGCGCGATGATCAGGCGGGCCGCGCCGTTGACCAGCAGTGTGATGACGAAGAGCACCAGGCCGGAGGCGATGAGCGCGTCCTGGCCGTACTCACTGGCCTCGTTGAACTTGCTGGCGATGTTCTGCGCGAAGGTGCCGCCGCCGTAGTCGAGCACGGACGCGTTGATGAGGAAGTTCGGGGAGAGCACGGTGGCGACGGCGATCGTCTCGCCGAGCGCGCGGCCGAGGCCCAGCATCGAGGCGGAGATGATGCCGGAGCGGCCGAAGGGCAGCACCGACATGCGGATGACCTCCCAGCGCGTGGCGCCGAGGGCCAGCGCGGCCTCCTCGTGCATCTTCGGAACCTGGAGGAATACCTCGCGGCTCACGTTCGTGATGATCGGCAGGATCATGATCGCGAGGAGGATTCCGACGGTCATCAGGGAGCGCGGGGCGCCGCCCTCGTACTCGAAGACGCCGGTCCAGCCGAGGTAGTCGTCGAGCCAGCTGTAGAAGCCGGTGAGGTTGGGCGCGACCACGAGGGCGCCCCACAGGCCGTACACGATCGAGGGCACGGCGGCCAGCAGGTCGATCACGTAGGCGATGGGGGAGGCCAGCTTGCGCGGCGCGTAGTGCGAGATGAAGAGCGCGATGCCGATGGCGACGGGGACCGCGATCAACAGGGCGATGATCGAGCTGACCACGGTGCCGAAGACCAGGACGGCGATGCCGAAGTACGGCTTGCCCCCGGTGCTGAGGCCGGCCGGGTCCCACTCGAACGTGGTGAGGAAGTTGCCCGTGTTGTCGGCGAGGGCGAGGACCGTGCGGTACGTGAGGAACGCCGCGATGGCGGCCATGATCACGAGGAGCACGATCCCGGAGCCGCGGGAGAGGCCGAGGAAGATCTTGTCACCGGGGCGGGTGGCGCCGCGGGCGGCTGCCTTGCTCACCGGGGCCGTCGGCTTCACGTCGTCGACGGGCGGGGGTGCGGTCGTATTGCTTGGTATGTCCATGGGGTTCTCCGGTCTGCGGAGGCGCCGTGCGGGTGTCGCAGGCGCTCCGTGGCGGCGGTGCACCGGACGGTGCGGCCGGCCCGGCCTTGCGGGGCCGGCCGCACTCGGTTCAGCTAGCTCAGGCCCGCGACGGTGGTGCGGACCTTGGAGATGATCTCGGCCGGGATCGGCGCGTAGTCGTTCTCCTTGAGGACGTTCTGGCCGTCCTCGCTGGCGATGTAGGTCAGGAAGGACTTCGTGGCGGCGAGCGTGTCGGCCTTGTTGCCCTTCTCGCAGACGACCTCGTACGTCACCAGGGTGATCGGGTAGGCGCCCTCGGCGGTCGGCTTGTAGTTCAGCTTCAGGGACAGGTCCTTGCCCTTGCCGACGACCTTCGCCTCGGCGATGGCCTTGGAGGCGTTGTCGACGGTGGCCTTCACCGGCTCCTTGGCCTCGGTCTTCAGGTCGACGGTCTTGACGCCCTCACCGGCGTAGGAGAGCTCGAAGTACGAGATGGCGCCCGGGGTCTGCTTGACCTGGCCCGCGACACCGGCGGAGCCGTTCGCGGACTGGCCGCCCTTGGGCTCCCACGACTTGCCCGGCTCGTAAGGCCAGGCGCTCGGCGCGGCGCCCTTCAGGTACTTGGTGAAGTTGTCCGTCGTGCCCGACTCGTCGGAGCGGTGGAACGCCTGGACCTTGGTGCTGGGGAGCTTGGCGTCGGGGTTGAGCTTCTCGATCGCCTTGTCGTCCCAGTTCTTGATCTTGTTGTTGAAGATGTCGGCCAGGGTCTTGGCGTCGAGGTTCAGCTTGTCGACGCCGGGGACGTTGAAGCCGATGGCGATCGGGCCGCCGACCATCGGCAGACCGATGGCCTGGCTGTTGCTGCAGACCTTCTTCGACTTCTCGATCTCCTCGGGCTTCAGCGCCGAGTCCGAACCGGCGAACGCGGTCTGGCCCTGCATGAACGCGGTGATGCCCGCACCCGAACCCGTCGGGTTGTAGTTCAGCTGCACGTCCTTGCAGTTGGTCGTGTAGACCTTCCGCCAGGCGTCGATCGCGTTCTTCTGCGCGGACGAGCCGGAGGCCGCGAGCCGGCCCTTGGCGTCGTCACACTTGATGTTGGCGTTGGCGTTCGTCTCCTTGCCGCCATCGCCCGAGCTCGTGTCGTCGGAGCCGCACGCCGTGAGGGCCAGGGCGCCGGAGACGGCGAGGGCGCCGAGGGAGAGGGCGCGGAGCCGGTTCTTGCGCTGAAGCTTCACTTTCGGGTCTTCCTTCCGGGAGCCGCCGACCCTTTGCTGGCGGCGTGCGATGACTTACGTCGTGTTGTAAGGCCGAAATTAGGCAGGGCAAGTGAAGCGGCCGATGGACGCGAGTGAACGGCGGGTGAACCTCGGCGGTCGGCCCGGTTAGACAATGCGCTACAAAACGTAACGCCCAGACTACGCAGAGTGAATGGGGCTGGTCCAGCACGCGGGATACGATCAGCGCATGATCCACCCGTTCCTCCTGGGCGTGGCTGTCCTGCTCACCGTCGCCGGTGTGGGCGTCTGGATCTGCCTGGAGTTCTGCAAGGCCCTCCGCGAGCGGAAGGCTCAGGACGCGGAGGGCCAGGGCGCGGCCCTCTAGGACGCGGTGAGTGCGGCCAGCAGGTCCGTGACGAGTTCGGCGTCCCTGTCGTACGACAGTTGGCGACGGGCCGCGTCGGGGGACAGCCACCGGAGCTCCGAGACCTCGGAGTTGGGGGCGAAGGTGCCGGACAGCGCTTCGGCGGCCCAGTAGCGGACCTCCTTGGGGCGCCCCCGGGCGTCCCTGTAGCGGGCGGTGGGCAGTTCCGCGCCGAGCTCGCACGTCATGCCGGTCTCTTCCAGCACTTCGCGCACGGCCGCGCCCCGCGCCGTCTCCCCGGGTTCGAGCTTGCCCTTCGGGTGGGACCAGTCCGACCACTTGGGGCGGTGGACCAGGGCGAGTTCGATGCCGTGCGGTGCGGTCGGCGCGGGGCGCCACAGGAGGCAGCCGGCCGCCCGGACGACGTCCTCGCCGGGAGCGCCTTCCCCGTACGTCACCATGTCCTCGCCTCCTCGCGCAGCCACGCCTGCTGGAAGGCGAAACGTGCCGCCTCCACCTCGTGGCGCTGGTCGGCGTGGAGCACGCCCAGCGCGTACGCCGTGGCCGGGGCGATCCGCGGGGTCCGCGCCGCGTGGGCCGCGGCGGCCGCCGCCGACGCCGCCTCGCGGTGGACGTTCAGGGCGTGGCTCGCGTCCGCGATACGGGGCTCCGCGTGGGCGTGACCCAGGACCTCCTGGGCGTACCGGTGCAGGCGCAGCAGCGAGCGGACCTTCAGCCAGGGGGCGTCCTGGGCGTCCGGGGCGGAGTCCGTGGGGGCGAGGCCGTGGGAGAGGGCGCCCGCGTTGTAGGGGTGGCCGGCCTGGTGGAGGGGGAGGGTGGCGACGGCGTCCACCAGGGCGGTCGCTGCTTGTTCCGCGAGCGGTTCGAGGCCGTCCCCCGCCGTCCCGCTCAGGGGGACTTCGCTGGCCAGTACGGCCACGTTGTCCGCCACCGCGTGGAAGCGGGAGGAGCCGAAGGCTTGCAGGGCGGTGGAGTGGGCCCGGGTCTTGGCGAGCGTGAGTTGCCGCTCCAGGAGCGCTGCGGCCTTGGCCGCGCCTACCGCCAGGCCACGCGGGGTACCGCCCCCGTCAACCGCACCCGGCACCGTGGGCTGTGCCCACCCTTCCCCGAGCTCTCGGCCGCGCTCGAGCAGGGGACGCCCCAATCGCCCCGCGGAACGCCTGCCCGCAGCAGGGACAGCGCACACGGACTCGCTGGGAGAGGGGAGTTGAGGCGGGCCCGAGAGGCGGTGCAAGGCTTCCAGGAGGCGGTCCAGGCGGGTGGCGTACGCGTGTTCCTGGGTCAACGTGCCGGAGAGCCACGCCAGTTCGGGGCGCAGGGACGAGGACCAGTCCGGGTCAAGGAGGGGCCGGAACGTGTGCAGGGTGCCGCCGATGCGGCGGGCCGCACGCCGCAGCGCGCAGGCCGCCTCCAGGGACTCCTCCGCGCCCTGCGCGTCCGCCGTGGACTCGCGGTGCAGCCGCAGCGAGCGGAGGAACCCGGTGGCCTGGTCCTGCAAGTAGGCCGTGAGGGCCTCGCCCGCGGCACCAGTGCCCGTGCCCGTGTTCGTACCGGTACTCGTCATCTCATGGTGTTGCTGTGCCACGCCGGCGCCTCCGGGCGTCTATGAGCATCTCCTGTACGTTCCGCAGGGGCTGGCCGTCCGGGTCCACCGAGTGGCGGGTCCAGTTGCCGTCCGCGCCCAGGTGCCAGGAGGCGGTGGTGTCCGACATGCCGGTCTCCAGGAGCCGGCTGAGGGCCGCACGGTGCGCCGGGTCCTGGACCCTGACCAGCGCCTCGATACGGCGGTCGAGATTGCGGTGCATCATGTCGGCGCTGCCGAACCACACCTCCGGTTCGCCGCCGTTTCCGAAGGCGAAGACACGGGAGTGTTCGAGGAAGCGGCCGAGGACGGAACGTACCCGGATGTTCTCCGAGAGGCCCGCGACGCCGGGGCGCACCGCGCAGATGCCGCGCACCCACACGTCCACCTCGACGCCCGCCTGCGACGCGCGGTACAGCGCGTCGACGACCGCCTCGTCGACCATCGAGTTGACCTTGATGCGGACGTAGGCGGGGCGGCCCGCCCTGTGGTGCTGTGTCTCCTTGTTGATGCGGGAGACGAGGCCGTCGCGCAGGGACTTGGGGGCCACGAGCAGCCGGCGGAAGGTCTCGCGGCGGGAGTAGCCGGAGAGCCGGTTGAAGAGGTCGGAGAGGTCCGCGCCGACCTCCGCGTTGGAGGTGAGGAGGCCCAGGTCCTCGTAGAGGCGGGCGGTCTTCGGGTGGTAGTTGCCGGTGCCCACGTGCGAGTAGCGGATGAGGGTGTCGCCCTCCTGGCGCACGACGAGCGAGAGCTTGCAGTGGGTCTTCAGGCCGACGATGCCGTAGACCACGTGGCAGCCGGCCTCCTCCAGCTTGCGGGCCCACTTGATGTTGGCCTGCTCGTCGAAGCGGGCCTTGATCTCGACGAGGACGAGGACCTGCTTGCCGGACTCGGCGGCGTCGATCAGCGCGTCGACTATCGGGGAGTCGCCCGAGGTGCGGTACAGCGTCTGCTTGATGGCGAGGACGTCGGGGTCGGAAGCCGCCTGCTCCAGGAAGGCCTGTACGGACGTGGAGAACGAGTCGTACGGGTGGTGCAGGAGTACGTCGCGTTCGCGAAGAGCCGCGAATATGTCGGGTGCGGACGCCGACTCGACCTCGGCGAGGTCGCGGTGGGTGCCCGCCACGAACTTCGGGTACTTCAGCTCGGGCCGGTCCAGCTTGGCGATGCTGAAGAGCCCGGTGAGGTCGAGCGGGCCCGGCAGCGGGTACACCTCGGCCTCGCTGATCTTCAGCTCGCGCACCAGCAGGCTGAGGACGTTCGGGGCGATGGACTCCTCGACCTCCAGGCGCACGGGCGGCCCGAAGCGGCGCCGCATGAGCTCCTTCTCCAGGGCCTGGAGCAGGTTCTCGGTGTCGTCCTCCTCGACCTCCAGGTCCTCGTTCCTGGTGAGCCGGAACATGTGGTGCTCCTGGATCTCCATGCCCGGGAAGAGCTCCTGGAGGTGCGCGGGCGCGGCGATCACGTCCTCTATGGGGACGTACCGCTGCGGGGAGGCCTCCAGGAAGCGGGAGAGCAGCGGCGGGACCTTCACACGTGCGAAGTGCTGGTGTCCGGAGACCGGGTTGCGCACGACCACGGCGAGGTTCAGGGAGAGCCCCGAGATGTACGGGAAGGGGTGCGCGGGGTCCACGGCCAGCGGGGTCAGGACGGGGAAGATCTGCTGCCGGAAGAGCGTGAAGAGCCGGGACTGCTCCTTCTCGGTCAGCTCGTGCCAGCGGACCAGCTGGATGCCCTCGTCGGCGAGGCCGGGCGCGACGTCGTCCTGGTAGCAGGCGGCGTGCCGGGCCATGAGCTCGCGGGAGCGGTTCCAGATGAGGTCGAGGACCTCGCGGGGCTGCAGGCCCGAGGCCGAACGGGTGGCGACGCCGGTCGCGATGCGGCGCTTGAGCCCGGCGACGCGGACCATGAAGAACTCGTCCAGGTTCGAGGCGAAGATCGCCAGGAAATTCGCCCGTTCGAGGAGGGGCGTGTGCGGGTCCTCGGCGAGTTCCAGCACTCTTTCGTTGAAGGCGAGCCAGCTGCGCTCCCGGTCCAGGAACCGCCCCTGCGGCAGTTCGGTGCCGTCGTGGCCGACCGCGGCGTCCTCGTCGTACGCGTCGAGATCCGCGTCGATGTCGGGGTCCAGGTCGGAGACGGTGGCGGCGATGGTGGCGGGCCGGTGCGCGGCGATGGAACCCACGGAAGGCTGGGGGTGCTGGACTCGTCCCTGCGTGTTCTGCTGGCTCATGGACCCATTGTTCCGCGCGGGTACGCCGATGGGCGCGTCGGAGAGCGCGGGAGTGAGGCGGAGCCTCCCGTTCTCCGGGGCGGGGTCGGGCGCGGCGGGCTGCATTGAGCGAGCGTCGCAAGGCTGTCTGAATCAGCGGTTACGGCGACATGACGTGCGGGACATCGGCCGAAGGCTCCGAGGCGTCTACAGCGTGCAGCCTTCGGCCGATCGTACGGTTCGGGCCGTGCGGTTCAGGCCACGAGGCGGCGCAGGAGGCGGAAGGCGGCGTAGGTGACGGCGGCGGCCAGGACCAGCAGGAGGCCGGTCTCCACGAGCTGGAGGGGCCAGAAGCGCGACGAGGGGTGGAAGTCGTTGTACCAGCCGGTGACTTGGTGCTCCGCGTAGCACCGGTCGGAGTCGCGGTCGGGGCGCCGGCACAGCGATTCCGGCAGCCGGTTCCCGTCGGCGGTGAGCATGCCGCGTTCCACCGGGTAGCCGAAGTCGGGCGTGGCCTGGGGATACGTACGTGCCCAGGTGGTCGTTCCGGTGGCCCACAGGTGGGGCGGGCCGGCGGCAGCAGGACGACCGCGATCGAGGTGACGCCCGTGGCGGCCGCCATCGCGGGCAGCGTGCGGCGCACCAGGAGCCCGGTGAGGGCGCCGACGGCGAGGCCCAGCAGGGCGTATCCGATGGCGACGGGGCCCAGGGAGCCGTACATGGCCCGCTCGTACCAGGGCGCCCGCTCGTACTCGAGCCCGGGACCGGTGGTCCACGCCCAGCGCTGGACCGCGGTGAACAGGACCACTCCGGTCACCACGAGCGCGGCGCACACGGGGTTGAGTTCAGCGCCGAACCGCAGCGTGTCCGCGATGGTCAGCTGCGGATGGAGCGGCTTGTCCTGGGCGACGTCGCGATACGCTCGCGGGCGTCGCCGGGGCTCGCGCCGAGGACGGTGAGCGTGCCCTCGGCGGGGCGGTCGAGGCCCGCCGCGAGGGTGAGCAGGTACGTGGCGACGCCGCCCCAGGACTCCGTGCCGTCAGGACTCCGTGCGGTACATCAGGTCCGTTTCGTACGTGACGAAGCCGAGGCGCTCGTAGACGCTCACGGCCGCCTTGTTGTCCGCGTCCACGTACAGCATCGCGGTCGGCAGGCCGGCCTGCGCGAGGTGACGGAGCCCCGTCGTGGTCAGCGCCTTGCCGAGGCCGCCGCCCTGGGCTCCCGGCCGCACGCCCAGCACGTACACCTCGCCGAGGCGCTCCTCGGCGTGCACCTTCGTCCAGTGGAAGCCGACCAGCTCGCCGTCGCTCTCCCGCACCGCGAGGAAGAAGCCCGCCGGGTCGAACCACGGCTGCGCCTTCCGGTCGTCCAGATCGCGCTGGGTGAGGGAGCCCTGCTCGGGGTGGTGCGCGAAGGCCTCGGCGTTCACCGCGAGCCAGGCCGCGTCGTCCCGGCCCGGCACGAAGGTACGTACGGAGACGCCCTCGGGGTAGACCGGCTCGGCGAGGTTCTGATCCGGATCCAGGTCCGCCAAGGGCAGCCGCATCTGCCGCAGTTCGCGGAAGAGGGCGAGGCCGAGCACCTGCGCCAGGTGCCGGGCCGCGGAGTGCCCGCCGTGCGCCCACGCGCGAAGACGCCGCCCCGACTCGTGCAGCAGCGCCGTGCCGAGCGCCCTGCCGTGCCCGTGCCCGCGCCGCGAGGGGTGCACGACGAGCTCGGCCGCGGGGGCCTCGACGGGGTCGGTGTCCTCCAGCTGCGCGTACCCGACGAGCTGGTCGCCGACGGTGAGCAGCAGGTGCCGGACGCCGTCGCGGGCGCCTCCCCGGAGCTGCAGCCGCCCCTGCTCGGACACCGCCTGCTGGCCGTCCGTACGGGCGGCCTCGGCGAGCAGCCCGAGCACGGCGTCGGCCTGCGCCGGGGTGAGGGCGGTGAGGGTGTCGATCTTTCGGAGGGGGGCGGGGGGCTCGGGGGGGCGGTCGTCAGTCATGCTTCCGAGCGTATTCGGGCGGGGCGCCTTTGGGGGTGCTGCATCGCGCTGCGCGCTCGCGTCCTCAATCGCCGGACGGGCTTGGTCCGCGGCTTGCTGCTGCGTTGTCGCCTGGCGGCGGGTGGTGGGTTTGTCGCGCTCCGCGCTCGTCCTCAAGCGCCGGACGGGCTGGAATCCGCTGCCCCGGTGGACGGGTGGGTGCTGCATCGCGCTGCGCGCTCGCGTCCTCAATCGCCGGACGGGCTTGTCGCGCTTCGCGCTCGTCCTCACGCGCCGGACAGGCTGGAATCCGCACTCGTCCACGAGCGCTAGGTGGCTCAGGGCGAGCAGCAACCAGGATGTAACCAGGAACCCTCTGTTGCGCTACGCGCGTTGACTCTAGGCTTCCGGACGGTTCCAGTCGGTTCCAGTCTTCCTACACCTCCCCGGGGGAACACGTGCCCGCCACAGCTAAGCACCGAAGGCCCAGACGCCGTGCCACTCGCGTCCTCGCCGTTGCGGCGGGGCTCGCCACCGTCGGCGCGTTGGCCGCTTCGCTTCCCGCCAGTGCGGGGCAGGACGGGGCGGACGGCGGGAAGGGGGGTAACGGTGGGAAGAAGCGCACGGTGGACGTGCAGTTGTTGTCGTTCAATGACTTCCACGGCAATCTGCAGCCCCCGGCCGGCTCCTCGGGCCAGGTCACGGAGAAGCAGGCCGACGGGACCGAGAAGAAGATCGACGCGGGCGGGGTCGAGTACCTTGCCACGTCGCTGCGGAATGCGAGGAAGAGCAACCCCTACAGCGTCACCGCCGCCGCCGGCGACCTCATCGGTGCCAGCCCGCTGCTCTCGGGGCTCTTCCACGACGAGCCCACCGTCGAGGCCATGAACAAGCTCGGCCTGGACGTCACCAGCGTCGGCAATCACGAGTTCGACGAGGGGGCCAAGGAGTTGGCCCGCATGCAGAACGGCGGCTGCCACCCCAAGGACGGTTGCTTCGAGAAGGACCGGAAGGGGGAGGCGAAGGAGTTCGAGGGCGCGGATTATCCGTATCTCGCCGCCAATGTCACGAACGAGAAGTCCGGCAAGCCCATCCTCAAGCCCTATTGGGTGTGGAAGGAGAAGGGCGTCAAGGTCGGATTTATTGGGGTGACCCTGGAGGGCACTCCGGACATCGTCTCCGCCGACGGCGTCAAGGGGCTGAAGTTCCACGACGAGATCGAGACCGTCAACAAGTACGCGAAGATCCTCGACAAGCAGGGCGTGAAGTCCATCGTCACCCTCATTCATGAGGGTGGGGCGCCGGCCAGTCAGGCGTACAACTACGACTGTGACTCGCCCGGCGCCGGTGACGGGATATCCGGGCCGATCACCAGCATCGCCAAGGGCATCACGCCCAAGGTCGACGCGCTCGTCACCGGGCACACCCACGCCGCGTACGTCTGCACGATCCCCGACCCGTCGGGCAAGCCGCGCATGGTGACCTCGGCCTCCTCCTTCGGGAAGCTCTACACCGACACCACGCTCACGTACGACCGCAGGACCAAGGACATCGTGCGGACCAGCGTGAAGTCCGCCAACCACGTGGTCAGCCGTGAGCAGGCCAAGGCGCCCGACATGACCTCGCTCATCTCGCGCTGGGACAAGCTCGCCGCGCCCGTCGCCAACAAGGCCATCGGATACATCTCCGCGGACATCCCGGGCCGCGGTGCCACGACCCCCGAATCCCCGCTCGGCGACCTCATCGCCGACGCGCAGCTCGCGCACGCCAAGTCCCTCGACCCCGAGGCCGACCTGGCGCTGATGAACCCCGGCGGGATCCGCTCCGACATCGTCTTCAAGGCGAGCGGCGGAGAGGGCGACGGTGTCGTCACGTACGGCGAGGCGTTCACCGTGCAGCCGTTCAGCAACACCGTCAATCTGGTCGACCTGACCGGCGCGCAGCTCCTCACCGCGCTGAAGCAGCAGGTCAGTGGGGCGAACCAGGCGTCTCCGAAGATTCTTCAGGTGTCGGACGGGCTGACGTACACGCTGGACCTGACCAAGAGCGGTGCGGACCGTGTCGTCGCCGAGTCGGTCAAGCTGAACGGCAAGGCGCTCGACCCGGCCGCCACCTACCGCGTCGCGCTGAACTCCTTCCTCGCGGGCGGCGGCGACGGTCTCCCCGAGCTGGGCAAGGGCACGAAGCCGCTGGTCGGCGCGGACGACCTGAAGGCGTTCAACGACTACCTGACCGCCAACTCCTCGGCGGACAAGCCGATCGCGCCGCCGAAGGCGGACCGCATTACCGTGGTGAAGTGAAGACGTAGTGAAGTGAAAACAGCGCGTTAAAGAACTGGCCGATATCGGTTCTTACCGGGTGTAAGGCTTGGGGTGGGGTGTGAACGTATGGTGAGATCACTTGATGCGTTCCCCCCACCGCATAGCCACGCGACCTTCGGAAGCACCACTCGACACATACGACGGCACGTCGGACGGCGAGTACGACGGCAAGGAGCCCCGCGCGCACAGCGGACGAGAGAACGACACCGCTCGGCTGCCGGTCACCTCGTACACGAACCCGTACGACGAGCTGGGCGCCCTCGCGCCGAACCCGCTGGAGGAGTTCCTCCGCGGGGACAAGGCCGGGCCCGACGCGGACGCACCCTGGACGCCGCCGAACCACCGCCGCGGCAGCCGCACGCGCTCCCGCAGCCGCCGTCGCCGCAACCGCTTCGCGGGCCTTCCGCTCGCCGCGAAGGCCCTGGTCGCCGTCCTCGTCGCCACCGCGTTCCTCGCGCTCGGTGACCGCTGGGCGCTCCTCTACGCCGAGCACGAGGCCGCGGAGAAGCTCAAGGACCAGATGAACCTGAGCGCGGCGCCCGAGGTCGACATCGAAGGGTTCCCCTTCCTCACACAGGTCTTCGACAAGCGCGTCGACAAGGTGAAGGTGACCGTCCCGGACGTCGCGGCCGACCGGGTCTCGCTCGCCAAGGTCTCCGCGACCGCCACAGACGTGACCATCGACGGTGACGGGCCCACCTCGATCACGGGTGCCTCCATCGGGCAGATGGAGGGAGAGGTCCTGCTCTCCTTCGAGGACCTCAACCGCGAACTGGGCGCCTCCCAGGTCACGTTCACCGGTCACGGCACCGACAAGGTCCTCGCGCGCGGCACGCTGCCCGTCGCGGGCCACGACCTGAAGGTGCGTGCCGACGCCCGCATCCAGCGCAACGGCGACCGCGGCATCTCCACCGACATCGGCGGCATGAGCCTGCAACTCGGCGACCTGGCGACCTACCGCCCCGGTACGCGCGAGAAGGAGGGCCTGCACCTGTCGAAGAGCTCCGCCGACCGCGTCGCGAAGGAGACCGCGAAGGCGAAGGCGCTGCTGTCCGTCCCGGCGATCGTCGAGCGGCTCGGCGTCCCGGAGAACGTGGTCCGCGGCGCCCTGAAGAGCGACACCAAGCTCAACGAGCTCACCGGCTCGCCGCGGTTCGTGAACGACGTGATGGGCCTGAACCTCATCGACGTCGCGATGGGCCACCCCGAGCTCCTCAAGAAGCTGGGCCTCGACCCCGCCCTCCTGAACGGCCTCTCCCAGCTCACCCGCCCCGTCCTCGCCGACCGCCTCACCCTCGCCTTCCAACTGCCGAAGCTGCCGGGTGCCGGCGCGATGTCGCTGCGTGACGTGACCGTGGAGCAGGAGGGCATCCGGGTGCGGATCGAGGGGTCCGGCATCGGAATCGGCCGCTAGTCAGCGATCAGCGATCAGCGGGCTCCAGGCGCCGCGCAACACGCCCTGCAAGACGTTGCGTCTCGTTCAGATAGTGGTGGCCGGAGTCTCCGGTGGCGGTGTCGCCGCCCCGGGAAGCCGCATCGTCGCCACCGTCCCGCCCCCCTCCGCCGCCTCCAGTGTCACCTCGCCGCCCGACTGGCGCACCGTACGGGCCACGATCGACAGGCCGAGGCCCGAACCCGGCAGGGAGCGTGCGGACGGGGAGCGCCAGAACCGGTCGAAGACGTGCGGGAGTTCGTCCGCGGGGATGCCGGGACCGTGGTCCCGTACCGTCAGGCGGCCCCGGTCTAGGGTGACCTCCACCGTGCCGCCCCGCGGGCTGAACTTCACCGCGTTGTCCAGGATGTTGACGATGGCCCGCTCAAGGGCGGGCGGCTCCACCCGCACGTACCAGGGCGCGAGCTCCGCGGTGATCGTCAGCTCGGGGCCGCGCAGCCGGGCCCGTTCGATGGCCGTCCTGGTGACGTCGTGCAGGGCGACGACCTGGACCTTGGCGCCGCCGGCCCCGGTGTCGGGGCGGGACAGCTCCTGCAAGTCGCCGATGAGCACGGCCAGTTCGGTCATCTGCGCGGTGACCGAGGCGAGGAGCGCCTTGCGGTCGTCGGGCGGGATGGCCCGGCCCGTCTCCTCGCTGCGGGCGAGCAGCTCGATGTTCGTGCGCAGGGAGGTGAGAGGGGTGCGGAGTTCGTGGCCGGCGTCGGCGATCAGTTGCTGTTGCAGGTCGCGGGAGGAGGCCAGCGAGGCGGTCATGGAGTTGAAGGACTCCGAGAGGCGGGCGATCTCGTCGTCGCCCTCGACCGGGATGCGGAGGCCGAGGTCTTCTGTGCGGGCGACGTGCTCGACGGCCTCGGTGAGCCGGTCGACCGGGCGCAGTCCGGTGCGGGCGACCCAGAGCCCCGCCGCGCCCGCGCCGAGGACGCCGATTCCGGCGACGAGCAGCAGGATCAGGGCGAGGTTGTCGAGGGTGTCGTCGATCTCGCTGAAGGGGCGGGCCACGGAGACCGCGAGCCGGAGCTCGGGGTAGTCCTCCAGCGGGTAGGTGTAGACCCGGTACTTCTCGCCGTTCGCCGCGGTGGTGTTGTGGTACGTCGCCGTACGGTCGCGGGCGGCCACCGAGGTGTCCGTGTCGCTGACCTTGATCGACTGGCGGCCCAGGATCACGCAGTTCGTGCCGTTCTTGGCGACGACCTGGATGATCTGATTGTAGAGATCCGACTGGTCGCGGCCGGGAATCTCGCGCAGGCAGCGCGCGCCGCCCGCCACCGCGTCGATGTCGATCTGCTGGATCACCTCGCCCGGCTTCGGGCGGTTGCTGCTCAACGCGTCGTCCAACGAGTCCAGCAACGCGTTGCGCACCACGAACCAGCAGGTCACCGCCGCCGCCGCGACCGCCAGCGCCACCGCCGTCGCCACCAGCAACGCCAAGCGCGAGCGCAACGGCAGACCCCGGAAGCGTCGGAGCAGCCCGTTCACTCGCCGCCCCGCAGCACGTAGCCGACGCCCCGCACCGTGTGCACGAGGCGCGGCTCGCCGCCCGCCTCCGTCTTGCGGCGCAGGTACATGACGTACACGTCGAGCGAATTGGACGACGGCTCGAAGTCGAAGCCCCAGACCGCCTTGAGGATCTGTTCGCGGGTGAGGACCTGACGCGGGTGCGCGAGGAACATCTCCAGGAGGGTGAACTCCGTACGGGTCAGCTCGACCGTCCGCGCACCTCGCGTGACCTCTCGCGTCGCCAGGTCCATCCGCAGGTCGGCGAAGGCGAGGGTGTCGCCCTCGGCGGCCTGCCCGGCCCCGGCCGCGTACGAACTACGGCGCAGCAGCGCGCGGATGCGGGCGAAGAGCTCGTCCAGCTCGAACGGCTTGACCAGGTAGTCGTCGGCGCCCGCGTCGAGTCCGGTGACGCGGTCGCCGACGGTGTCGCGCGCGGTGAGCATCAGGATGGGGGTCAGGGAGCCCGTCGCGCGGAGCCTGCGCGCCGCGGTGAGGCCGTCCATGCGAGGCATCTGGATGTCGAGCACGACGAGGTCGGGGCGGTACGCCGCGGCCTTCTCCAGCGCGTCGGCGCCGTCGACGGCGACCTCCGTGCCGTACCCCTCGAAGGCGAGGCTGCGCCGCAGGGCCTCGCGCACGGCGGGTTCGTCGTCCACGATCAGGATGCGCAGCTGCTCGCGGTCACCGGTGCGGTCGCCTTCGGCGGGGCTCATGGGCTTCGGACTTCCTCGGGTCAGGGGCGGAACGGGGCCGGTACTGCGGGTATTGCCGGTATCAGCCTCGCACGCGGGGGCGCGGTGCGGCCGCCGTCAGGTCTGCGAGCCGGACCGCAGCTTGCCGAGGTCGTCCTTGACCGCGTCGATCGGGATGGCGAAGCCGAGGCCGACGCTGCCCGAGGCGGACTCGCCCGTGCCCTGGCCGGACGAACTGGGCGAGTACATCGCCGAGTTGATGCCGATGATGTTGCCGTTCATGTCGATGAGGGCGCCGCCGGAGTTGCCGGGGTTGAGCGAGGCGTCGGTCTGCAGCGCCTTGTACGTGGTCTTCGACGACCCGGTGTCGCCGTTGAACTCGCGCCCGTCGAACTCGAAGGGCCAGCCGCCCTGCGGGTCCTGCGGCTGCTGCTGTCCGTCGCCCGTGGAGACGGTGACGTCGCGGTCGAGCGCGGAGACGATGCCGCTGGTGACGGTGCCGGTGAGGCCCTCGGGGGAGCCGATGGCGACGACCTCGTCGCCGACCCTGACGTTGTCGGAGTTGCCGAGGGTGGCGGGCTTGAGCCCGGAGGCGTCCTTCAGCTGGATGAGCGCGAGGTCCTTCTTGCTGTCGGTGCCGACGACCTCGGCGTCGTACGTCTTGCCGTCGTTCGTCCGCACCTTGATCGACGACGCCCCGGCGATGACGTGGTTGTTGGTGATGATCTCGCCGTCGCTCTTGGTGATCACTCCGGAGCCGGTCGACTTGCCCTGCCCCGTCGTGGCGCTGATCTCGACGATGCTGGGGCTGACCGCCTCCGCGACCCCGGCGACGGTGCCCTTCTTGCTCGTCGGCACGACGTCCGTGCTGGTGGCGGTGGAGCCGCCGCCCCTGTCGGTGAGCGTCTGCACGGCGTACGCGGTGCCGCCGCCGACCGCGGCCGCCGCGATGGCGACGGCGGCGAGCAGGGCCGCGGGCCCCCTGGCGCGGCGCCTTCGCGCGGGTGCGGGCGCCTGAGGTGCTTCCGGCGCGTGAGCGGGCGGGGGCGGGTACGCGCCGTGCGGGTACGCGCCCTGCGTACCGCCGTGGTGCACAGACGCTGCCGACTGCTGCTGGGGGTACTCGCCGCTGTGGCGGAAGGTCTCGGTCATGGTTCTGAGACTGGCGGCCGTAGATGAGAGCTGCCTGAGTACGTCCTGAGAAGCCCGGCAGAAGTGCGTATGCCCGATATAAAGGCCGCGGGGCGAAGGGGCGGGCCGGGGTTACGCGCAGCCGCAGGACTGCCGTACCACCAGCCGGGACGGGAACAGCTTCAGCCGCTCCCGCCGCGAGCCGGCCACCCGGAGACCGTCGTCCAGGACGAGGTCCACCGCGGCGCGGGCCATCGCGGGCCGGTCGGAGGCGACCGTCGTCATCGGCGGGTCGGTGAGGCCCGCCTCCTTGACGTCGTCGAAGCCGGCCACGGCCAGCTCGCCCGGCACGTCGATGCGCAGCTCCCTGGCCGCCCGCAGGATGCCGATGGCCTGGTCGTCCGTGGAGCAGAAGATCGCGGTGGGCCGGTCGGGGCGGGCGAGGAGCTCCAGGCCCACCTGATAGGCGTCGTAGCGGTTGTACGGGGCCTCGAAGAGCCGCCCCTCCACCGACCGCCCGGCCTCCCGCATCGCGCGCCGCCAGCCCTCGACGTGGTCGGAGACCGGGTCGCCGACGGTCGGGGTGTCGGCGGTGCCGCCGACACAGGCGACGTACTCGTGGCCGTGCTCCAGGAGGTGCCGGGTGGCGAGCTGCGCGCCGCCGAGGTCGTCCGTGACGACCGCGACGTCGTCGATGGCCTCGGGCCGCTCGTGCAGGAGCACCACGCGCGCGTCCCACGCGTCGATCTCGGCGGCGGCCTGGTCGGTCAGGCCGTGGCTGACGAGGATGAGGCCGGAGACCCGCATGCCGAGGAAGGCACGGAGGTAGTGGGTCTCGCGCTCCTCCACATAGTCGGAGTTGCCGACGAGGACCATCTTCCCGCGCTCGGACGCGGCCTGTTCGACGGCGTGCGTCATCTCCGCGAAGAAGGGCTGGCGCGCGTCCGGCACGATCATGCCTATGAGGTCCGTGCGCCGCGACGCCATGGCCTGGGCGACCCTGTCGGGCCGGTACCCCAGCTCCTTGATCGCGGCGAGTACCCGCTCGCGCGTGGCCGGGGCGACCGGCCGGGGTCCGTTGTTGATGACGTAACTGACGACCGCGGTCGAAGTACCCGCAAGTCTTGCCACGTCATCCCGAGTCACCTTGGCCACGCGCGGAGTCTACGCGGATGGAACTACCGCTGGGCAGGGCGTACGGCAGCTTCCTTCCCGGCGGCCTTCGCGGCCTTCGCCTTCTCGGCTTCGGCCGCGCGTTCGACCTTCTCCGGGATGACGAAGCGGTAGCCGACATTGCGGACCGTGCCGATGAGCGACTCGTGCTCGACGCCGAGCTTCGCCCGCAGCCGCCGCACGTGCACGTCGACCGTGCGGGTGCCGCCGAAGTAGTCGTAGCCCCACACCTCCTGGAGCAGCTGGGCGCGCGTGAAGACCCGCCCCGGATGCTGCGCCAGGTACTTGAGCAGTTCGAACTCCTTGAAGGTCAGGTCGAGGACCCGGCCCTTCAGCTTCGCGCTGTACGTCGCCTCGTCGACGGAGAGGTCACCGTTGCGGATCTCCATGGGGGAGTCGTCGGAGGTGATCTGCTGGCGGCCCATCGCGAGCCGCAGCCGTGCCTCGACCTCGGCGGGTCCCGCCGTGTCGAGGAGTACGTCGTCGATGCCCCAGTCCGCGGTGACGGCCGCGAGGCCGCCCTCCGTCACGACGAGGACCAGCGGACAGCCGGGCCCCGTGGAGCGGAGCAGCTGGCAGAGGCTGCGCACCTGCGGAAGGTCGCGGCGCCCGTCGACGAGGATGACGTCGGCGCCGGGGGTGTCGACGAGAGCGGGCCCCTCCGCGGGGGCGACGCGCACATTGTGAAGAAGCAGGCCGAGAGCGGGGAGCACCTCCGTCGACGGCTGGAGGGCATTGGTCAGGAGCAGCAGAGAACTCACCGCCGACCACCTGCCCGGGTCGTTCGACTGTCGTGCACGTTTCGCTCGCCCATAACGTCTGGTTCCTCCTCGGTCCCTGCGAGGACGTATGCGGCACTGCTTCGTACCGTGCTCGGCGGACCCGCGCCCGGAGTCCTGAAAGCACGAAAGGACCCGGGGGCTGCGCTGCCCGGATCCTCTGCCCAGCACAATAGCCCACATGAGTTCCGGTCCGGCAGGTCAAGTCGAGCGATCTTCTGTGCCGCCGATCACTCGCGGTCGGCGTCACGTTCAGCGGCACGCAACGCTGCGTACACAGGACGGCGTGGCCGTCGAGGCCGCCCACGACCCCGGGCCCGACCCCGCGGGAGAGCTCGCGATCGTCGTCGCGCACGGCTTCACCGGCGATCTCTCACGCCCGCACGTGCGCCGGATCGCGGGCGTGTTCGCCCAGCGTGCGGCAGTGATCACCTTCTCCTTCCGGGGGCACGGCAGGTCCGGCGGGCACTCCACCGTCGGCGACCGCGAGGTGCTCGACCTGGCGGCCGCTGTGGAGTGGGCACGGGAGCTCGGCTACGCGCACGTGGTGACCGTCGGCTTCTCGATGGGCGGCTCGGTCGTCCTGCGTCACGCCGCGTTGCACAGGGGGCGCACGGAAGCGCGGACCGACGCGGTGGTCGCCGTGAGTGCCCCGGCCCGTTGGTTCTACCGGGGGACGGCGCCGATGCGGAGGCTGCACTGGGTGGTCACGCGGCCCTCGGGCCGCGTGGTCGGCCGCTTCGGACTGCGGACGAGAATCCACCCGCACGAGTGGGACCCCGTCCCCCTTTCGCCGGTCGAGTCCGTCCCCCTCATCGCACCGACGCCGCTGCTCGTCGTCCACGGCGACCGCGACCCGTACTTCCCGCTCGACCACCCGCGGATGCTCGCGGCGGCCGCCGACGGCGGGGCGGAGCTGTGGCTGGAAGAAGGCATGGGACACGCGGAGCACGCGGCGACGGACGGGCTCGTCGCACGGATCGCCTCCTGGGCCACGGCATCATGGACGTCGGCAACCGCCGACGAGACATCGGCGACCGCCGACTGAAAGGGGAGTCGCATGGTGAACGGCACCATTCGTTACTGGGCCGCTGCCAAGGCGGCCGCGGGCGTCGCCGAGGAGCCGTACGCGGCGGCCACGCTCGCCGACGCACTGGACGCCGCCCGCGAGCGGCATCCCGGTGAACTGGTCCGGGTCCTGCAGCGCTGCTCCTTCCTGGTCGACGGAGACCCCGTCGGGACCCGCGGGCATGAGACCGTACGGCTGGCCGAGGGCGGCACGGTCGAGGTGCTCCCGCCGTTCGCAGGAGGATGAGCGCCATGTCCGATCAGCCCTACGAGGGGTACGCGGGACACGATGAGTACGCGGGACGCGAGGGGTACGAGGGGTACGAGGGCTACGACCCGTATCCGCAGCAGTACCCCGCGCAGCAGCACCCGCCGCAGCCGTATCCGGAACAGCAGCAGCCGTATCCGGAGCAGCAGCAGTACTACGCGGAGCCTCAGCAGCAGCAGTACTACGCCGACCCTCAGCAGCAGTACTACCCGGACCCCCAGCAGCAGTACTACGCCGACCCGCAGCAGCCGCAGCAGCAGTACGGCCAGGAGCAGCACACCCAGCAGTGGGAGGGGCAGACCTGGGAGACGCAGGTGCAGCCGCCCATGGCCGTGGACGTGACGGAGACGGCGTACCTGCCCGCGCAGGGGGCGAACGCCGCGTACGGACAGCAGATGCAGCCGCCGATGCAGCAGATGCAGCCGATGCCCACGCCGGCACCCGCACCCGCACCCGCACCCGTGTCCGCACCCGCTGACGCGGCTCGTGCCGATGAGCCCGCCGCGGTCTCCGGCGACGGCCCCACCTACGGCCCCGCCACCACCACCGGCAACCCCCGCGTCACCGACGCCCAGCGGGCTCGGGCCGAGGGCCGCTCGCCGATCATCGAGCCGGGGATGCAGCCCGCCGCGCTGACCGCCGTGCTCGGGCTGCTGCTCGCCGCGGGTGCCGCCGTCGGGCAGTACGCGCTCCTCGTACCGCTGGTGCTCCTCCAGGCCGTGACCGCCGCCGGGTGGTTCCGGCTCAACGGCATGTGGCCGGCGCGGCAGGGCATCGCGCTCGCCTTCCTCGGCGGCGTCGTCGCGGACGTCGTGCTGCTCGGCGTCGGCAAGGAGCACGGACCCGCCGCCATCCTCGGCACCCTCGGCGTGTGGGTGCTGCTCGTGCTGGTGCTGCAGCTGCGCAGCCGTGCCGGTGCCGACGAGCGGATGTACGGGCTGATGGCCACCGTCGTCTCCGCCGCGCTCGCGATCGTCGCGGCCGGGCACCTCGCGGCCGCCTCCGACGCCGTGACCGTGGGCGGCATCGCCGTCGCCGCCGCCGTCCTCGCCCGCGCGCTGCCGCTGCCCACCCCCGCCTCCGTGGTCGTCGCCCTGCTCGCGGCCGCCGGCGCGGGGATCGCCGTCGGCGGGACCACCGACTACGGCAGCAAGGGCGCGCTGCTCGCCGTCGGCGCCGGGGTGTGCGCGCTGATCGGGCACCGGGTCGCCGCCTACGACTACCCGTCGCGCTTCGTGCACATGACGGCGGGCGTCGCGCTGCCGCTGGCGGCCGCCGCCCCGGCCGTCTACGTCCTCGGCCGGGCCATCGGCTGACCCGTGAGCTGATCGTCACAGCTGTTCGACAGGTCCCCGGCCGATCTCTGCGGCCGGGGACCTGTCCTTTAGGCTCGCGGCAACGACAGTTGAGGCGGGGGACAAGTGGGGGAACACCGGACATGAGCAAGCGAGCCGTACGCATACTTCTGATCGTCGTCGTGATCCTCGGGGGCCTCTTCGTGGCGGCCGACCGGCTCGCCGTGAACTTCGCCGAGAGCGAGGCGGCGGACAGGATGCGGACCAGCGAGGGGCTCAGCGAGACGCCCGACGTCTCCATCAAGGGCTTCCCCTTCCTGACCCAGGTGATGGGCGGTGAGCTCGACGACGTGGAGGTCGGCATCAAGAACTACGACGCCAAGTCCGGGTCCGACTCCATCCGCATCGCCGACCTCACGGCCCACATGAAGGGCGTCGAGTTCTCCGGCGACTACAGCTCGGCGACCGCCGCGACCGCCACCGGCACCGCCCGCGTCTCGTACGACGAGCTCCTGAAGGCCAGCAAGTCCGAGCCGGTCGAGCTGCCGCTCGGTGCCACCGGCAAGGTGATCGGCCTGTCCGACGGAGGCAACGGCAAGATCAAGGTCGAGGTCGAGGTCAGCAAGGGCGGCGCGAAGCTGCCGAAGCCCGTCCACGTGCTCAGCTCGGTCCGCGTCGAGGGCGACCACATCAAGGTGCACGCCGACCGGATCCCCAAGAGCATCGACGTCCTCGGCGTCTCCATCCCGCTCCCCGAGGGCACGGCACGCGACGTCACCGACTTCGACCAGAAGATCGAGGACCTGCCGGCCGGCGTCGAGCTGGAGAAGGTCGAGGCGGCACCGGACGGCGTGGACATGTCCGTGACCGGCTCCCACGTGCGCCTGGCGGGCTGAACCCGCCCCGCCCGGAGGACCCTGCCGGAGGACCCGCCCGGAGGACCTGCCCGGATACCTCGTCCGCAGTACGAGACGGAGGCGTCCGGCGGGCGGATGTGAGAGGGACGACACGAGGCCCGCGGCCCCGCCGGGGCGGCCGCGGGCTTCAACGATTCCCGCATCGTGGACGATCGTGTCTCACTATGCGGAGCACCGGTGACACGGCGGCCTCTCCGTCCCTACGATCGGACCCATGCACCGACAGGCGGACCTCACGAAGCGGCGGGCAGTGGACCTGTGCCGCGTCGCCGCCATGCTCTGTCGCACCTTCTAGCGGGACGTCCGTTTCCCGCATTCCCCCAGGCCTGTTGACGTCATCCGTCAGGGCCTCCCCGTGCCGTACGTACGCGCCGTGCCTCCCCGCACCACCCGTACCGCGCACGCCCCTATGCACCGCCGCAACTGCCCCGGAGGAGAAAAGCATGAGCCGCAGCGACGTCCTGGTAGACGCCGACTGGGTCGAGGCCCACATCGACGACCCGAAGGTCGTCATCGTCGAGGTCGACGAGGACACCTCCGCGTACGACAAGAACCACATCAAGAACGCGATCCGCATCGACTGGACCAAGGACCTCCAGGACCCGGTCCGCCGCGACTTCATCGACCAGGAGGGCTTCGAGAAGCTCCTCTCGAAGAAGGGCATCGCGAACGACTCCACCGTCGTCCTCTACGGCGGCAACAACAACTGGTTCGCGTCGTACGCCTTCTGGTACTTCAAGCTCTACGGCCACCAGGACGTGAAGCTCCTCGACGGCGGCCGCAAGAAGTGGGAGCTCGACTCCCGCGACCTGGTCGACGGCGCCGAGGTCCCCAGCCGCCCCGCCACCGAGTACAAGGCCAAGGCCCAGGACACCTCGATCCGCGCCTTCCGCGACGACGTCGTCAAGGCGATCGGCTCGCAGAACCTGGTCGACGTGCGCTCGCCCGACGAGTTCAGCGGCAAGCTGCTCGCCCCGGCCCACCTCCCGCAGGAGCAGTCGCAGCGCCCCGGCCACGTGCCGAGCGCCCGCAACATCCCGTGGTCGAAGAACGCCAACGACGACGGCACCTTCAAGTCCGACGACGAGCTGAAGGCGCTCTACGAGGACGAGCAGGTCGACCTGGCGAAGGACACGATCGCCTACTGCCGCATCGGTGAGCGTTCGGCCCTGACCTGGTTCGTCCTGCACGAGCTGCTCGGCCAGACCAACGTCAAGAACTACGACGGCTCCTGGACCGAGTACGGCTCGCTCGTCGGCGTGCCGATCGAGCTCGGCGCCAACAAGTAATCCCTCCCGACCTTCCCTTCCCCTCAGGAGTACACATGTGTGGAGCAAAGGCCGGCGGCCCCGACGCTTCGACGATCAAGCCCGGTGAGACGACGATCCAGGGCCAGGTGACCCGCGACGGCGAGCCCGTCACCGGTTACGTGCGCCTGCTCGACTCGACCGGCGAGTTCACCGCCGAGGTCCCCACCTCGGCCACCGGACAGTTCCGCTTCTACGCCGCCGAGGGCACGTGGACCGTCCGGGCGCTGATCCCCGGCGGCACGGCGGACCGTACGGTCGTCGCCCAGACGGGCGGTCTCGCGGAGGTCGCGATCGCGGTCTGATCGCCTCGCGGTCCGCACACCGCGCCGAGAACGGCTGAAGGGCCGCACCCCAGGGGGTTGGACGCCACTGGAACGGGGTGCGGCCCTTCGGCTGCCTCCTGTGCCGGCTATCCCTTGCGTCTGCCGTCCAGCTCGTCCCACCACTCGTCGGACTTCGCGTCCCCGCTGGGATCGTCCCACCAGCGGTCCTCGGGGCCTCGCCGGTTCGCCGTGATCGCGGCCAGCGGCGGAATCACCATCGCCACGACGCACATCCCCACGGCCACGGGGACCGACCACAGCCGCACGACACCCCAGGCCAGGACGAACAGCCCGACGCAGGTCCCCATCATGGCGAAGTACACATGGCGCCTTCGCGCGTACATACACCCAGCGTACGTCCCGAGGGACCTCACAGAGAGGGACGGGCGCCGCCCGACTACAGTGGGACCGGCTCTGATACCTGCCCCGACCGCTCACCGAGGAGCACCCCGTGCTTGAGGCCTTCTTCTCCGCCCTGCTGGTTCTTGTCTGCGTCGGCGTTCTCGCCTTCGCCGGGCTGACCGTGAAGAAGCTGTACCAGGGCCAGCGCTGACCTCCCCCGCCTCCACCTCCACAGATCGCCTGAGCTTCCCATGATCGAGATTCCGTCCGACCTGAACCCCGACCTCGTCCCCCTCGCCTGGCTCCTCGGCAACTGGGCGGGCGCGGGCGTCACCGACTTCCCCGGCGCCGAGAAGGCGAACTTCGGCCAGGAGGTCTCCTTCACCCATGACGGCCGGGACTTCATCGAGTACCGCTCGTACACCTGGGTGCTGGACGCCGAGGGCAACAAGGTGAAGCCGCTGGAGACCGAGTCCGGCTTCTGGCGCATCGACAAGGACCGCAAGGTCGAGGTCGTGATGGTCCGCGACGACGGCGTCGTCGAGGTCTGGTACGGCGAGCTGGCCGACAAGAAGCCGCAGATCGACCTGGCCACGGACGCCGTCGCGCGCACCGCCGCCTCCGGCCCCTACACCGGCGGCAAGCGCCTCTACGGCTATGTGAAGGGCGACCTCATGTGGGTCGGCGAGAAGCAGACCCCCGAGGTCCCGCTGCGGCCCTACATGTCGGCCCAGCTGAAGAAGGTCGTCACCCCCGAAGAGGTCGCCGACATGGCCCGCAACCTCGGTGATCTGCCCGACGACGGCATCGCTTTCTTCAAGTAGACCTAGACTTCACGGTGTGGCGAGCACCGATTCCGACTGGAAGAGCGACCTGCGTCAGCGCGGCTACCGGCTGACGCCGCAGCGACAGCTGGTCCTCGAAGCCGTCGACACCCTGGAACACGCGACCCCCGACGACATCCTCTGCGAAGTGCGCAAGACGGCGTCGGGGGTCAACATCTCCACGGTCTACCGCACCCTGGAGCTCCTGGAGGAGCTGGGCCTGGTCAGCCACGCCCACCTCGGCCACGGCGCGCCGACGTACCACCTCGCGGACCGCCACCACCACATCCACCTCGTCTGCCGGGACTGCACGGACGTCATCGAGGCGGACACGGACATCGCGGCGGAGTTCACCGCCAAGCTGCGGGACACCTTCGGCTTCGACACCGACCTCAAGCACTTCGCGATCTTCGGCCAGTGCGCGAAGTGCCGGAAGGCGACCCCCGACCAGAAATAAAAGCGGCGCCCCACTGGTCGTAGTCTTTGTGAACATGAAGAGCCCCCTGTTGTCCCTGCCCGGCGCCGTTCCCGCCGAGGGCGTGGACGAAGGCGTCGCCGCCCACTACGGCGAACTGTTCCGTGAGCAGCGCGCCCTCGCCGACGGCACCGGCTTCGTCGACCTCTCGCACCGCGGGGTGGTCACCGTCACCGGCTCCGACCGGCTGAGCTGGCTGCACCTGCTGATCACCCAGCACGTCAGCGAGCTCCCGGCGGGCCGGGCCACCGAAGCGCTGATCCTCTCCGCCAACGGCCACATCGAACACCACCTCTCCCTCGTCGACGACGGCGAGACCACCTGGGCGCACGTCGAGCCCGGCACCCAGGACGCGCTCATCGCGTACCTGGAGAGCATGAAGTTCTTCTACCGCGTCGAAGTCGCCGACCGCACCGACGAGTTCGCCGTCGTCCACCTGCCCGCCGGTTCCATCGCCGCGGTCCCGGAAGGCGCCGCCGTCCGCGAGACCGCGTACGGCCGCGATCTGTTCCTGCCGCGCACGGATCTGGAGACGTTCGCCGCGTCCCACGGCCCCGCGGCCGGCCTCCTCGCGTACGAGGCGCTGCGGGTGGAGGCCCACCGGCCGCGCCTCGGCTTCGAGACGGACCACCGCACCATCCCGCACGAGCTGGGCTGGATCGGCTCAGCCGTGCACCTGGAGAAGGGCTGCTACCGCGGCCAGGAGACGGTCGCCCGCGTCCAGAACCTGGGGAAGCCCCCGCGCCGCCTGGTCTTCCTGCACCTGGACGGCAGCGAGGTGCACCTCCCGGTGCCGGGTACGTCGCTGCACCTTGCCAGTGAAGGGGCCGATGGGCGCAAGCTCGGGTTCATCACGACGGCCGTACGCCACCACGAGTTGGGCCCGATCGCCCTCGCGCTGGTCAAGCGGAACGTGCCGCTGGACGCGGGGCTGGTGGCCGGTGACACGGCCGCCGCGCAGGAGGTCGTGGTCGAGCCGTAGGGGGAGCCCCCGCGGTCACATCTCCAGGAGCACGGTGAACGGGCCGTCGTTCGTCAGGCCCACCCGCATCTGCGCGCCGAAGCGGCCCGTCGCCACCGTCGCCCCCAGGGCGCGGAGCCGTGAGACGACCTCCTCGACCAGGGGCTCGGCGACCTCGCCGGGGGCCGCCGCGTTCCACGTGGGGCGGCGGCCCTTACGCGCGTCTCCGTAGAGCGTGAACTGGCTGATGACCAGGAGCGGGGCGTCGATGTCGCTGCACGACCTCTCGTCGGACAGCATGCGCAGCGACCAGAGTTTCCGGGCGAGCCGGTCCGCCTTCTCCTTGGTGTCGTCGTGCGTGACGCCGACGAGGACGCACAGGCCCTCGCCGTCGATCTCGCCCACCGTCTCGGGGCCGTTCTCGCCCTCGACCACGACGCTCGCGCCGTCGACCCTCTGCACCACTGCTCGCATACGGCCATCATGCCGTGCCGGGGGCGGCGCCCGGGACATGTCCCCGATCCCCCCATCTGGGGCCGATTCCGGGCACTCGCTCACATAGCGGCCACTCGGGGTGGCACCATGCTTCACACGCGGTGCACCGCGTCGGCCGGTCGAGGGGACGGGTAGAGGCAGATGAGCACACCAAGTACCGGGCAGTCGCCCGGCCGCATCTCACTGCGGCGCACACAGGTTCCGAGGCCGCCCACGCAGCGCACCGGCGGCCGGCTGCTGACCGACGTGCCCGAGCACGACCTGGGCGGGCTGCGCCTGCCGGAGCTCCGTGAACTGCGCAGGGCGGCGCAGCAGGACGAGGCCGACCTCAGCTATGTGCGGCGGCTCCTCCAGGGGCGGATCGACATCCTGCGGGCCGAGCTCGCGCGCCGCAGGGAACCGCATCCGCAGACGCCGGAGCCGGAGGCGACGGTCATGGACCGGCTGGCGGACATCCTCAGGGACGCCCCGGCCCGTCACCGCTCCTCCGCCCGGCACGTCACGCTCGGCACGCCGCACGGCGAGGAGTACCGCCTCCTGGCCACGGAGATGCTCGCGGAGGTCGAGCTGTCCGACCTGGCGGCGCGCACGGACGACGAGCTGCACACGGCCATGGGCCGCCTCGTGCGGTACGAGCAGCAGGTGTCCCGGCGCCGGCAGCGGCTGCAGCGGACGACGGACGAGTGCAGCGCGGAGATCGCGCGGCGGTACCGGGTGGGGGAGGCGCAGGTCGACGACCTGCTGGCGTGACGTCCGCTGTGGTGGGACACGTCTGAGCCCCGGCCCGTCCGTAGCGGTGGGCCGGGGCTCAGCCCCATGACGGCTGGCCGGACTCCCGGCTCCCCTCCGGATGGGAGCCCGGTCTGCCGGGTCTGTGCGGCGCCTCAGCCCGACTGGGCGAGGAGCAGGACGAGGAGTCCGGCTCCGACGCCGCTGAGCTTCACGTTCTTCGCCTTGATGCCGATGGTCAGCAGGACGAAGGCGACGATGCCGAGCGGTCCGTACTTCCACTGGACGAGTTGCTCGAAACCGATGACGAGGGCGGCGACGACGAGGGCGATGAGCGGCATGACGTTCCCTCCTTCGGGATCGGGGCGGCGAACCCCGTTCAGCTGGTGGCCAACCCCGGGAGGGTCGGACCATGTCGCCGAAGTTGGCTACCAACTTCAACTGACTTATCTCCGCTAGGAGTCGACTCATAACCACCTTTCCCGCAACTCCCCTAAGATGGCGCGAAGTTGTACTGTTTGGTTGTGAGCACCGAACCTGCCTCCGTCAACGGGCGCAAGCGATCGCAGCGGTCCCATCGCGAGGTTGCCGACGTGCTGCGCGACCGGATCAGGTCCGGGGCGCTGCGGCCGGGGCAGCGCATGCCGACGCAGGCCGAGCTGGCGGACGAGTTCGGTGTGGAGCGCGGCGCGGTGCGCGAGGCGCTGCGCGTCCTGCACCGTGAGCATCTGCTGTCCAATGTGTCCAAGGGGAGCCCCGCCACCGTCGCGGAGGCTTCGGAGCGTGCCGCGGCCGATCCCGGCGAGACACGGCCGCAGCCCACGATGGTCGGCCTCGCCCCGCGCATCGCGGCCGCCTTCGACGTGCCGCACGTGGAGATAGACGCGCTCTGCCTCACGTCCATCTCCCTCACCATGGCCATCGGCGAACCGCTGCGGCAGATCCACGCCGGGCGGCGGAAACCGGCCAAGGTCGACGTCCGGGTGCTGCTGCCGAGCCGCGACATCGACCTCGCCTTCCCGGCGCCGGTCGACGGAGGGGACGACGAGGGCGGTCAGGTCCACCGGCGCTGGCTCGACCAGCGCAACGCGCAGGGGCAGGTGCTGCGCCACAACCTCCTGGCGCTGCGGTCCTCGCACGGCATCGACGTATCGGTGCAGTTCCGCGCGCTGCCGTTCACGCCGCCGGTGAAGCTGTACCTGATCAACGGCTCGGAGGCGCTCTTCGCGTACTACACGCTCGCCAAGCGGGACGAGGAGATCGGCGAGGAGTCCCTGGAGATGTACGACGCGCAGGGAACGCAGTCGATGCTCTTCCCGTTCAAGGAGGGTGACGGGCTGCGGGACACGACGTTCGTGGAGCAGTCCCATCTGTGGTTCAACGCCCTCTGGAACACGATCAGCCGGGACCTGGAGCTGGCGGCGGGCTAGGCCGGGCTCCTCAGCCGGCGGGACCCGTCACCATCAGGGCGAGGACGACGGCGCCGATGGAGCTGCACGTGGGGTTCCGTGCCTTGACGCCCACGGTCAGCAGAAGGAGACCGATGATGCCCATCGGGCCGTACTTCCACTGCACGAGCTGCTCGACGGTGACAGCGATCACGGCTGCGAGGAGGGCAATGGCCGGCATGGTGGTTCCTCCTTCTGCCATCTTGGGTGAGTTGGCAACCAACTCTGCTTAGGTTGTCCCCACTTGGCATGACTCCATAAACAACTTCCCATCAACTCCCCAGAGATGGCGGTCAGTTGTATCGTCTGGTCGTGACCCAGGAGAACGTTGCAGTGAACGGCAGCAGAAGACTCACACCTCAGGACATCGCCGACACCCTCCGCGACCGCATCCGGGCGGGCGACCTCAAAGCGGGAGAACGCCTGCCGACCCAGGCCGAGCTGGCCGGCGAGTTCGGCGTGGAACGCGGCACGGTGCGCCAGGCGCTGAAGCTGCTCCAGGGCGAGGGTCTCCTGTCCAACGTCAGCAAGGGAAGCCCGCCCCGGGTGGCCGACGCGGGACCCGCTCCGGCGAGCAGGGAGCCGCAGCCTTCGATGGTGGCGTTGGCGCCGCGGCTGGCGGAGGCGTTCGCGGAGCCCCACGTCCGGATCGACGTCGTCTCCTACACCGCCGAGACGCTGATGGTCGCGCTCGGCGAGCCGGTCCGGCTGATCCACGAGGGCCGCATCCGGCCGGAGTCGATCGACGTACGCATCCTGCTGCCGAGCAGCGACATCAAGTTGGCTTTTCCGGTGCCGGTCGAGACCGACGCGGAGAACCGGCAGCGGCTGCACCGGCGCTGGCTCGCCCAGCGCAACACCCAGGGCCAGGTGCTGCGGCACAACCTCCGCGCCCTGCGCTCCTCGCACGGCATCGACGTCCACGTGACGTTCCGCGCGCTGCCGTTCACCACGCCGGTCAAGATCTACCTGCTGAACGGGAGCGAGGCCCTGTTCGCCTTCTACTCGCCCCACCAGCAGAAGCTGGAGCTGGACGCGGCGGACGGCGGCGAGAGCGAGGTGGTGCACCTCTATGACGTGGGGGGTATCAAGGCGCCCGTCTTCTCCTTCGACAAGGCCGTGGCGGCATCGCGTGACGCGATGTTCGTCGAAGAGTCGCAGAAGTGGTTCGACGCACTCTGGGCAACCATCACGACTGACCTGACACTCTCTTAGGTGACTCCTGAATCGACGCAACCTGACGCGACCTGGTCCGAGACGGGCGACAGAGAGATCGGAATGCTCCGCGGTCTGACCGGCCCTGTCCGCTTCGTGCTCTTCGACTTCGACGGACCCATCTGCCGCCTCTTCGCCGGCCACTCGGCCGAGCGGGTGGCCAAGGACCTGGTCCTGTGGCTGGAGGAGAGAGGGCTGCACGGCCTCCTCACCGACGACGAGCGGCAGCTGGCCGACCCGTACGTCGTGCTGCGTGCCGTGGACCGGCGCCACCCCCGGAGCGACCTGGTCGACGAGCTGGAGGAGTGGCTCACCCGGCAGGAGCTGAACGCCGTGGCCTCCGCCTGGCCCACCGCGTACGCGGACAAGTTGATCCGCACGTGGACGGCGGTGGGCGTCCGGCTCGCCGTGACGACCAACAACGCGCCGTGGCCGGTCGAGAGTTACCTCGGAACGCGCGACCTCCTGCAGTGCTTCGCGCCCCACATCTACGGCCGCACCCAGAACCTCCGCCTGCTCAAGCCCGACCCGCACTGCGTGAACCGGGCCCTGACCGCCATGGGCGCGGACCCGGCCGCCACTCTCATGATCGGCGACGCGCCCTCGGACTGCGTGGCGGCGCGGCGGGCGGGCGTGCGCTTCCTCGGCTTCGCGCGGAACGAGCGCAAGGCGGGACTGCTGCGCGAGGCCGGCGCGGAACACCTGGTCGACTCCCTCGAACTGCTCTCCGAGGTCGTATACGCCGCAGGGGACACGAGGGCGCCGTAAAGAGGCCGGCAGGGGCAGTTGGGCGCCACGCCGAAGTCCACTATGTGGCAAGTGGCAGGAACGGTTCGGTGCACGGGATAACCTCTGCGCTCATGCCGTCACCTCCGCCTCGCACCCCCCACGAGGCGCCGAAGAGCGGTCGCCGCGAGTCGTGGATCCGACGCCTCGCCGACGCGCACCGGGATCACCCGGACCGCCAGGTCGTGGCCGGTCACCACAACATCAACTACGTCGTGCCGCTCGGCTGGTCCCTCGCCCTGCTGCTGCACACGATGCCCTTCCGGGCCCGGGTCAAGTGCCGGATGCCACGCGAGGCCGTGGAGGTGGTGCCGCGCATCTGGCGGAGCGAGCCGGAGCTTCTCGCCGTGGTGAGCAGGCACCTGAAGGAAGTCCCGCGCTGCCTGCGGGACTTCGGCGACTGGTCGCTGCACTCCTACCGGGCGGGGCGGGCGCTCTCCGAAGTGCAGCCCGAGGGGCCCATCGGGGAGCCGATGATGCGTTCCTTCGCCGAGTTCTTCGCCAGGACGGCGGCGGTGCCGGACGAGGAACTGCCGCCGAGGCCCGACGGCTGGCCGGAGTCCGGGCAGAGCCAGGAGTTCCTGCACTGGCTGATCGGCTTCACCGAGGACCGGGTCCACGGACCGAACCGCGCGCGGTTCGACCGCCTCTTCTCGGCCGTGGGTGTCCGCCCCGACGCCATGGCGGCCTTCCGCGACGACCCGGACCGCCCGCGGCTGACTCCCCGCCCCTTCTGCCTCCTGCACACCGACGTCCACCGCGCCAACGTCGTCGTCGACCGCAAGCAGCTGGCGGTGATCGACTGGGAGCTGGCCATGTACGGCGACCCCCTGCACGACCTCGCGACCCATCTCGTACGCATGGACTACGAGAAGGACGAGCAGATCCGGATGAAGGAGCTGTGGGAGGACGCGATGTGCCGTGCGGGCCATGTCGACATGACGGCAGGAATGACCACTGACCTGCCCGTCTACCTGGACTTCGAGTACGCCCAGTCCGTCTTCCCCGACGTGATGCGGGCCGCGCTCGATCTCACCGTGCTGCCGGACGAGCCGGACCGCGCCGACTTCGCGGGCGCGGCCGTCCGGGTCTGCCGGGCGGTGCGGCGGGCGGCCGAACCCCTGAGGCTGACCGCGGTACCCGACGAGGACCGCGCGGAGGAGGCTCTGCGCGAGTGGTACGCGGGTCCGTTCGGGCGCGCGCTGCCCGGGGCCCGCTGAACGCGGTCCCGCGGAGGGGCTCTACCGAGTCCGCTCACGCGTAGCGCGTCAGCCCGGTGCGGAGTTGGGTGTACGCGTTGTTCGCGGAGGTGATCGCGGACGGGTGGATCTCGGACGCGGGCTCGCCCGAGGCGATGCGGCGCCAGTTCTCCTCGGCGAGGACGCGCTGGACGGCGATGATCTGGGCGGCGGCGAGGCGGGTTTCGAGGGGGTTGCCGCCGTGGGCGGCCAGGAGCGCCGCGGCCAGGGCCTGTTCGGAGCGGTCCTGGTAGCCGTGGAGGCGGGCCACCAGGGACGGGGTGCCGTAGAGGAGGCGGTGGAAGGCCAGGACGGCGGGGGCGTCGCAGAGGCCGGTGACCGGGTCGTGGTGTTCCAGGCCGTCGAGGAAGTGGTGGTGCAGGGCGTCGATCGCCGTGGCCGCGCCACGGGCGGTGACCACGCGGGCCGCCTCGTCCTCGTGGTCGGCGAAGCGGTGGAGGACCAGGTCCTCCTTGGAGGGGAAGTAGCGGAACAGCGTCGGCTTGGAGACCTCGGCCGCCGCCGCCACCTCCGCGACGGACACCTTCTCGAAGCCCCGCTCCAGGAAGAGGGCGATCGCTGTCTCGGAGATCGCCTCGTACCTGCGCTGCTTCTTGCGTTCGCGCAGGCCTGGCGCGGCGGGCTTCGTGCTGTCGCTGGGCATGGGACGAGTCTAGCGGAAGTGAGATGGGGTTAGAAATTTAACTCGGTTACGTTTTCCTCTATCCTGTTGTCCATGACGACCGTCTCCGATGCCCTCGCCCAGGAACGCCGCTACCACGACGCCTGCCGCGCCGCCCTCGCCGGCATGGTCGAAGGCGCCGGGGAACAAGTGGTCGCGGGAGCCGACGTCTCCGCGTCCGGCGCCGATGCCGAAGTGCTCGGCTACCAGTTCCGCAGCCTCGCCAAAGCCATGCGCGAGCTCCCCGAAGCGCCGCTCTTCTTCGGGCGGCTGGACTTCGGCGCCGACCGCGACGCCGGTGATCACCGCGGGCAGCGCTACTACATCGGGCGGCTGCGCATCACCGAGCACCCCTCGGCCCCGCCCCTCGTCGTCGACTGGCGCGCCCCCGTCTCCCGCGCCTTCTACCAGGCAGGGGTCAGCGACCCGCGGGGCGTCGCCGTCCGCCGCCGGTTCGGCTGGGCACCCGGCAGCAAGGGCGACTCCGCCGACCTCACCGGGATGGAGGACGAGCCCCTGGGAGAAGGCGTGGGGGAGAGCAGCGGCCGACAGGAGAGCCGCATCCTCGCCGGGGAGATCGAGCGGCCCCGCGTCGGGCCCATGCGCGACATCGCCGCCACCATCCAGCCCGAGCAGGACGACCTCGTACGCGGTGAACTCGCCGGCTCCGTCTGTGTGCAGGGCGCCCCCGGCACGGGAAAGACCGCCGTCGGGCTGCACCGCGCCGCGTACCTGCTCTATACGCACCCCCAGCGCGTGCAGCGCTCCGGGCTCCTCATCCTCGGGCCCAACCGCACCTTCCTGCGCTACATCGCCGAAGTGCTGCCCTCACTCGGCGAGACCGGCGTACGGCAGTCCACCGTCCAGGACGAGATCGGGCGGCACCCCGTGCGCGCCCACGACGACGGGCCCGCCGCCCTCGTGAAGCACGACGCCCGGATGGCCGAGGTGCTGCGCCGCGCCCTGTACTCCCGCGTCGTGCCGCCCACGGAGCCCCTCGCGGTGCCGGACGGTTCGTACCGCTGGCGGGTGCCCCTCGGCGAATTGGAGCGGATCATCGAGGACGTGCGGGGCGAGGAGCCGCCCTACGCCGTCGGGCGGGAACGCGTGCGGAACCGGGCCGTCCGCGCCCTTCAGGAGCAGGCCGAGCGCCGGGCCGGGCCGCGGAACAACACCTGGGTGCAGAAGATCGGCAGGGCCCGGCCCGTCAGCGCCTTCGTGGACGGCGCCTGGCCCCGGGTCCGGGCCGACGAGGTGCTCGCCGGTCTGCTCGGTGACGCCGGCGCGCTCGCCGCGGCGGCCGACGGCGTCCTCGACGGTGAGGAGCAGCGGGCGATCCTGTGGGCCGGGCCCCCGCGCTCGTACAAGTCCGCCAAGTGGAGCGCCGCCGACCTGGTGCTGCTGGACGAGATCGAGGGTCTGCTCGAACGGCCCGCGGGATACGGGCACATCGTCGTCGACGAGGCCCAGGACCTGTCGCCCATGGAGTGCAGGGCCATCGCGCGCCGCGCCGGTTTCGGCTCGCTGACCGTCCTCGGCGATCTCGCGCAGGCCACCACCCCCTGGGCGGCCCGCGGCTGGCCCGAGCTGCTCGCGCACCTCGGCAAGCCCGATGCCGAGGTGACGGCCCTGACCACCGGGTTCCGCGTGCCGCGCGCCGTCGTCGGGCTCGCCAACCGGCTGCTCGGACGGCTCGACGTGGACGTACCGCCCGCCCGGTCGCTGCGGGCCGACGGTGAGTTGAGGGTGCGGGAGGTGGCGGACTCGGCGGAGGTGGAGGTCGCCGTCGTCGGGGCGGTGCGGGACGCGCTCCGGCGGGAGGGGTCCGTCGGGGTGATCGCCGCGGACCGTCGCGTCGAGCGGGTGCGCGCCGCCCTGGACGCGGCGGGCGTCGGGGCCGCGGGACCCGACGAGCCGGGCGCCCGGGTGACGGTGCTGCCCGCGTCGGTCGCCAAGGGACTGGAGTACGACCACGTCGTCGCCGTCGAACCCGCCGACATCGCGGACGCCGAACCGCGCGGCCTGCACCGGCTGTACGTCGTCCTGACCAGGGCGGTCTCCCGCCTCGACGTGCTGCACAGCCGGCCGCTGCCCTGGGAGGCGTAGGAACAGCACCACCGAACCGCACCACCGAACCGCACCACCGGCCGGGCGCTGCGTCAGCGGTCCAGGACCGCCTCCATGACGGCCTTCGCGATCGGCGCCCCCAGCTTGCCGCCGGCGATCTCCGAGCGCGGGATGTCCATGTTGGACGGGTCGACGAAGACGGCGACCGCGACGGGCGACTCGCCCTCGCTGTTCTTGGCATAGGAGACGAACCACGCGTACGGGCGCTCGTCGTTGACGTCCGCGCCGTGCTGGGCCGTGCCGGTCTTGCCGCCGACCGTGACGCCGTCGATCCGCGCCTTGTTCGCGGTGCCGTTCTCGACGGTGTTCTCCATCATCTCCTGCACCGTCTTCGCGGTCTTCTCCGAGACGGCCTGGTTCAGCTCGTGCGGCTCGCCCTTCTCGATCGCCGAGAGGTCCGGGCCGCGCAGCTCCTCGACCATGTACGGCTTCATGACCCGGCCGTCGTTGGCGAGGCCCGCGGTGACCATCGCCATCTGCATCGGGGTGCTGGTCAGGCTGCCCTGGCCCATGCCGGTCAGCGCGGTCTGCGGCTTGTCGAGCTCCTTCGGATAGCTGCTGGCGACCGCGCGCACGGGCACGAACTGCTCTTTGTTGAACCCGAACTTCTCCGCCGTCTCGCGCATCTTGTCCTTGCCGAGCTTGTCCGCCACGTCGAGGAAGACGTTGTTGCAGGACCACTGCATGCCCGTCTTCAACGACACCTTGTCGCAGTTGGCGTCGGGCACGTCGTTGCCGATGCGGGTGGAGCTGAGGGGCAGCTTGTACGGGGTCTCGGCGCCCGTCGGTTTGTCGATGTCCGTCACCGTGCCGTGCTCCAGGACGGCGGCCGCGGTGAGGATCTTGAAGGTGGAGCCTGGCGGATAGATCTCGCGCAGCGCGCGGTTGCTCAGCGGCTTGTCCTTGCGCTTCTCGAGCTCCTTGAACTTCTTGCCCTCCGCCTGCGAGATGCCCGCGAAGACGGAGGGGTCGTACGAAGGAGTGCTGGCCAGGGCGAGCACCTTGCCGGTGCGGGGGTCGAGGGCGACGACGGCACCCTTGGCGTTCAGCTTCACCAGACCGTCGTACGCGGCCTTCTGCGCCTTGGCGTCGATGGTCGTGACGACGTCGCCGCCCTGCTGCTTCTTGCCGGTCAGCATGTCCAGGGTGCGCTTGATGAAGAGCCGGTCGTCGTTGCCGCTGAGGATGCCGTTGTGGACGCCCTCCAGGAAGGTGGCGCCCTGCGCCTGCGAGAAGTAGCCCGTCACCGGCGCGTACATCGGGCCCTCCTTGAAGGTCCGCTTGTACGCGAAGTCGGTGCCCGACGTCTTCGTCGAGCCGGTGATGGACTTGCCGCCGACGATGATGTCGCCCCGGGGGTGGGAGAACGCCTCGATCTGCACACGGCGGTTCTTGTCGTGGTTGGCCAGGTCGTCGTTCTCCGCGAACTGCACCCATGTCGCCCGCAGCAGCAGGGCGAGCGTGAGGATCCCGCAGAAGATGGCTATGTGCCGCAGCGGACGATTCATGGGTGGCTTCCCCCGGTGCCGGTGATCGAACCCTTCCGTTCCATCCTGACCTCTCGCGCCCCGGCACGGGGGTGGAACACGCGTAACTATCGCGCTACAGGGTTCCGCAGCACCTCGATCACGCTCGCGTAGCTGTCCTGTCCGTGGCCCTTGGCGGCCGCCCGCTCCATCGTCGACTTCAGGAGTCCGGGCAGCGTGTCGTCGACGCCCCGCGCCCGCGCGGCGTGGACGAGGTGGTCGATCGTCGCGATCTGTACGTCGACGGTGGCGTCGTCCCCCGGATAGCGCCCGGCGTCCACCTGGGGCGCGTACGTCGTCATGAACCCGGAGACCGCGCCGGTCAGCCAGCGCAGGGCGACACGGGTGAACTCCGTGGCCGAGGGCCCGTCGGCGGTCACCATGGCGGTGCCGTGCAGCCAGCCGGTGAACGTCGCCCACATCAGGCCGAGCAGCGCGGAGTCGTACAGCGAGGCGAGGCCCGGCCGCGCGCCCAGGTAGAGCGGGTCGCCGAGCGCGGCGAGGACGGGGCGGTGGGCGTCCAGCACGTCCTCCGAGCCGCTGTAGAGGAACATCATCTCGGGGTTCCCGACGCCCGGCGGGGTCGTCATGATGCCGCCGTCGAGATAGCCCGCGCCGTGCGCGTCCGCCCAGGCGGCCATCGCGTCGGCCTGCTCCGGTGATCCGGAGGTGAGGTTGACCAGGGACTTCCCTGCCAGGCCGCCCGCTTCGGCCAGCGGGTCGAGGACGGTGTGCAGGGCGTCGTAGTCGAGTACGCAGGCGAGTACGAGCCCGCTCGCGGCGACGGCCTCCTCCGGGGTCGAGGCCACGTGCGCACCGCGGTCGGCCAGCGGCTTCGCCTTCTCCGGGGAACGGTTCCAGACGGTGGTGGGGTGACCGCGGTCCCGGAGGGCGGCGGCGAGCGCGGAACCCATGTTGCCCAGACCGATGACGGTCACGGGGGCGGGGCTGGGTGCGGGGGCGGGGGTGGTGCCGGCGCCGGCGTCGGCGCTTGTGCTTGTGGTCTGTGCGTTCATGGGGATCACGCTCGCAGGACGGCGTCGGGCCCGACAGTGACAGTGGTGACGGCGGTCACCAAATTCCTGCCAGGCCCCGCGGACGGCCCGGATCGTCGTACGCTCCGGACATGAGCGCTGGTTCCGTCGCGGTCGTCGTGGCCGATGAGATCGGCATCCCGTCCTGGGACCTGTACGAACTGAGCATCCCGATCACGGTGTTCGGCAAGCCGCAGCCCGACCTCGCCGACCACTGGTACGACCTGCGGCTGTGCGCGACACGTGAACCGGGCTCCGGGAGCGGTGACTTCGGCATCGCGCTCCGCACCCCGTACGGGCTGGAAGGGCTCGTGGGTGCCGACACCGTCATCGTGACCTCCGTGCCCGACGCCTGCGTCGAGGAGGGCGAGCCGATGCCGGACGGGCTCTGCGACGCCCTGCGCGCGGCCCACGCGGGCGGCGCCCGCATGGTCTCCCTCTGCACCGGCGCCTTCGCGCTCGCCGATGCGGGCATCCTCGACGGCCGCAGGGCCACCGCCCACTGGATGCACACCGCCCAACTGGCGGCCCGCCACCCGAAGGTGACCGTCGACGACTCCGTCCTCTACGTGGACGACGGCGACGTCCTGACCAGCGCGGGCCTCACCGCCGGGCTCGACCTCTGCCTCCACCTGGTCCGCCGCGACCTCGGGGCGCACGTCGCCAACCAGCTGGCACGGCGCATGGTCGTGCCCGCCCACCGGCCGGGCGGACAGGCCCAGTTCATCGACCTGTCCGTGCCGGAGACGGACGACGAGGGCCTCGGCCCCGTCCTGGAGTGGGCCCGCGCGCACCTGGACCGACCCCTGACCGTCGACGACCTGGCGCGGCGGGCGGCGATGAGCCCCCGCACCTTCTACCGCCGCCTCCAGGCGGCCACCGGCACGACGCCGCTCCAGTGGCTGCTCAACCAGCGCCTCGCACGCGCCCAGAGCCTCCTGGAGACCACGGACCTGCCGGTCGAGAAGGTGGGCGAGCTGAGCGGCCTCGGCACGGCGAACAACCTCCGCCACCACTTCCTCAAGCAGGTCGGGGTGTCACCCGGCGACTACCGGCGCTCCTTCTTCGCCCGCCCGGCCGCCTGATCACCCGCCCGGCCGCTTGATCACCCGCCGAGCTGCCTGACCATGTTCGTGATCGCGGTGATCTGCCTGCCGCCCTTCTCCGCGTACTTGGTGTCGCCGCCGTAGCCCCACCAGTTCCAGCAGCCGCGCGGATTGTCGAGGGAGGTGGTGGCCTGCGGGTACAGGACGATCATGCGGTTGGTGTCGGCGTACTCGTTCAGATGGGCCTGGCCCATGAACGTGTCGCCGATCTGGCCGTACGTCTGCTGGCAGCCGTGCAGCGCGACCATCAGGCGGCACGGGCCGCCGGACCCGGCAGCGCACGCCTTCGGGACGTACGCGAAGCCGTCCCTGCCCATGCTGACCGCGGCCGCGCTGCCACCCGGAACGTGGCGGTTCTGGTCGAAGCGGACGAGGGTGCCGTCGAGCGGCGCGGTGGTGGCGGGGTTCACCGGGGCGCCGAAGAGGTGCGTGAGCATGGCGCGTTGGGGATCGGTGCCGCAATTGTTCACGTAGGGCGAGGCGGTGCTCGTGCAGGACACCTTGCCGAGCGGGGAGACCCAGGCGTGGCCCGCCGCCGAGGACGTGTCGTACGCGACGTCCGCGCCGAAGTCCCGGTGGTAGGCGGCCAGATCGTCGTTGACCGGGCGGTCGACGGTCCGGTCGTTGCCGCCGTGGTACAGCCAGACCGGGTCGCCGGACAGGTTCGCCACCGGGTCGACACGGCCGGCCGCCGCGCGCTCCCTGGTCGACTGCTCCAGCTGCGCCGGGGTCCTGCGCGGCATGAACGTGCCCATGCAGGCGTAGAGGGCGGTGTTGACGCTGCCCTGGGCGCAGTCGTAGGCGCCGGCGCTGAAGATCCCGGCACCCTCGAAGAGGGCGGAGTGCGCGACGTGCAGCTGGTCGGCGAGATATCCGCCGGACGAGACGCCGGACACGTACGCCGCCTCGATCGTGTGCGGGCGCAGTTCACCGGGGGTGGGAGCGGGGACGGCGGCCGTGGCGACGGTCGTGCCGCCGAGCACGAGGGCGAAGGCGGCGGAGGCCACGGTGAGAAGGGTGCGGAGTGGCCGGGGCGGCCGGGGCGTCTTTCTGTACGTCGTCCAGTACGTCGTCCTGTACGTCGTGCAGTACGTCGTCCGGTACGTCGTCATGAGTGCCTCCGGGGGAGGGGGTGGAAGCCGTCATCCTGGAGGCTCGGGGCGGGGGCGGCGAGGTGGGCGGGGGCCACTCCGTGGGGGCGGGGGGTGTGGGGCGGCGCCACGGGAGCGCGGGGCGGGGCGGGGCGGGGTGGGTGGCCGGGGAGGGTGCCCGCAGGCGCGGGAAAGCCGTGCCCGCTTCCGTTCCTGTGCCTGTGCCTGTGCCTGTGCCCGTTCCTGTGCCCGTTCCCGTTCCCGCTTCCGTTCCCGTGTCCGTCAGCGGACCGTCAGGCTTCCCGAAGCGGCTCGGAGCACAGTCGTTCCTGTTCAGCGGCCGACGGAACGACGCGGCGCGCACACGCGACAGGGAGCACACGATGACCACCCTCACCGGCGCCACCTTCACCAGCGCCGGCCGCACCAGCGCCGGCCGCACCAGCGCCGGCCGCACCAGCGCCGGCCGCACCAGCGCCGGCCGCACCAGCACCGGCCGCACCAGCAACGGCCCCGGCACCACCGCCATCGGCACCACCGCCATCGGCGCCACCGCCATCGGCACCCCGCTCCTCCAGCCCACCCGCCTCGGCGGCCTCCCCCTCCCCAACCGCCTCGTCATGGCGCCGATGACCCGCAACCGTGCCTCCGCCGACGGTGTCCCGCTGCCGGTGATGGCCACGTACTACGCCCAGCGCGCCTCCGCGGGCCTGATCATCGCCGAGGCGTCCACGCCGAACGCGGTCGGCCAGACGTACGCGAACATCACGGCGATCCACGACGACGCGCACGTCGCCGGGTGGCGGCGGGTCACCGACGCGGTGCGCGACGCGGGCGGCCGGATGTTCCTGCAGATCCAGCACGGCGGCTGCGTCGGGCACCCGGACAACAGCGGGCTCACGCCGGTCGCGCCCTCGCCCGTCCCGCTGCCCGACACCATCCACACGCCCAGCGGGCACCAACCGGCCGTCGTACCGCGGGAGATGACGGCCGAGGACATCCGCGGGACCGTCGCGGACTTCGCGTCCGCCGCCCGCCGCGCCGTCGACGCGGGCTTCGCCGGTGTCGAGGTGCACGCGGCCAACGGCTACCTCCTCCAGCAGTTCCTCGCCCGCAACACCAACCACCGCACCGACGCCTACGGCGGTCCCGTCGCACACCGCGTCCGCTTCGTCGCCGAGGTCGTGCGGGCCGTCGTCGCGGAGATCGGCGCCGGGCGGGTCGGGGTGCGCATCGCGCCCGGCATCACCGTGAACGGCATCGAGGAGGGCGACACCGAGGACATCTACCCGGCGCTCGTCGACGCGCTCAAGGACATCGGCGAACTCGCCTACCTGCACGTCGTCTTCGCCGACCCGGACAGCGCCCTCTTCCGCCGCATCCGCGCGAGCTGGCCGGGCACGCTCATCGCCAATCCGGTCCTGGGCTGGGGCGGACCGCTCCCCGCCGACGGCGGCAGGCGCGCGGGCGAGCGGCTGCTCGCGGCCGGGGCCGACCTGGTGTCGCTGGGCCGCGCCTTCCTCGCCAACCCCGACCTGGTCGAGCGGATGCGGATCGGGGCGCCGCTGAACCCCGTACAGGACAAGGGCCAGATGTACGTGGGAGGGGCCGCGGGCTACACGGACTACCCGACGCTGCGGGAGGCGGAGGCGGAGGCGGGCTCCGCCGCCCCGGCCCCCCTCAGCGGCGCCGGCTCAGTCCTGTAGCTCCACCACGTCGGCGATCACGCAGCTGACGTTGTCGGGGCCGCCCAGGCCGTTGGCCAGCTCGACGAGTTCCCGTACGGCCTGCTCGGGGTCGTCGGCCGTGGTGACCACCCGCCGCACCTCCGCGTCCGGGACGACCGTGGAGAGTCCGTCGGAGCAGAGCAGGTAGCGGTCGCCGGGGCGGGCGTCGTGCAGGCGCAGTTCGGGGGCGGCGTCGGTGCCCTGCGTGAGGGCCCGGAGCAGCAGCGAACGCTGGGGGTGGGAGGAGGCTTCCTCCGGCGTGATGCGGCCTTCGTCGAGCAGGGACTGCACCAGCGTGTGGTCGTGGGTGATCTGGAAGAACTCCCCGTCGCGCAGGAGGCAGGCGCGGGAGTCACCGATGTGGACGAGGGCGAGCTGCGATCCGGTCCAGAGCATCGCGGTGAGCGTCGTACCGTCGGTGGGCGTCGTACCGTCCTCCTGCGGAGAACCGGTGACACCGTCCACGGCACGCCGGGCCTGCTCGATCGCGTCCTCCAGGACGTTGAGGAGGCTGCCCGCGGGGATCGTCTCGGTCTCCAGGCGCTTGAGCGTGTCGACGGCCGCGGCACTCGCGGGCGCCCCGCCGCGGCCGAACCCGTCGGCGACGGCGAGCAGCCGGTCACCGGCGTACGCGGTGTCCTGGTTGCTCTCGCGGACGAGGCCGGTGTCGGACAGCGCGGCGTAGCGGATGCGCAGGCCGCGGGGAGCGGGGGACGTGGTGGAGGAGTGGGTGAGGGGATGGGTGAAGGGATGGGTGGCAGACATGGCGGGGTCCTTCCAGGACAAGTGATCGACGAGGAAGGCGGCCAGGTCCCGCCGGGCGGCGGTCTCGGCCTCGACCTGTGCCCAGTACGCCCGTACCTCCTGGGCAGCCGCGCCGACGCCGGTGCCGTCGCCCGCGTCCAGCGTGCAGACGTGCTGGATGCGGGCGAGCGGCATGCCCAGGCGGCGGAGCCAGGCGACGAGCCGGGCCCGGTCGAGCTGGTCCGGGGAGTACAGGCGGTAGCCGGTCACGGGGTCGACGCGGGCCGGGGGCAGCAGGCCGAGCTCGTCGTAGAGACGCAGTGCCTTCGGCGACAGCCGGGAAGCCTTCGCGAACGCCCCGATGGTCAGCATTCCCGTTCCCGTTCCCGTTCCCGTTTCCATGCCCATGGCGGCCCGCCCCCTTCCTCGTCCGGGCGGTTCGCCCGGCCCCACCGATGCTGTGGCTTCCCCCAAGGTGAAGGTCAACCGCCTGACCGCCCAAACGCCTAACCGCCTACTTGGCGCTCGTACGCGCCTGGTTGAAGCGGAGCATGTTGCCCGCCGGGTCGCGGAAGGCGCAGTCGCGCACCCCGTACGGCTGGTCCATCGGCTCCTGGAGGACCTCGCCGCCCGCGGCACGGATGCGTTCGAAGGCGGCGTCGCAGTCGTCGGTGCGGAAGTTGACGCCGCGGAGCATGCCCTTGGCCATCAGCTCGGCGACCGCCAGCCGGTCGGCCTCCGGGGCGTTCGGGTCCGCGAGCGGCGGTTCGAGGACGATCTCGACGCCCGGCTGCGAGGGCGACGCGACGGTCACCCACCGCATCCCCTCGAAACCGACGTCGTTGCGCACCTCGAAACCGAGTACGTCGCGGTAGAAGGCGAGAGCCTTGTCGTGGTCGTCGACGGCGATGAAGCACTGTGCGAGTTCGATGTTCATGCGGACCACGCTAGGCACTCTCGTCGGGCTTCGCTTCTCCGTTCCTGACCGGCCTGGTGCGGAGTTTCGCGATGCAGGGCGTGACGGCGGCGATGTCGCCGTGGTCGCGGGCACGGTAGGCGCTCGGGCTCTCGCCGACCAGCTCCGTGAAGCGCGAACTGAACGAGCCCAGCGACGTACAGCCCACCTCGAAACAGACCTCGGTGACGCTGAGGTCGCCGCGCCGCAGCAGCGCCTTGGCCCGCTCGATCCGGCGGGTCATGAGGTAGCTGTACGGCGTCTCGCCGTAGGCCGCGCGGAAGCTGCGGGAGAAGTGGCCCGCCGACATGAGGGCACCCCGTGCCAGCGCCGGGACGTCCAGGGGCTGCGCGTAGTCGCGGTCCATCCGGTCGCGGGCCTGGCGCAGTCGGACGAGGTCGGAGAGGGGTACACGGGGCACGTGGCCCACGGTACAGACAGCCCGGCGCCCCGGGCAGCCGTCTGTGGCTGTGCCGGGGCGCCGGTGAAGCCCGCCGGTCAGACCGGTCAGTTAGACCGGTCAGTTAGACCGGTCAGTCAGGCCGGTCAGTCAGGCCGGGCAGGTCAGCTGCCCACGTACCCCGCGAGGTGCTCGCCCGTGAGGGTCGAGCGGGAGGCGACGAGATCGGCGGGCGTGCCCTCGAAGACGATCTTTCCGCCGTCGTGCCCCGCGCCGGGACCGAGGTCGATGATCCAGTCGGCGTGCGCCATGACCGCCTGGTGGTGCTCGACGACGATGACCGACTTGCCCGAGTCGACGAGCCGGTCCAGGAGGCCGAGCAGCTGCTCGACGTCGGCGAGGTGGAGGCCGGTGGTCGGCTCGTCCAATACGTAGACACCGCCCTTGTCGCCCATGTGCGTCGCCAGCTTCAGCCGCTGCCGCTCGCCGCCGGACAGCGTGGTGAGCGGCTGGCCGAGGCTGAGGTAGCCGAGTCCGACGTCGGCGAGGCGCCGCAGGATGCGGTGGGCCGCGGGGGTGTGCGCCTCGCCCGACCCGGACCCGGAGCCGGAACCTGACCCCGAGCCGGAACCCGACCCCGAGCCGGAACCCGACCCCGAGCCGGAACCTGACCCCGAGCCGGACCCCGAGCTCGACCCCGACCCCGACCCCGAGCCGGAGCCGGGGCCGAAGAACTCCTCCGCCTCGGCCACCGACATCGCGAGAACCTCGCTGATGTCGCGGCCGCCGAGCCGGTACTCCAGCACCGACGCCTGGTACCGCCTGCCCTCGCAGTCCTCGCAAGGGGTCGCGACGCTCGCCATCATCGCCAGGTCGGTGTAGATGACGCCGGCGCCGTTGCACGTAGGGCAGGCGCCCTCCGAGTTCGCGCTGAACAGGGCCGGCTTCACGCCGTTGACCTTCGCGAACGCCTTGCGGATCGGGTCGAGCAGCCCGGTGTACGTCGCGGGGTTGCTGCGCCGCGAGCCGCGGATCGGGGTCTGGTCGACCGCCACCACGCCCGCGTCGGCCGGGATCGACCCGTGCACGAGCGAGCTCTTGCCGGACCCGGCGACGCCGGTGACGACGGTGAGCACGCCGAGCGGGATGTCGACGTCGACACCGCGCAGGTTGTGCGCGCTCGCGCCGCGGATCTCCAGCGCCCCGGTGGGCTCGCGCACGCTGTCCTTCAGCGAGGACCGGTCGTCGAAGTGTCGTCCTGTGACGGTGTCGGAGCCCCGCAGGCCGTCGACCGTGCCCTCGAAGCAGACGGTGCCGCCGCCCGTGCCGGCGCCGGGACCGAGGTCGACGACGTGGTCGGCGATCGAGATGGTCTCCGGCTTGTGCTCCACGACGAGGACGGTGTTGCCCTTGTCCCGCAGCCGCAGCAGCAGGCCGTTCATCCGCTGGATGTCGTGGGGGTGCAGGCCGATGGTGGGTTCGTCGAAGACGTACGTGACGTCGGTGAGCGAGGAGCCGAGGTGGCGGATCATCTTGACGCGCTGTGCCTCACCGCCCGACAGGGTGCCCGAGGGGCGGTCCAGCGACAGATACCCGAGCCCGATCTCCACGAACGAGTCGAGGGTCTGCTGCAGCGCGGTGAGCAGCGGCGCCACGGTCTCGTACGCGCCCTTCGAGGACCCCGCGGACGAGGCCGTGAGGCCGCGGACCCACTCGGCCAGGTCCCTGATCTCCATCGCGCAGACGTCGGCGATGCTCTTCCGCTGGATCTTCGACGAGCGGGCGCCCTCGCTGAGGCGCGTGCCGTCGCACCCGGGGCAGGCGGTGAAGGTGACCGCGCGCTCCACGAAGGCCCGGATGTGCGGCTGCATCGACTCCTTGTCCTTGGACAGGAACGACTTCTGGATCTTGGGGATGAGCCCTTCGTAGGTGAGGTTGACGCCGTTGACCTTCACCTTGACCGGCTCGCCGTACAGGAAGGACTCCAGCTCCTTCTCGGTGTACTCGCGGATCGGCTTGTCCGGGTCGACGAAGCCAGACTGCGCGTACACCTGCACCGTCCACTGGCTGTCCGACTTCCAGCCGGGGATGGTGAACGCGCCCTCCGCCAGCGACTTGGAGTCGTCGTAGAGCTGGGTGAGGTCGATGTCGGAGACCGTGCCGCGGCCCTCGCAGCGCGTGCACATGCCGCCGGTGCGCTGGAACGTCGCCTTCTGCGCCTTGGTCTTGTCGCCGCGCTCCACGGTGATCGCGCCGCTCGCCCGGACCGAGGCGGTGTTGAAGGAGTAGGCGCTGGGCGGGCCGATGTGCGGCTCGCCGAGCCGGCTGAAGAGGATGCGGAGCATCGCGTTGGCGTCGGTGGCCGTGCCGACCGTGGAGCGGGGGTCGCCGCCCATCCGCTGCTGGCCGACGGTGATGGCGGTGGTGAGACCGTCGAGCACGTCGACCTCGGGCCGCGCGAGGGTCGGCATGAAGCCCTGGACGAAGGCGCTGTACGTCTCGTTGATCAGCCGCTGCGACTCCGCTGCGATCGTGTCGAACACCAACGAGCTCTTGCCGGAACCAGAGACACCGGTGAACACCGTGAGACGGCGCTTCGGGATCTCGATGCTGACGTCCTTGAGGTTGTTCTCCCGGGCGCCGTGCACGCGGATCAGATCGTGACTGTCGGCGGCGTGGGTCTGCGGTTCCGTCTGTCTTGCCTTGCTCATCGTGGTCGTCTCCATCGAGGTCCGGCACGCGGCGTCGTGCGAGCTCACGCTATCCGCGGCGCGGGACGGACGCTTCTCGATTCCTGACGACAGCTGAAGCAAAGGACCGGAGCAGAAAGCTCCGGAGCAAAAAAGAAAGGCAAACCGGAGCAAAAAAGAAGGGCAAAGAGGGATACGCACTCCTTGCCACTCTCAATTTATAGCGCACAGGGGGCCTTGCGGCAAGGCCCCGGTCGTCCTGCAGAATCTCCGCTCGTGGCCACGACAAGGCCGCAACTCGTGGCCACGACAAGGCCGCAAGGAGAACGACAAATGGGGGATTACATGGTCGACGTGATCGTCGCCGGCGGCGGCCCGACCGGTCTGATGCTGGCCGCCGAACTGCGGTTGCAGGGCGTGCGCGTCCTCGTGCTGGAGAAGGAGACGGAACCGACCAAGCAGTCCCGTGCGCAGGGGCTGCACGTGCGCAGCATCGAAGTGATGGCCCAGCGCGGCCTGCTGGAGCGCTTCCTCCCGCTCGGCAGGCAGTTCACGGTCGGCGGCTTCTTCGCGGGCCTGGGCAAGACCTGGCCCGACCGCCTCGACACCGCGCATTCGTACGTCCTCGCCGTCCCGCAGGAGATCACCGAGCGCCTGCTCGCCGAGCGCGCCGCCGAGCTCGGCATCGAGGTCCGGCGCGGCTGCCAAGTGACGGGGCTGAGCCAGGACGACGACGGGGCGACCGTCGAACTGGCCGACGGCACCCGGCTGCGCTCGCGCTACGTCGTCGGCTGCGACGGCGGCCGCAGCACGGTGCGCAAGCTGCTCGGCGTCGGCTTCCCCGGTGAGCCGAGCAGGGCCGAGACGCTGCTCGGCGAGATGGAGGTGACTGTCTCGCCGGAGGAGCTGGCGGAGGTGGTGGCCGAAGTCCGCAAGACCCAGCTGCGGTTCGGCGCCATGCCTCTGGGGGAGGGGACGTACCGCGTCATCGTGCCCGCGGCCGGCGTCTGCGAGGACCGGGCGACGCCGCCGACCCTGGACGACTTCCGGCAGCAGTTGCGGGCGTTCGCGGGCACCGACTTCGGCGTGCACTCCCCGCGCTGGCTCTCCCGCTTCGGCGACGCCACCCGGCAGGCCGAGCGCTACCGGGTGGGCCGGGTGTTCCTGGCGGGCGACGCCGCGCACATCCACCCGCCGACCGGCGGGCAGGGGCTCAACCTCGGCATCCAGGACGCGTTCAACCTCGGCTGGAAGCTGGCCGCCGCGGTCAACGGCTGGGCGCCGGAAGGGCTGTTGGACAGCTACCACGACGAGCGGCACCCGGTGGCCGCCGACGTCCTGGACAACACCCGCGCGCAGATGCAGCTGATGTCCCCGGAGCCGGGCCCTCAGTCGGTGCGCAGGCTCCTCGCGGAACTGATGGACTTCGAGGAGGTGAACCGGTACCTCATCGAGAAGATCACCGCGATCGGCGTCCGCTACGACTTCGGCGAGGGCCACGAACTCCTCGGCCGCAGGCTGCGGGACGTACAGCTGAAGCGGGGCCGTCTCTACGACCTGACGCACGACGGCCGCGGCCTGCTGCTCGACCAGACAGGACGCCTCTCGGTGGAGGGCTGGTCGGACCGGATCGACCACGTCGTCGACGTCAGCGAGGAACTGGACGCCCCGGCGGTGCTGCTGCGCCCCGACGGCCACGTGGTGTGGGCCGGCGACGACCAGCAGGACCTCCTCCGCCGGCTGCCGGAGTGGTTCGGTGAGGGGCAGGGCGGGTGACGACGAGGCGTCCGGTTCTCTCACTCCTGTGCTGACAGGACGTCGCGGAGAGCGAGAGGGGAGCGGCCGGTCAGCTGGGCGTAGTCGTTTCCGACGCGATCCCAGCGCTGCTCGCGCACCGAGGCGAACATGGACGAAAAGGCGTAGAGCCACCAGGGGTCCAGGCCGGTCGCCGCAGTCTCGGCACAGTACGTGTCGGCCGGGATGTCCACGTAGGCGACAGGCGTCTCCCACGCATCCGCCGCGATCGCGGCGATGCCCGCCAGGTCCACCGACTCGGGCCCCGTGATGTCATGGTGACGGCCGGTCGGCTCACCCATCGCGAGTGCGGCGAGGGCGCGGGCCACGTCCTCGCGCGCCACCAGGGAGATCCGGCCATCCGCTGCGGGGAGCCTCAGCCGCCCCGTCGCTCGTGCCTCGTCGAGCCAGGCCCGGAAGAACTCCACGTACAGCGAAGCCCTGGCGAACGAGCACGGGACTCCGGAGGCCAGCAGCAGCTCTTCGGTGAGCCCGTTGACCACGGCGTAGCAGAACGGGGACGCCGTGTCGGCGTCCACGCTGCTCAGCGCCGCGACATGGCCGACGCGCTCGGCCGCCACGGCGGCGACGACGTTGCGGTGGTGCAGCAGCGCCCTCGCGTCGGGCCCGTCACTGGAGACGAAGACGAGAGTGTCCACGCCCTTCAACGCCGCACGCAGAGCGGGTGGATCGGCGTAATCGGCGACGGCGACCTCCACCTGCGGCGGCATCGCCTCGGCAGGCAGCTTCCGCCGGGTCATCGCGACCACGTCCACGTCGGCCCGGCCCGCGAGCAACTGCACCACCCGTCGCCCCAGACTGCCCGCCGCCCCCGTCACCGCGATACGCATCGTTGCCCCCGTCGCCCAGTCATCAGTCGCACAACCGTAGCCAGCCGAGCGCGGCAGCGGCTCGGGAGGAGAGGGAGACAGGACAACAGGTCAGTGGCGGGTGCCCTGTCTCAGTTAAGTGTGGGGGCCGGGGGCCTGGCACGCCTGGGATCGATGCGGCGGTAGCGTGATCGTCATGACGGCTGAGGGCGAGGAGCTGGTCGGCGGCATGGTGAACGCAGGGGCGGTCTTCCGCCGTGGTGCGCTGGTGGAGCGCCCGGCGCCGCGCAACGCGCGCGCCCTGCACGAGTACCTCCTTGCCCTGAAGGAGCACGGCTTCGACGCGGCGCCGACGCCTGTCGGTCTTACCGAGGACGGCCGTGAACAGCTCACCTTCATACCCGGAGACGTGGCTCTGCCACCGTTCGCGGACTGGGCGATGACGAAGACCGCCCTGGAATCGGTGGGGAGCCTGCTGCGGCGCCTGCATGAAACCAGCGCGGCCATCGAGGTCGACACCCGTGCCGGGTGGCCGGGGGACCTGGCCGATCCGGAGGGGGGAATGATGCTGTGCCACAACGACGTGTGCCCGGACAACGTCGTCTTCCGTGACGGCCGTGCCGCTGCCCTGATCGATTTCGACCTGGCAGCTCCGGGCCGTCCCCTCTGGGACGTCGCCATGACCGCCCGCTACTGGGTGCCCCTGGTCGATCCCGCATCCGCAGCCGCCTTCTACCCCTCCGGGTTGGATGCACCCGCGCGGCTGCGGGTCCTTGCCGACAGCTACGGCCTTTCGCCGCAGGACCGCGCCGAGCTGTTCGGCGTCATCGAGCAGGCCACCGACGTCTGCCGGGCCTTCGTCGCCCGCCGCGTGGCTGACGGCGACCCCGTATATCTCCAGGCACTGGCCGAACGTGGTGGGTGGGAACGCTGGGACCGCATGCAGACCTGGCTGGCGGAGCGCCGCGAGATGTTCACGGCCGCCCTGCTGAACTGACCGCCCGGAGCTGCGAGGTGGTGGTGCTGAGCCATGTGCGGCTGGTGCCTCGCAGGGGTGCCCGGGCAGCGACCTCCGGGCGGAGCACCCGCGGATGGCGGTAGCCGGCCGGCCACCGCACGTTCACCATCAGCACCGTCTCCGGAGGCCCCACCCGCACGAAGCCCCAGCCCACCGACCGGCAGGACGCCGCCGTCACCGTGAACTTCGCCGCGTCATCCGGCCCGATCCGCTCGTCCGGCAGCACGTCCACCACCAAGCCCGTGCCGTCGGCGCGGCGGACGAAGAAGTCCGGCGTATGCCGCACCCGCTTTCATGACTACAGAAGAGCGGGACTGCCTACACATCGCGGAAACAGGACATCAGTTGTCCGGTCGCAGATATCTCCGGGTACGGCGTCCCTCCGACCTGCAGTGCCCGGGCTTGGGGTGAGACGCCCAGCGTGCCCGGCGTCTCGAAGAACTCCGGGCAACTTCCGGTGCGGGCGTCCGACCGGAGAGACGGCGACGCCCGCGACCAGCGCGGATGGCTACCGCGCCCGGACGGCGATGAAGGATCCATCGTGCAGCGGGGTCTCCGTCAGCAGATAGCGCTGCGGGCGGCCGTCGACGAGGAAGATGACGGAATGGCCCGACGGGTGGGCGCTGAGACGCTGGGCTGGGCGGCCGTCGGGATCCGTGGTAGAGAGCAGGGTGTAGCAGCGGAGCACGGGCGGTCCTTCCGGCAGGGGGCTGACCACCCCTTCGGTGGCTCGCTGGCCCCGGGACAGCAGGCGGCGTGCTGCTGCGCCGCCCCCGCGTAGTCCACTCAGGACCAGGGCTGCGACGAGTGCGTCCGTCGTGTCGGACAGTGCATTGGTGAGCAGGGAGAGCAGGGAGAGCAGGGACACGAGAACCTCGCAGAAGTGGGTGACGCCCGCCGCTCTGACGGGCGTCACCCACTAGGCCTGATGCGGGGGTTAGCTGCGCAACCCTCGTCTCGTTAGGCCTCTTTGTCCGTGGAGGCCAGCACACGGGGAACGTCGTCCTCGGCGGCCCAGCCGGACGGAGCCAACCCCGACGGGGCGTCCTCGTCGCCCCAGCCAACAGGTGCGGAGGCAGGCAGGTCCTTCGCGGCATCCTCCAAGCGGTACTCGGTGTCCTTGCGGTTCACGGCGGCGTAGCTGCGTCGCTGGTCGGCGTTCTCGCGGTGTTCAACAGCGAGTTCCGGCTCCGCGATGACCAATGCGTCGTACACGAGGGCCAGTTGCTCGTACAGGTCGGCCGCGGCCGTGGAATTGGCGGCGCGCTTGAGGTGCTCCAGGCGGTCGGCCGGAGCCTTGATGTAGTGCTCCTTGTTGCGGGTGATGTCGCGTTCCAGATCCTGGCACCGGGCGTGGAGTTCCCGGGCCCGGGCGCGGCGGGCCTCCTGCGCTCCCGCGGAATGCGGGTGACGTACCGCATCGAGCCCTGCGGACACCGCATCGGTACGGCTCTTCGGGTCGATGTGGGCGAAGGACGTGTCCAGGGAGTGCGCCCGGTCGCTGGCGGAGTACTCCTTCATGCCCATGGCGGCGCTGCGCCCCAGGTGGGACCAGGACTTGACGGCCTGGTTCCAGCGCTGGTGGGCGGACTGTTTGGTGGTGCCGGCGACGGTGGCAAGTTCCTCCCAGGTGGTGCCGCGCTCGCGCTCGGCAACGACGGCCGCCTCGACGGCAGTGGAGGCGACCCGTGCCAGGTGGAGGGCCTGGCTCAGGAGTGCGCCGGCGGGCGCATGCGGGTCGACTGGGACGAGGTCAGCTCCCGTCTGGGCGACGTGCAGGGCGGTGGCGGCGAGGTGGAGACGGGACTCGTCGCGAGGGGAAAGCAGGGGCGGCAGACTGCGGGCGGCCTCGGACGAGGCGTCGGGTGAAGTGGTCACCACGTCAATGTAGGCCTGACGCTATCGAATCGTCAGGGTTTTCACGACAAATAAGGTGTGTCAAGTAAAGCCTGACGGTTCTTAGTGTCAGGAGAAACCTGACGCGGTAGCTATGCGTTCTCAGCAGCTAGGTCCGGGTGCCCCGGTCCCTCTGGCCTGGGGCGCCCGGAAATCTCGGAGACGGCCGATCCTAGGGACGTCTCAGGTTCTCCGAGTGGCTGCCCTTTCGGCGTATGCCGTGAGAGACCTTTCGACCCGGTCGGCGGTCCCTTTCAGCAGGTTGTCGAACCACATGGTCCCGTCGAATCTGGGGATCAGCTCGACCTGCAGGCGGTTGTTGAATTCGTCGACGAGCTGGTGGAAGCCGCGCCCTTCAGCGAGGGCGAGTGATCGCCAGTAAGGGGAGGCGTAGAGAGCGGTCGTCGTGACGGTCTCCGGGTAATGGGCTATGAGACGTCGGTGGTTGCGGTTGCTGCCGTACTGGAGCAGGGGAAGGGCCCGAACGCGTCGCGCCGTGTCCTCCTGGCGGAAGCTCCGGCCGGCGAGTTCGGTCCAGAGGGCGGCTCCGTACTCGTAACACTTGCTGAGGACGGCGGGACCGTGCTCGTGGAGAAGGCGGTGGTGGCGTTGCTGGGCGTGGAGCACGTCGGGGAGGTCGGAGAGATCAGCCTGGATCAGGTAGTGGCCCGCGGGCTGGCCGATCCAGAGCCGGTGGCGGAGACAGACCTGGTCGTGGAAACGCGAGCGCCAGGCGGTGACCTGGCGGTTGCGGTCGTAGCTTCCGGTGCGCCGCGCAACGCAAAGACGGCAGGGAACGCCAGGGAAGAAGTCCGGGCGCTGGGGATGGTTCGTCATCGACTTCTGGCCGAGATTGGGGATCGCCCTCATCAGGCTTTCCGGGGGCTGCCCGCTGGCCACGCTGAGCCGGTCGATGTAGCTCTGCCGTGACTCCAGCCAGTAGCTCTGCGCGAGGGCCCTTTGAGGACGGATCCCGTTCGCCTCGGCCAGCCGGTGCAGGTAGGACGTCTCGCTCTCCTGCGGGAACGGCGTAACGGGGCGAGGAAGCAGACGGATCAGCCAGTAGTCGGTCGGCTCGCTCATCCGGCCCTCTGCTGGGAGGAGCTCTCGCTGTTGTGGTCGATCCGGGTCTTCTTCAGCTGGCCCAGGGTGATGCGCTCGCTCTGGTCGAGGATCGCGGAGATGGCCGCAACACGGATCAGGTGGGAGAGGCTTCCGATCACGCCGCCGGTGCGTTGGTGCAGGTAGTCGGAGAGATCCACCAGGGTGTTCGGCCGATGGCGGTGCAGACGCAGAGTGTTTTCCAGAGTGGCGATCAGTGATCGCCACTCCGCGCTACGAGGGAAGGGCCCGGTGCGGACCAGAACGCAACGTCCGCCCATCTGTCGGCCGCGGATCCCGGTGAACACGCCGGACTGCTCGACGTCGATACCTGCATAGACGAAGGTCGCGGGCAGGTGCTCAGTGAAGTACTTCAGGTGGTCTGACAGGTCCTCACCGGCGGTCGTGCCGTGGTTCAGCAGGTGGATTTCGTCAACGAGAACAAGATCCGTGCAGGCCTCGATCATCACCTGGCAGACGACGTTGGTGATGTCGATCGTGTTGTGCCGGGCTGAGACGGAGGGCAGGCCGAGGAAGCGGGCGAACTCGATGGCGAGCTTGCGAGGTGACCCTTTGGGTGGGGCGGTCAGATAGACGACGGGGATCCGGTCGCTGTCCGGGTAGCGCTGCCGGACGCGCAGTTCGTGGAGGCGGCCGAGCTGCTTGAGAGCGGTGGTCTTGCCCGTCGTCTGCTGGCCGGAGACGATCAAACCCCGCCGGGCGCCGGATTCACGCTGGTTGAGCAGGGTCAACAGGCGTCCTAGGTGGGCGATCTCCCGGACCGCCGCAGTGCGTACGACCTGAAGCTCGGAGTGATAGAGGACGCGAGCATCGTCGTAGAGCTCCTGATCGGCAGGGCCCAGCGAACGCCACCGGCTTTCGGGCAGCAACTCGAAGGCCGCCTGGTCGGCCTCGACGAACTGGCGCCAGCCGGTGAGCTGCGTGGTGGGATCACGACGTGTCTCCAACAGGCCTGCGGTGCCGGCCGTGTCCGGCTCCGGTGTGTTCACCACCACTTCTCAGCCTCCTTGCGGGCGTCGAAGATTCCGAGCGGGACGACATCGGCGAGGACACCCTCGTCTCCATCCGGTTCCTCCGCGACAGAAGGCGGTGGCTCAACAGGCTCGGCAGGAGTTGGCCGAGGCCATGAAGGAACGCTGGTCGAGCGAGTGCGGGCGGCGACCTTGCGGTCCTTGCGGGTGCGACCAGAGGGCTTGCCCGCTGTGCTCTGGGGACCGTCAGCGGCCCGGTCCAGGAGCGCGACCGCAGCCTGCGCGATCTCCCCCTCGGTCACCGGATCGGCACCCCGCTCGGCAAGAACGCGACGAGCGTGGTCCCAGGCCAGTTCACCCATCGGCATCGGAGCGGTGCGCAGATGACGCCAGATCGCGGTGATCCAACCGTCCTCACGGTGATTGCGTACCCAGATGCGCGAGATGTCGTAAGGGTCATAGTGGACCTCCCACCCCTTCCCGTCTGTTCCGGTGCCGGACGGCTGGCGGCGGAACGGAGTCAGCTCCACGCTGTCGTAGGTGCGGTGGCCCAGCCGGATGCCGTAGGAGTTGATCGTCCGGCGGCAGCGGGGCAGCAGCTCGATGTACTCCTCCGAAGTGAGGGCAACCAAGACGTGCCCGGCCGCGGCGACCAGGGCCGCGTACTTCTCGTTCGGGCTCAGTGCTTTGCCCGGCATCAGCGGGTCGCGCAAGCCGTCGTGCGGACGGTTCTGCCAGATCACGATCCATTCCTGGAGCAGTTCCTGGAGCTGGTGGATCGACCAGACCGCCTGTGCTGCGGGATCGGTGCCGCGGTGTTCGGCGCTGCGGCCCTTATGCCGGCCAGGTGCGAGACGAACATCGTGGCCACCGAGCCCAGCGTCGTCTCGATGTGCGGCTTGTCCGTCGGGGTTTCGGGGTGGGCGGGCTGGAAGGAGATGCCCAGCGACTGGCAGGCCGAGCGGAACGTGTTGGAGATGTAAGCCTTGCCCCGGTCACAGACGATCATCTCCGGTGTGATCACCGGGATCGCCGCTGCCTGGGCAAGCCGTTCGTCCAGCGCTGTGAGGGAGGCGTGCGGCAGCACCGAGCGGGACATTCGCAGCGCGTCCGACCAGCCCGGACGCATCGGCTCCGGCGTCATCGCCCTCGCCAGCAGCAGGGCGGCGTCCACCGCCTTCGTCGAGGGCCGCAGCACCGCAGCGGACAACGTGCGGGTCGCGATGTCGACGATGCCAGTCAGCTCCACGGTGTCCACCGTGCCGTCATCGTGAACGACCAGCACATCCAGCGGAGTTGAGTCGATCTCCATCGCCTCGCCCGGCCGGGACGCGGTCAGCTGGCCGAACATGCCGTCGGGCTGCTTGGCCAGCGAGCGGCGGGTGCGGGCCGAGCCCAGCGTGTGCCGGCCGGAGGAGACCGCCTTGAGCAGCCGGTAGAACGTCGCCCGTGACGGCAACGGCACCACCCCGGCCCCGTGCTCGCCCTCCAGGCGGCGTTCCATCCGGCGCCGCAGCACCTGTGCAGGAACCGTGGACCGGGCAGTCTGCTCCTCCACGACCTTCCGCAGAGCTGCCACCACCCGCCTGTCGGCGCGGCCCGTGCCGTCCGGGACGGACCGCAGCCGCGGATCGACCAGACCGAGTACACCCTCCCGCTCGAACCGGGCCCGCATGTCTTGCAGCACGGTCAACGACACTGTCGTCCCCGCCGCTTCCAGTTCGGTGACCTTGGCCAACTCCCGCTGCCGTAAGGAGCGGGTGGCCGGGTCGTACTCGCCTCGCATCGGTCCGTGCGGGTCCTCGGCTGGGCAGCCGGTCAGCATCTCCACCAGGTGCCGCTGCCACCACTCGGCCCGCTCAACCGCCTTGGCGGGAAGTCCCTCCAGCACCCCGGCCGCCGGAACCACTGTGCGCACCGGTCCCGGTGTGAGCACCTCGAAGTCCTCATCGGCCAGCAGATGGGCGAGCATCACCACGCTCGCCGACTGTGCCTCGTCGACCAGCCGGACCGCAGTCCCCTCTAGCGCCGCCACCGTCTGGAAGCGGCCGTCGAAGCGGACCAGGTCACCGGTTCGACAGCCGTGGACGCAACGGCATCCTGGCCCCCTTCCCGCACTGTGCCGAGCCGGACCTCCGTGTCAGCGGCCAACAATCCGGCCTCCAGGTCCGTAGTCAGGGCCTGCCGCCAGAGCAGGTGAAACAGCACCGGAAGCACCGCGATCGGATCGCCCACGCGGCGAACCCCGTGCAGCAGTCCGCCGCCCTCGGTGAAAACCGTCATCAGCCGGGCTGCGACCCCGGCGCGGTGCACTCGCGGATGCCGATACCCCGCCAGCCAGCGGACGTTCGCCATCAGCACCGCATCCGGCACCCCCACCCGAGTGAAATCCCAGCCCACCAGCGAACACGCCATCGCCGTCGCGGTGAACTTCACCGCATCGAGCGGCTCGATCCGGTCATCGGGGCGGACATCAACAACCAGGGCAGTGCCGTCCGCGCGACGTGCGAAGAAGTCCGGCGTGTGCCGGATCCGCTTCCCCTCCGATCCCGTCCACGACAGTCGGAACGGCTGCGAGGCCATGCCCGTCACCGACGGATCGAAGTCGAGCAGCACCAGCCGGTCTCGCTCCAGCCACGACTCGTAGCCCACGTGCCCGCCGCAGGTCGCCGACCAGTACCAACCGCACCAGTTGCCCTGCCCCCGGAAAGCCGGGAATCGGCGCTCGGGCCGTACCGACTCGAACGTCACCGGCCACAACTGCCCTAGCGCACCACGCTCACGGACTCCGGCGGCGCTGACGTACTCCAGCTCGAAGTCCTCCGCCGACAACACGCTCGCATCCACCCAGGTCTCCGGTACGTCGTCGACCAGACACGACGACCGTACGGAGAGCAGCGATGACGTACCCGGAGAAGACCGAGACACCCCACCAAATGCCCGGAGATGACTGAGACGTCAGCTCACTTGCCCGGAGGTGACTGAGACTGCACGGACATCACAGAGACAGGACATGTCCGGTCTCGCTCAAGGTGAGGCAGCGTGAGTGTCTGACCGGGGGTGCCTCAGTTTGAGTGAGACGGTGGCGGCTTGGCTGTCTCGCTCAATCCGAGGTGTCGCGCTGAGTGTCCGAGGTCATCTGCATAGGGGCGGCGGCGACCAGCAGTGCGGCGAACATGATGGGGGCGGCTGTCTGGTATCCCATCCAGACTTCACCTCCGGCGCTGCTGCCCTGCCACGCCATCAGGAGGCCAGCCAGGGCCGCCAACCCCCAGCCGCTGTCATAGGCGATCATGAGCTGCGTGTAAGTGCGCATCGACCGGCTGCGCGTGTATCCGATCTCGATGCCGCCGCCGATCAGCAGAGCCACGCCTGAGACGACCATCAGCCAGGCCGGCGTGCCGAGTAACCGGCCGAGCGGGGCAGCGCCAGCGATGTAGACAGCGGCGAGCAACACCTTGAAGGCGCCATCGGCGATGGCTCCCACCGTCTGGCGGGTCACGCGCGGTGCCACGACCTGGGCCATGAGCGTCCTCCTTGAAGGTCTTCCCGATTGGTTCCGTAACGAGATTACGGTAATAATCAAACTATGAGAATGACGAGAGCGGAGGCCAAGGAACGTAACCGCCGGGCCTTGCTGGACGCTGCGTTCCAGGTCGTTTCCCGCGACGGGTACCGGGCCAAGGTTGAGGAGATCGCCGAGCGTGCCGACCTGACCACCGGTGCCGTCTACTCACTGTTCGGGAGCAAGAACGGCCTGGTGGTTGCCCTGGTCGCCGACTACCTGCGGCCGTACTACGAGGAGATCGAGCAGGCGGTTCCCGCTGGACTTGATCTGCTTGAGGCGGTCGACGCCTTTGCCCGGTACTACCGGCGCAGTTGTGACGCGCCGGACGCGTTGCCCCGCCTGTCGCTTCAGATCACCTTGCTGGACATGGCCCTGCATGACCCAAAGCTGGGGTCCCAGCTCGCCACGTCCATCCGGGCGCAGGAGAACCATCTGATCGCGCTGTTCACCGGAAGGTCGCACAACGGAAGCGTTGTGACGTCGCATCAGGCACAACGTCTGACCACGGCGCTCAGGGCACTGTTCGTCGGCCTCAGCCAGGGAGTCCCCCTCGGTCTTGCCCCTGGTGCCGACGAGCAGTACTTCGCCGACGTTGCCCGCGCTCTGGCATCCGGGATGTCCCTCATGGATCACGATGCGGATGCTTCGTGATGGTCAGTCAAGATGAGGCGTCTTCGTGTTCACCGTCGTGAGTCAGATCTGCGACGACTTCCACCAAGCCGACAAGGCCGTTGCGGAGCCAGGGGAGTGTGATGCCTCGGGGGCGGTCGTCCAGGTGGAAGGCTTGCTCGAACTCGATCTGGGTGGTGCCGGAGAGGTGTCCGACTCTGCGTTCGACCTCCGGCCGCTGTGCCAGGGAAATGATCAGCTTCGTGAACCTGGCGGCTTGAGGATAGTTGGCGGCTCGTTTGAGCCGTGGTGTTCGATGGACTGCGAAACGGTCCGGGAGAGCCCCGTTGCTGGGTCGGTAGATGCGCTGGAGCACGGCTTCTCTGTCTCGGTGCACCAGTGCCCGATTGTCTACTTCCGTCCAGAACTTTTCGCACCGGCGGTAACACTCAAAAAGAATGGAGGCGCCGTGTCGGCGTTCGAGCCGGTCCAGCAGAATCTGAGCCTGCACGATTTCCGGAGCCTGTGACAGGTCGATCTGTTTGGAGTCGTTCGGGTGTCCGTAGCTCAGCCAGCGCTGATGGCGGATGCAGACGTTGTCATGGAACCCTCGGATGTAGACGTGGATGGGCTGGCCGTTGCTGCCGGAGCGCCAGGCGCAGAGGTCGCAGGCGGGCCGGTGGTTGACGATGAAGGTCTCGGGTGGCGGGACGATGTCAGGAGCCTGGTGCCGCAGTTCTGGCAGCGCCCAGAGCAGTGTGGTGCGGGGCTGGCCGCTGATGAGCTCCAGCCGCTCCAGTTCGTTGAGCGGGCACTGGAGCCAGCGTGACGGGTTGCGCATGGTGCGGAACTCGGTCTGGTTCGCGGCAGCCAGGCGCCGACGGTAGGAGTTGAGCGTCTCGTTCGCGAACGGGGTGACCGTATGGGGCAGCGGACGGAGCAGGACGGGAGTGAAGGGCAGTGAGGTGACGGGAGCAGGACCTCTCTGGCGGCCGTTCATCCGGCTGCCCTGCCGCGTCGGGCTTCGCCCCGGAAGGCCCTTTCACTGGCGTGGTCGACGTGGATGCCGTCGAGCCGGCGGCGGGTGATGCGTTCGCTGCCGTCGAGAATTGCGGAGATCGCGGCGGCCCGGATCAGGTGGGAGAGACTTCCGATCATGCCTCCGGTGCGCTGGTGGAGGTAGGGGTGCAGGCTGGCGAGGATGTCGGCCGTGTGGTGGTGAAGCCGGAGCGTGGCCTCCATCGTCACCACCAGCGCCTCCCATTGGGAGTTGAGCGGGAAGGGTCCGGTGTGCAGGAGTGTGCAGCGGCCGGCGATCTGGTCGCCGCGGATACCGGTGAACAGTCCGGAGTGCTCGACGTCGATGCCCGCATAGACGAAGGTCGCGGGCAGGTGCTCCGTGAAGTACTTGAGGTGGTCGGACAGTTCTTCACCGGCGGTGGTCGCCAGGTTCATCAGGTGGATCTCGTCGACCAGGACCAGGTCGGTGCGGGCCTCGATGAGAACCTGGCAGACGGCGCTGGTGATGTCGACCGTGTTGTGCCGGGGAGAGATCGCTGGCAGCCCGAGGAACCGGGCTAACTCGATGGCGAGTTTGCGGGGTGATCCCTTGGGCGGGGCGGTGACGTAGACGACGGGACCCGCCTGCTGTCCGGGTAGCGCTGCCGGGTTCGCAACTCGTGCAGTCTGCCGAGCTGCCGCAGAGCGGTGGTCTTCCCTGTGGTGCGTTCACCCGAGATGATCAGGCCCCTCCGGGCGCCGTGCTTCCGGCGGTTGAGCAGCGTAAGCAGTCTTCTCTGGTGGGCGACTTCGTTGACCGTGGACGTCCGCACGACTTGCAGTTCGGAGTGGTAGTCGATGCGCCGCTCGTTGTAGGAGTTGCGGACCCGGTCGTCCATCACCTCCCAGCTTCGGACGGAGGCGAGTTGGAAGGTGGCCGCGTCCCTGTCGATGAAGTGCCGCCACCCGGCCAGTGTCGTCGGCGGCTCGATGCGCTCCTCGTCTGTGGGTGTCATGCCGTCGTCGGAAGGGTTCACCACCATCGCTTCGCCTCCTCGCGTGCGTCGAAGATGCCCAGCGGCACCACCTTGGCCAACTCCTCGGTCTCCTCGGATTCTTCGGAATCGCGGACCGTTTCGTCCGGCAGCGGCTCCTCGCGTCCGGGCGGTTCGGGCCGGGGCCAGGCAGCGGTGCTGGTTGCCCGGGTGCGGGCTGCCGCTTTGCGGTCGCGCCGCTCGTCTGCTCGGGTTTTCCCCTTCTGCCGCCGGACGGGATGGTCGTCGGGGCCGTCGGTTGCCCGGTCCAGCAGCTCGACCGCGGCGCGGGCGACGGCTTCCTCGTCCGGCCTGCGCTGTTCACGTTCGGCCAGTACCTGGTGGGCCCGGTCGAAGATCAGCTCACCCATGGGGACGGGCGAGGTGCGCAGGTGGCGCCAGGTCGCGGTGATCCAGCCGCCTTCGCGGTGGTTGCGTACCCAGACGCGGGAGATGTCGTAGGGGTCGTAGTGGACCTCCCAGAGCCTGCCGTCCGGACCGGCGCCGGAGGGCTGGCGCCGGTAGGGCCCAAGCGCGCGGGCGTCGTAGGTGCGGTTGTTGATCCGCACCCCGCCGGGGCCTATGACCCGTCGCTCGCGGGGCATGAGCTGGATGTACTCCTCCTGGACCAGGGCGACCGGCACGTATCCGGCCGCCGCGACCAGCGCGGCGTACTTCTCGTTCGGACTCAGCGGACGGTCCGGCATCAGCGGGTCCCGCAGACCGTCGTGCGGCCTCGTCTGCCAGACGGCGACGGCCCACTCCTGCAAGAGTTCCTGGAGTTCGTGGATGGACCAGGCCGCTTGCGCGGCAGGGTCCTTGCCCCGCATCTCGGCGCTGCGGCCGGTGTAACCGGCAACGTACTGGGCGAACATCGTCGAAACCGAGCCCAGCGTCCGCTCGATGTGCGGCTTGTCGGTCGGAGTGTCGGGGTGAGCGGGCTGGAACGAGATCCCCAAGTGACGGCAGGCGTTGCGGAAGTTGTCCGAGAAGTATGCCTTCCCACGGTCGCTGACCACTGTCTCTGGGACGATCACCGGCTTCGCGGCGGCCTGGGCCAGCCGCTCGTCCAGCGGCAGCAGCGAGGTGTAGGGCAACACCGACCGGAACATGCGCAGTGCGTCCGGCCAGCCGGGCCGGACCGGTTCCGGTGTCATCGCCCGTGCCAGCAGCAGTGCGGCGTCGACCGCCTTCGTCGACGGCCGCAGCACCACTGCCGCCAGCGTCCTGGTCGCCAGGTCCACCAGCCCGGTCAGTTCGCAGCGGTCCACCGTCCCGTCGTCGTGGACGACCATCACGTCCAGCGGCGTGGAGTCGATCTCCATCACCTCGCCCGGCCGTGCTGCCGTGAGCTGTCCGAACATCCGCTTCGGCTGTTTGCCCAGCGAGCGGCGGGTGCGGGCCGAGCCCAGCAGATGCCGTCCCGTCGAGACAGCCTGAAGCAGCCGGTAGAACGCGGCCCGCGACGGCATCGCCACCGTCCCGGCGCCGTGCTCGTCCGCCAGCAGGCGTTCGACCTGGCGCCGCAGCACCTGCGCGGACACCGTCGCCTCATCAGTTCGGCCGTTCACGACCTTTTCGATCGCCGCCACCACCCGCGGATCGGCCCTGCCCGTCCCCGTGACGGGCCTGACCAGGCGCCGGTCCACCAGCCCCGCGACCCCCTCGCACTCGAAACGGGTGCGCAGCCTCTGCAAGGTGCTCAGGGCCACCTCCTCACCGGCCTCCCGCAGCTCGGCGAGTTTGGCCAGCTCCCGCTGGCGCACCGAGCGCACTTCCGGGTCGTACTCGGCCTTCACCGGCTTGCCGGGATCAGCATCCGGGCGGCCAGTCATCAGCTCGGTCAAGTGCCGCTGCCACCACCGGACCCGTTCCGCTTCCTCCTCGGGCAGTCCTTCCAGTACCCCCTCCTCCGGCAGCGGCGGGCGGGACGGGCCCGTGCCGAGCACGGCAAATCCCTCAGAGGCCAGCAAGTGACCCAGCAGCACCACGCTCGCGGCCTGGGCATCGTCGACCAGTCGCACCGCCGTTCCATGCAACGCGACGACGCTGTGCTCGCACCCTTCGTAGCGGACCCGGTCACCCAGCGACAGAAGCCGCGGACGCGTCGGCATCGCTCCCCACCTCCCCCGTAGCCGCAGGCGCCAGTCCCACCACCGTCGCCGCCGACAACCGCTCACCGACCAGATCCACGGCCAGCTCCCGGCACCACAGCAGATGGAAGAGCACCGGCAGTACTGCGATCGGGTCTCCGACCGTCCGGGCCCCCGCGAGCAGGCCCTGATGCTGGACAAACACTCCTCGCAGACGATCCGCCACCGGCCCACGCCGCACCCTCGGATGCCGGTAACCCGACAGCCAGCGCAGATTCGCCGCCAGCACCGGGCCGAGTACCCCGACCCGCTCGTAATCCCAGCCGACCCGAGCGCAGGCCACCGCCGTGGCCGCGAACTTCGCCGCGTCCTCCGGCTCGACCAGCTCATCCGGACGCACATCCAGCACCACGACCCTGCCGTCCCGGCGGCGCACGAAGTAATCCGGCGTGTGACTGATCCGCCGACTCCGGCCGTCACACCGCCACGACAACCGAAACGGCTGCGAGATCAGCCCGCACACCTCCGGCTCAGCATCCAGCCGCATCAGGTGGCTCAGCTCCACCCACGACTCGTAACCCACCAATTCCGTGCTGGTCGCAGCCCAATACCAACCCGGGAAGTTGCGCTGCCCCCGGTACGACGGGAAAACCCGCACCTGCCCAGCCGACTCGAATCGGACCGGCCACATCACCTCAAGCGGCCCGCCACGCAGTTCACCCCCGGCGTCGACGTACTCAAGCCAGAAGTCCTCCGCCTCCACCAGCCACCCTCAACTCGGTGCGCTGAACAGCTCCAACGACCGTAGAGAGCGGAAGGGGCCGCTGCCTCAGGTTGACCGAGACACCGCACCAGATGCCCGAGATTGAGCGAGACGTGCAACCAGATGCCTCACGACGACCGAGACTGCCTCAGCTACACAGAGACACGACAAACAGGACAAGTGGCGGGCGAGAGAAACGACGTGGCGTGGCGCACTTTTGCAAGCGGGCGCTTGCAATAGTTAGCAAGGGTGCTGCACCATCGAGGCATGGCATCACTCAACGTCGGCAATCTCGGCGAGTATCTGCGCGAGCAGCGGCGCTCCGCGCAGCTGTCGTTGCGGCAGCTCGCCGACGCCGCCGGAGTGTCCAATCCGTATCTGAGCCAGATCGAGCGCGGCCTGCGCAAGCCGAGCGCCGAGGTTCTGCAGCAGGTCGCCAAGGCCCTGCGGATCTCCGCCGAGACGCTGTACGTGCGGGCCGGGATCCTCGACGAGAAGGAGCGGGACGAGCTGGAGACGCGCGCCGTCATCCTCGCCGACCCGTCCCTCAACGAGCGCCAGAAACAGGTGCTGTTGCAGATCTACGAGTCGTTCCGCAAGGAGAACGGCTTCGACGCGGCGTCGTACGCGGACGACGACAGTGATGCCGGCCCAGAGCACCCAGAGCACCCAGAGCACCCACCCTCGAGCTGACAAGCCAAGCACAGCTGACCAGGCTGACAAGCCGACGCGAATCCGGGAGGACCAATCGTCATGGCCATCACCGATGACCTGCGCAAGACCCTCAGCAACCCCACCCCCGCGTACTTCGTCGCCGGGTCCGCGGACCTCGCCTTCCAGCAGGCGAAGAAGGTCCCGGGTCTCGTCGAGCAGCTGATCGCCGAAGCACCGACGCGTATCGACGCGGTGCGCAACACCGACCCCAAGACCGTCCAGGACAAGGCCGCCGCCCGCGCCAAGGAGGCGCAGGAGACCCTCCAGGCCAAGGTCACCGAGGTGCTCGGCACGCTCGACACCGACCTGAAGAAGCTCGGCGAGACCGCTCAGGACTTCGCGCTGCGCGGTGTCGGCGTGGCCGCCGAGCTCGCGGTCAAGGCGCGCGAGAAGTACGACGAGGTCGCCGAGCACGGCGAGCAGGCCGTGAAGTCGTGGCGCGGTGAGGCCGCCGAGGAGATCCTCGACCTGGCCGAGACGGTCGAGCCCGACGACGGCACGGAGTCCACGGCGACGGAGGCCTCCGCGCCCGGTGCGGCTGTGGTCGCCGAGCCCAGGAGCGCGGCCCCCGCCCCGGCGAAGAAGCCGGTCGCGAAGAAGGCCCCGGCCCGCAAGACGACGGCGAAGAAGACCACGCCGCCTGCCAAGTAGGGCTTCGACACGCCTTCGGCGTGTGTAAGGGGCGGGCACTCACCGCGTGCCCGCCCCGTTGACGGGGTAGCGGGTACGGTGGCCGCGTAATCGATGAGCCGAGACTGGTGGTGGACGTTGTGCTGATGCAAGGGTTCGCGAACTTCATGTGGCTGCTGTCGCTGGCCCTGATCGTCTTCAGCGGATTCGCGCTCATCGACGCCGCCATCCGGCGCGAGGACGCCTACCGTGCGGCGGACAAGAAGACCAAGCCGTTCTGGCTGATCATCCTCGGCCTCGCCTTCGTGGTGAACCTGCTCTTCCCGATCCTGTCGTTCCTGCCGATCATCGGCCTCGTCGCCACGATCGTGTACATGGTCGACGTGCGCCCGGCGATCCAGCAGATCACCGGCGGTGGCCGCGGCGGCCGTCGCGGCGGCTCAAGCAGCGACGGCCCGTACGGCCCGTACAACGGCGGCCGGTAGCTCTCCTGACGGCGTGGGGGCCGACAGCTCCTACGGCGCCGTCACCGCGGACCGGGCGCCCGGTCCAGGAGCAGCACCGCCACGTCGTCCGTCAGGTCCCCGCCGTTGAGATCGCGCACCTCGTTCACGGCGGCCTCCAGCAGCCCGTCGCCCTGGAGTCCCGCGGCGATCTGGCGGCGGATCATCTCCACCATGCCGTCCTGCCCCAGACGCTGGTTGCCCTCGCCGATCCGGCCCTCGATCAGGCCGTCCGTGTAGAGCATCAGACTCCATTTGCCGCCGAGCTCCACCTGACGGCGCGGCCAGCGGGCGCGCGGCAGCAGTCCGAGCGCCGGGCCGCCGTCCTCGTACGGGAGGAGTTCCGCGGGGCGCCCCTCGCGCGCGATCAGCGGCGACGGATGCCCGGCGAGGCAGAGACCGGCCCTGCGGCCGTCCGGGGCGATGTCGACCGTGCAGAGCGTCGCGAAGATCTCGTCGTCCGAGCGCTCGTGCTCGAGGACCTTCTGGAGCGTGGAGAGCAGCTCGTCACCGCAGAGCCCCGCGAAGGTCAGCGCGCGCCAGGCGATCCGCAGCTCCACGCCGAGCGCCGCCTCGTCGGGGCCGTGGCCGCAGACGTCGCCGATCATGACGTGCACGGAGCCGTCGGGGGTGCGCACGGTGTCGTAGAAGTCGCCGCCGAGTAGCGCGCGGGAGCGGCCGGGCCGGTAGCGGGCGGCGAAGCGCAGCGGTGAGCCCTCCAGGAGCGGCGTGGGCAGCAGGCCACGCTCCAGGCGGGCGTTCTCCTGTGCGCGCAGGCGGGACTCGGTCAGCTGGCGCTGAGCGGCGTCGGCGCGCTTGCGCTCCACCGCGTACCGGATGGCGCGGCTCAGCAGTCGTCCGTCCAGCTCCTCGCGGAAGAGGTAGTCCTGGGCGCCGACGCGGACGGCCTCGGCGCCGCGCTCGGAGTCGTCGTTCGCGGTGAGCGCGAGGACGGCGTGCCGGGGCGCGAGGCGCAGCACGTGCTTGAGGGCGACGAGCTCGTCCTCGTCCGCCTCGGCTGCGCCGGGCGCGGGCAGGGCGAGGTCGAGCAGGATGCAGTGCACGTCGTCCGTGAGCAGCCGCTCGGCCTCGGTGAGGTTGCGGGCGGTACGGATACGGATGGGCTTGCCCGCGGAGTCGAGGAGCTCGGGAACGCTCAGCGAGCCCGCCGGGTCGTCCTCGATCACCAACAGGCTCAGCCCGGTGCCGGTGCCGGTGCCGGCGCTGTGGCCGTTGCCGCCGCTGTTGCTGTTATTGCTGTTGTTGTTCGCTGTCGGGGCGTGGGCGGGCGCCGTCGTGTCGTGCGGGGGCGCCGCATGAGCCTGACCGCCTTCCGCGGCCGGGATCGCTCTCTGCCGCGGTATGGGTACGGGCATCGTTTGCTTCCTTCCCTCCCCCCGAGGGCATGGCGCCACGCAGGTCGACGCGGCACCGACGGGACGATAGCGGTAGCCGTGCCTCCAGCGGAATGGCGCGCGGCAAACGGCCACCGTCATATGCCGCATCCAGGAACGCACTTGGGCACGGCGGGGTCCCGCCAGGGATGACGAACATCACGCCGGGAGGGTTGAGCAACCGGGCGCCGGGTGCGCTGGGTCACATGACCCGACGCCCACCACGCCCGCCGCCGCGCCCGCCTACTTGTCCGGGCGCACGACCCCGAGGATCTTCATCGAGCCCGCGCCCGCGATCGTCACGTCCCGGCCCGGACGCGGTGCGTGCACGATCGCGCCGTCGCCCAGATACATCCCGACGTGGCTCGCGTCCGAGTGGTAGATGATCAGGTCTCCGGGGCGCATGTTCTTGACGTCGACGCGCGGCAGCTGCTTCCACTGCTCCTGCGAGGTCCGCGGTATGCCGCGCCCGGCGGACGACCAGGCCTTCGAGGTGAGCCCCGAGCAGTCGTACGAACCCGGGCCCTCGGCGCCCCACACGTATGGCTTGCCGATCTGGGCGGTGGCGAACTCGATGGCCTTCCTGCCCTGGGGCGACGCCTTGCCGTCGACGTCCTTCAGGGCACCCGAACTCACCCACGCGGACTGCTTCTTGAGGGCGGCCGCCTCCTCCAGCTTGCGCAGCCGCTCCCGCTCCTTCGTCTCCAGCGTCGACTTGAGCTTCTCGGCGGCCGCGATCTTCTTCTTTATCTTCTTCTTCGAGGCGGCCTTCGCCTTGCGGTTGGCTTCCAGCTTCTTCCAGCGGGCGGTGGCGTCCTCCGCGTATATCCGCAGGTCCTCCTGCGTCCGCTCCAGCTCGGTCAGCATGCCCTTGGCCGCCTTCTGGCCCTGCCGCATGCGTCCGGCGCCGTCCAGGAACTGGCCCGGGTCGTCGCTGAGCATGAGCTGGGCCTCGTCCGGCATGCCGCCATCGCGGTACTGCGCGCGGGCCGCCGCGCCCGCGCGGGCCTTGAGCTTCTTCAGCTTCGCCTGGCCCTTGGAGATGTCCTTCGCCAGCTTCACGATCTGCTCGGACTGCTTGTCGGCCTTCTCCTCGGCCGCGTTGTACGCATCCGTCGCCACGCCCGCGTCGTGGTAGAGCTCGTCGATGTCCTTGCGGACCTGTTCGAGGGACTTGTCCGTCCGGGGGGCCGGATCGGTGGGCTTCGTGGGACTGGAGGGCTTCGCCGGACTCGCGAAGGCCGTCCCCGGTGCGGCCAGCACCGTCGCCGCGCAGATCAGCGCCACGGCCGTCGCCGTCGAGTATCGCTTCCCGGTCACGCTCCGCCACCCCCAAAACTGATTTACCGCCAGTAACTTACGGTCGCCAACGGGATGGTGCCATGCCGACGCCCGATCCGACAGAGCCCGGCAGCAACTCCGATCCCCCACACGCCCCATGTGACGTGCGGCACGCGGAGATCGTTCCCCGCTGGTCCGTGTACCGGAGCATCTCCGGGTGACGTCCGGGTGACGTCCGGGTGGCGTCAGAGTGACCTGGGGGGTGACCTGGGGGGACCTCAGGGTTCACCCCGATCGAGGCGCCAACGCCTCCCAGCGGACCGTCACTTCCCCCTGCCGCCACCGCGAAGTCCCGTCGGTCACCGGCCAGTCGGCGGACAGATCCCGCACCGCCCTGATCCACCGCTGGCGCGCCCCGTACGAGGCGTACGGCGCTGCGGCCGCCCAGGCACGGTCGAAGTCCCGCAGGAACGCGTGCACCGGCTCACCCTGCACGTTCCGGTGGATCAGCGCCTTCGGCAGCCGCTCGGCGAGGTCGGAGGGCTGCTCCAGGGAGCCGAGCCGCGTCGCAAAGGTCACCGTGCGCGGCCCCTCGGGCCCGAGCGCGACCCACACGTGCCGCCGCCCGATCTCGTCGCAGGTCCCCTCGACGAGCAGCCCGCCGGGGGAGAGGTGGCCCCGGAGCCGCTCCCAGACCGCGGCGACCTGTTCCTCGTCGTACTGCCGCAGGACGTTTGCCGCCCGGATCAGGACGGGCCCCGTGCCCGCCGGCTCCGGCAGCGGGACCTCGAAGCCGCCGTGCCGGAAGGTGAGCCCCTCGCGCTCGTACGGGGCGGCGGCCGCGACCCGTGCCGGATCGATCTCGATACCGACCACCCGCGCGCGTGGCGCGACGGTACGCAGCCTGAGCAGCAGCTCGACGGCGGTCCAGGGGGAGGCGCCGTAACCGAGGTCGACGGCGACGGGGTCCGGGGAGCGGCGCAGCGCGGCGCCGTGGACGGCGGCGATCCAGCGGTCCATGCGGCGCAGCCGGTTCGGGTTCGTGGTCCCGCGCGTCACCGTTCCCACGGGGCGGGAAGAGGTGCGTGGGGCCATGGACCAAGGGTATGCGGGGACGACGGTCGAGCACGCGGAGTTGAGGACGCAGCGTAATGCTTTGGTAAAAACCGGTCGCGTGGGGGCCAGGCGGAAATGGAGCAGCCGACTCCGGTGTTGTGCCTCTGGAGGTACGTACGCCCTCCTCGTAGTCATGCCCGTAGTCATGCCCGTAGTCATGCCCGTACGCAAGGAGGACCGCCACGTGAGCCAGTACGTGTCCAGGCTCGGGCGTCGCTCCCCGGCGGCACCCCCACGGCTCCGTATCCCCGGCACCCAGCGGCGTCCGCGCCGCGTGGCGATGCTGAGCGTGCACACCTCGCCGCTGCACCAGCCCGGCACGGGCGACGCGGGCGGCATGAACGTCTACATCGTGGAGCTCGCCAAGCGCCTCGCCGCGATCAACATCGAGGTCGAGATCTTCACGCGCGCCACCACCGGCGGACTCCCGCCCTCCGTGGAACTGGCGCCCGGCGTCCTTGTCCGGCACGTGGACGCGGGTCCCTACGAAGGGCTCGCCAAGGAAGAGCTGCCGGCCCAGCTCTGCGCCTTCACCCATGGCGTGATGCAGGCCTGGGCGGGCCACCGGCCCGGCTACTACGACCTCGTCCACTCCCACTACTGGCTCTCGGGCCACGTCGGCTGGCTCGCGGCCGAACGCTGGGGCGTCCCCCTCGTCCACGCCATGCACACCATGGCCAAGGTCAAGAACGCGGCACTCGCCGAGGGTGACACCCCCGAGCCCGCCGCCCGCGTCATCGGCGAGACGCAGATCGTCCGCGCCGCCGACCGTCTCATCGCCAACACCTCCGAAGAGGCCGACGAGCTCGTACGTCACTACGAAGCCGAGCCCGGGAAGGTCGCCGTCGTCCACCCCGGCGTCAACCTCGAACGGTTCCGCCCCGCCGACGGACGCGCCGCCGCCCGGCACCGTCTGGGCCTGCCGCAGAACGCCCTCGTGCCGGTCTTCGCGGGCCGCATCCAGCCCCTCAAGGCCCCGGACCTGCTGCTCCGCGCGGTCGCCGTGCTCCTGGACGAGCGTCCCGCGCTGCGCGCGAACATCGTCGTGCCCATCGTCGGCGGCCCGAGCGGCAGCGGCCTCGCGAAGCCCGAGGGGCTGCAGAAACTGGCCGCGAAGCTGGGGATCGCGGATGTCGTCCGCTTCCAGCCGCCGGTCGGCCAGGAGCAGTTGGCGGACTGGTTCAGGGCTGCGTCGGTCCTTGTGATGCCCTCGTACAGCGAGTCCTTCGGCCTCGTCGCCATCGAGGCGCAGGCGGCGGGCACGCCGGTCCTCGCGGCCGCGGTCGGCGGCCTGCCCGTCGCCGTGCGCGACGGGGAGACCGGATTCCTGATCCCCGGTCACGAACCGGCCCTCTACGCGCGCGTGCTGCGCGATTTCGCCGACCGTCCACACCTTGTGGACAGCATGGGCGAGGCCGCGGCCCGGCACGCGCAGTCCTTCGGCTGGGACACGGCGGCGTCCGCCACGGCGGACGTCTACACCGCGGCGATGCACGATTTCCGCACGTCCCGCCGTCACGTACGCTCGCACCATGGCTGATCAGGCGGACACTGCGGCGATCATCGAGCGGACCCTGGACGACGCCGAGCTCGAGTGGGAGACCGTCGAGCCCGGCTCGTACGTGGTGAAGCTGCCCGGCACCCGGAAGCTCTCCACGACGCTGTCACTGCGGGTCGGCAACCACTCCCTCTCCCTGAACGCCTTCGTGATCCGCCACCCGGACGAGAACCACGAAGCGGTGCACCGCTGGCTCCTCGAGCGGAACCTCCGCCTCTACGGCGTCAGTTACGCGATTGACTCCCTCGGCGACATCTACCTCGCCGGCAAGCTGCCGCTCTCCGCCGTCACCCCCGCCGAACTGGACCGCCTCCTCGGCTCGGTCCTCTCGGCCTCCGACGACTCCTTCAACACGCTCCTCGAACTGGGCTTCGCGTCGGCGATCCGCAAGGAGTACGAATGGCGGGTCGCCCGGGGCGAGTCGACGCGCAACCTCGACGCGTTCACGCATCTGACCCGGTCGGCGGGGGCGGGTGAGGGCGCCCGCTGACGGGGCCGGCGAGCGCGTACAGACCGTCGACCACCTCGGGGCGGGCGCGGGCGATACATCCCGCCCACCTCCGCTGACCGCACCGCCCCGCCCCCTTCCGCCCGACGCCACGCCATGGCATGCTCCCCGCCATCGCGGACATAGACATCGTTCAGATATGTGGCCGAGAGGTGGCGGGCGTGGCGGATGTGGCGAACGCGGGACGAGGGGAGCACGAAGGGCGCGAGGGTGCTCACGAGGCGTGCGTGCGGGAGGCGCTCCAGGAGGCGTACGGGGTGCACGCCGCTCGCGATGTGCGCGCCGCCCGCGATGCGCGCGCCGCCCGCGATGCGCGCGCCGCCCGCGATGCGCACGCCGCCCGCGATGCGCACGCCGCCCGCGATGCGCACGCCGTCCATGAATCGCGCGCCGCCCTTGACGTTCACGCCCCGCACGGAGTGGCCACCGCACACGCACCCCGCGAGGTCGCACACGATCCGCGCGAGGTCCCACGCGTGGCCGCACACATTCCCTCCGAGGTCCCACGCGTGGCCCCTGCGTCCCTCACCAGGCGAGCCCTGCTCGGCGGCGCGATCGCGGTCGTGACTGCCGCCGCGACCGGCACCGGCACCAGCACCGGCACAGCCCACGCCGCCGTCCCCACAGCTCACGCCACCGTCCCCACAGCCCACGCCACCGTCCCCACAGCCCACGCCACCTCCCCCGACCGCCAAACCCCGGCCCTCTGGCGTGAGTTCATCGCGAGCCCCTACACCCACCCCCAGATCCCCTACATCGGCCGGGCAGGTTGCCGCACGGGAAGGAAACCCACCCCCAAGCGGCGTCCCCTCATCGACGCCCGCCGCTACGGAGCCCGCCCGGACGGCAAGTTCGACGCCGCGCCGGCGATCAACCGGGCCCTGGCCGAGGCGGGCCGAAGAGGGGGCGGCACCGTGCTGCTCCAGCCGGGCACCTACCGCCTGGAAGACCTCATCCGCATCACCCACGACAACGTCACCCTCCGCGGCGCCGGCAGCACCCGCACCACCCTCCTCGCCACGAAGAACCTCACCGAGCTGATCGGCCCCTACGGCTCCCGCTACGGCGGCGACAAGTCCAGCTGGTCCTGGGCCGGCGGCCTGATCTGGCTCTGCCCGCAGCGGCGTTGGGAGTCACTCACGTCCGCGATCAAGGCCAGGGACTGGCCCTTCGAGGGCTGGACCGGCAACAAGCGCGACGAATGGGAGACCCTCACCACCGTCCGCCCCGCCCTGCGCGGCTCCTGGTCGGTGACGGTCGCCGACACCTCCCGCCTCCGCAAAGGAGACCTCGTCCTCCTCCGCCTCGCGGATGACCCGGAGCACACCCTCCTGGAGCACATGGCGGGCGACGGCGCGGGCGCGAAGTCGTACACCTGGGACGACAAGACGAAGCTCACCTCGTACGTCCCCTACGAGTGGCCCGTACGGATCGCGGCCCTTGCCCCCGACAAGCGCCGGGTCACCTTCGAACGCCCGCTCCCCCTCGACGTACGCCCGGAGTGGGACCCCCGTCTCACCACCCATGTCACCGCGCTGACGGGCTCCGGCGTCGAGGCCCTCACCCTCGAAGCGACAGAGGCCCCGCAGTCCCCGCACCTCCTGGACAAGGGCTACAACGGCGTGACGTTCCAGTGCGCGTACGACTGTTGGGCCGACGACATCGTCGTACGCCACGTGGACAACGGCTTCGGGCTCGTCGGCGCATCCGCCTGCACGCTGCGCCGCACGCGCGTGACGGGCCGCGGCTCCCACCACCCGTACTTCTGCCGGGAGGGCTCGCACGACAACCTCATCGAGGACTTCCGCATCGATGCCCGCACGACCCCGGCCCCGCCCGGCACCCAGCTGCACGGCATCAACGTCGAAGGCCTCTCCTCCTACAACGTCTGGTCACGCGGCCACATGGAGATGGGTACGTTCGACAGCCACCGCGGAATGCCCTTCGCGAACGTACGTACGGACATCACCGTCGACAACAACGGCCGGCACGGCGGCGACGCGAGCGCGGGCCCCCTCTTCGGAGCCCGCTTCACGCACTGGAACATCCGCGTCACCAATGAACGCGCGGGCCTGATGAAGATCGACGGACTCGCGCCGCACAGCGCGACGGTCGGCCTCAACACGGTCCGCGAGTTCGACCAGACCGACGTTCCCGACTTCACCGGCGACCTGCACTCGCGCCTGGAGCTGTACGGCACTACGGACGTGGTGCGGCCGCGGAATCTGCACGAGGCGCAACGTTCTCTACGGCGATGACTTCAGAGGTGCCGAGAGCAGCACCGGGGTCATCCAGGGCGGGGCCCGGGGTGGTCTCCCCGAACGGCGTCTCCTCCGGCAGGTTCCGCATCAGGCCCCAGTACCCCAGCGCCGCCCCCGTCCCGAGCACCGCGCACGTCCCCCACAGCCACTCCGCCCCGAACCGGTCGATCATGGAGCCGGCCATCAGCGGAGCGACCAGCGCGGCCACGGACCACGACATCGTGTACATGCCCTGGTAGCGGCCGCGTCCGTGGGTGGGGGAGAGCCGCACGACCAGACCCGTCTGGGTCGGCGCGTTGACGATCTCGGCGAGCGTCCACACGCACACCGTCAGCGCGAAGATCCCGACCGACCCGGCGAACGCGGTGAGCCCGAAGCCGTACCCGGCGAGAACCGAGGAGATCACCAACAGCCGCCGCGGGTCCCGGTGTTCGATGAACCGCGTGACGGGGATCTGCAACGCCACGATCAACACGCCGTTCACGGCGATGGCGACGCCGTAGTCGGCGGGCGTGAACCCCGCGTCGCCCATCGCGATCGGCAGCCCCACGGACCCCTGCTGGAAGATCAGCGCGACGAGGAAGGACAGCCCGACCACGCCCATGAACCGGCCGTCCCGCAGCACGGTCCCGAGGCCCACCTCCGGCTCCGCCGCCTTCTCCAGCGCCGTCCGGACGGGCCGCGACTCCGGCAGCTTCGCGAAGACGACGATCGCGCAGGCCATCGTCATGGCGGCCTCGATGAGGAACCCGGCCCGATAGCTGTACGAGGCGATGAACCCGGCGCCCGCCGACGAGATCGCGAACCCCAGGTTTATCGCCCAGTAGTTGAGCGAGAAGGCTCTGACCCGGTCCTCGGGCCGGACGATGTCCGCCATCATCGCCTGCACGGCGGGCCGGGACGCGTTGCTCGCCATGCCCACCGCGAAGGCGACGCCCGCGATCGCGACGGGGTGTTCCATGAACCCGAGCACCGCCACCGAAACGGCCGTCGAGGCCTGCGCGATCAGCAGCGTGGGCCGCCGCCCGAGCCGGTCGGTCATCACCCCCGCGCCCAGCGAGGAGATGACACCGCCGAGCCCGTGAAGGGCGGCGACGAGACCCGCGTACGAAGCCGAGTAGCCCCGCTCCAGCGTCAGGTACAGGGCCATGAAGGTGGCGACGAAGGCCCCGAGCCGGTTGACCAGGGTGCTCGTCCACAGCCACCAGAAGGCGCGGGGGAGCCCCGAGACGCTCTCCGTGACGGCACGTCTCATGGCGGTGAATGGCATGGAGGTCCCCCCGGAAGCACAAGCGGCATGTAAGTGTCTCTATCGGCAGGCAAACATTACGAGTCGAGCCCGCCGACCCGCCACTCAATTGACAGCAGCCGTCAACTGTCACCCACCACACAGCACCCCATATCCTGCCCGCATATCCCGCTATCCCGCCCGCGCCCGCGCGCGCGAGGCCCCCTGGAGTTCGATTACGCTCAGAGGCATGGCCGACGCACCGTACAAGCTGATCCTCCTCCGCCACGGCGAGAGCGAATGGAACGCGAAGAACCTGTTCACCGGCTGGGTGGACGTCAACCTCAACGAGAAGGGCGAGAAGGAGGCGGTCCGCGGCGGTGAGCTGCTCAAGGACGCCGGCCTGCTCCCCGACGTGGTCCACACGTCGCTCCAGAAGCGCGCCATCCGCACCGCGCAGCTGGCCCTCGAGTCCGCCGACCGCCACTGGATCCCGGTCCACCGCAGCTGGCGCCTGAACGAGCGCCACTACGGCGCGCTCCAGGGCAAGGACAAGGCCCAGACGCTCGCCGAGTTCGGCGAGGAGCAGTTCATGCTGTGGCGCCGCTCGTACGACACGCCGCCCCCGCCGCTGGACCGCGACGCGGAGTACTCCCAGTTCTCCGACCCGCGCTACGCCACGCTCCCCCCGGAGCTGCGCCCCCAGACGGAGTGCCTCAAGGACGTCGTCGTCCGCATGCTCCCGTACTGGTTCGACGGCATCGTCCCCGACCTCCTCACGGGCAGGACGGTCCTGGTAGCGGCCCACGGCAACAGCCTCCGCGCCCTGGTCAAGCACCTGGACGGCATCTCCGACGCCGACATCGCGGGCCTGAACATCCCCACGGGCATCCCGCTCTCCTACGAGCTCGACGCCGAGTTCAAGCCCCTGAACCCGGGCGGCACCTACCTCGACCCGGACGCGGCGAAGGCGGCGATCGAGGCGGTCAAGAACCAGGGCAAGAAGAAGTAACCCTTACGCCTCAAGCCCCCGACCTGCACTTTGCCCGCAGGTCGGGGGCTTACGTGTGGGCCCGGACCGTACCCTCTGGCCCGCTGCCCGCCGGACCGGTGCGCGCTCGGGACGGCCAGGCGTCGGTCATCCGGAAGGAGACCACGGTTCCGCCGAAGACCACTCCACCCGGACGACCCGGGGCTCGTCCGACCTGCCGTGGACGACGGCGTTGGTCACAAGCTCCGAGATCAGCAGGACGCGGTCGTCGACCGAGCCGGCGGGCTCGTACGGAGTGATGAACTTCCGGAACCAGCGGCGGGCCCTGGGCACGGACTCTGCGACGGGATGCAAGGTCATCGCACCGAGGCGCGGCGACTCTTTGCAGGGGTCGCGGTCGATCGTGTAGGTCATCAGCGTCCCGCACCTCTCAGCCCCGAGGCCTGGCCTAAGGTGTCTAGAGATGAGCGGGAGGCTACGGGATGGCCCACACCGAAGACGCCCCTCGGCCCAAGTACCAGCGGATCGCAGACACCCTGCGTGAGGCGATCCACGCGGGCCAGTACGGTCCTGGTGACCGGCTGCCGGGGGAGAACGACCTCATGGCCACGCACGGCGTTGCCCGCATGACGGCACGCCAGGCCCTGAGCGTCCTTCGGGACGAGGGCTTCGCTGAAGCCCGCAAGGGAGCCGGCGTGTTCGTCCGCACCTTCCGCCCGCTCCGGCGTCGAGGCATCCAGCGACTGGCCGAGCAGCAGTGGGGCAACGGCCGTTCCATCTGGTCGGCGGACATCGAGAACCGCTCCCTTGAGGTGGACCAGGTCACCGTGTCCGAGGAGACCGCACCCGAACACGTCGGCACCGTCTTGGGGCTGTCCGACGAGGAGCCCGTGTGCGTGAGGCGCCGGCGTTTCGTCCTGGACGGCAAACCCGTCCTGCTTGCGACGAGCTACCTGCCCATGGCCCTGGTCGCCGGATCCGCGATCACGCAGGAGGACACCGGGGAGGGCGGAACGTACGCCAGGCTCGCCGAACTCGGCCGCAAGCCAGCCCACTTCCGCGAAGAAATCCGCTCCCGCATGCCGTCGAAGGACGAGGCAGCACGCTTGAGCGTGTCCGCGGGCACCCCCGTCATCCTCATCTGCCGCACGGCATTCACGACCGAAGGCCGCCCCGTCGAGCTCAACGAAATGACACTGGACGCCGCCTCGTACGTCTTGGAGTACGACTTCGACGCCTGACGCCGAGCGAGCAGCTCGCGTAGCGCTCTACTAGGAAGGCCGGAAGCGGACGAATCCGTCGGACTGGTCCAGATGGAACGGCGAGCCGGGACGTGCCGGATGCCAGCCCCGGGCGAGAGCCGATGTGATGGCGGCGCTGACATCGCTGGGCAGCACCGCGGCGCTCGGCGCTCCGAACCAGTTGCCGGCATGCGGCTGATTGGTGGTGACGACGAGGGTCGTGCCGGGGGTCTCCGCGCGTTGCACCGCGTACGTACACGTCGATATAGCCCCGCGGTACATGGCCAACCGGACCAGCACCCAGAACCTGCGCAAGCGAGTGCGCTATAACTACCGGGGGAATGCGGCGGGCTCGACGCTGCGGCTCACCCTCGGCCGCCTGCACGTGCGTTGCCCCATCAGTTCGTAGGCCGGCGAGTTCCTAGGCCGGCGGCGGTCAGGCAGTAGGGCGGCGTACACCCGTGCATGCCACCAGTCTGTCGCTGTCCTCCGTGATGAAGAGCATGTACGTCCAGGTCCCGTCCGCTGACCTGATCTGTCCGAGTCGGACCCGGTGGCCGTGTTGGTCGTGGTGGCCGAGGAGGGTCACAACTCGTTCCAGGCCCGTCGTTTCGATGCCCTTGCGGCGTGTGTGTCCGAGGCGGCGGGCGTAGACACGGGCGAGTGCCCCGGCGGAAGAGGTGCCCTCCCAGACGACGTACGACGCGCCGTCGCGGAGCGCGGCCAGAGCGGTCAGAGCGGTCGAAGGCGCCTTGTCGTCAGCGGCCAGCAGCAGCGCCTCCAAGAGCTCCCGGTCCATGGCCGTCACCCCGTGCTCGTGTCCGAGATTCCCTGGGCCAAGTCCGTGACCACGTTCTGGATGCCCTGGCCGAAGTCCGTGGGCGCCACCAGGATGCCGAAGACGAGGACCACGGACATCGTCAGGAACGTGTCCGCCTTGGTTCGGGGCGCCACTCGTCTGCGCAGGAGCACGACGATGACGACAGCCAGGAGAACCGCGAGGTCGATCGAGAGCACCACTTGGCCACCCCTCCCGTCAGGAGCAAAGACCCGGACGTTCCTGTGTAGCCCGAATCTCCTCGCTCCGGCGGCCCCGTCACCCGTAGTTGGCAGCAAAGCACTCATGCGAGGCCGAATCGGCGCGTGGCTCGAGGAGGGTTCGAGGGGGACTCATGGGACCGGCCCGCGCCGACACCCGCGACCCTGCCCGCGCCCCGGCCCGCGACCCTGCTCCCACCCACTCCCGCGCCCCGGCGGAGGTCACGGCAGCCGCCACGCGCGCGTGCGCCGTTGACGCGCCCCGGCCTCGTGGGCATGCAATGGGCATCAGGCAGTACGCCGGTACGCCTTCGAGGAGGAGACCATGGCCAAGTCCCCTACGCGCGAATTCGTTCCCGAGCAGTCCGTCTGTCTGCTGAAGTCCTGCAACTGCGGTCCCGGCTGCAGCTGTGGCTGCCAGTCGGGTGGCTCCTGCCAGTGCGGGGGCGGTTGCGGCTGACGCCCGCGAGCAAGGACGGCGGGCAAGCAGCGCGGGCGAGTACCGCGGGCGAGTACCGCGGGCGAGAACCGCGAGCAAGCACATGGCTGTGCCCCGCGCGACGCGATCGCGCGGGGCACAGCCGTCCACGAACAGCCCGTCCACGAACAGCCCGTCCACGAACAGCCCGTCAACGAACAGCCGTCACCGGACAGCCGTCACGGGACAGTCGTCACCGAACAGCCGTCCCCGAAGGGACGGCGAAGACCTACGAGCCCTCCACCTGCGCCGGCCCCGTCGCCTGGATCTCGTCCGCGTGCTCGCCCGTGACCAGGTACACGACCCGCTTCGCCACCGACACCGCGTGGTCCGCGAAGCGCTCGTAGTAGCGGCCGAGGAGCGTCACGTCGACGGCCGTCTCGATGCCGTGCTTCCAGCGGTCGTCCATCAGGTGCTGGAAGAGCGTGCGGTGCAGCTGGTCCATCTCGTCGTCGTCCTGCTCCAGCTGGAGCGCCAGGTCGACGTCCTTGGTGATGATGACTTCTGCCGCCTTCGCCATCAGGCGCTGCGCGAGCTGGCCCATCTCCAGGATCGTGGCGTGCAGGTCACGCGGCACCGCCGAGTCGGGGAAGCGGAGCCTCGCCAGCTTCGCGACGTGCTGGGCGAGGTCTCCCGAGCGCTCCAGGTCGGCGCTCATGCGCAGCGAGGTGACCACGATGCGCAGATCGGTGGCGACCGGCTGCTGGCGCGCCAGCAGGGCTATCGCGCGCGCCTCCAGGTCATGCTGCAGATCGTCGACCTTCTGGTCGGCCGCGATCACGCTCTCGGCCATCTTCAGGTCGGCGTCGAGCATGGCCGTCGTGGCGCGCCCGATCGCGGACCCGACGAGGCGGGCCATCTCGACCAGGCTCTCGCCGATCGAGTCAAGTTCCTCGTGGTACGCGTCCCGCATGTGGCTGTCCCTCTCTAGTACGTCCCAGGGGGCTGGCCCCTACGCTCCCACGGTGCGGCCCGGACGCGTCCGTTTCCGGCACCCCAAATGAATCACCCCCGTCATCAAGGTGAACTGTGGGCGACGACGGACGGCATCCCCGACCGGGGCCGCCCCGGTCCGCTCGGAGGAAGTGAACCGGTGCAGTCCCCACGGTGAACTCTGGGCGACGACTGTTCGAGCCGACACCCGTACGGCTGTGACCGGCGCTTACTCGGCGCATAACCTGGACGCATGGACGTGAACGCGGCGGTCGCCGCAGCGGCAGCGATCGCCGGGGTGTGCACCGGTGTCATCGCCATGCTGGCGTTCCGATGGAGCGAGCGCGACCAGAAACGCCCCACCCGGACCTCCCTGCACACCGACCCCGTACTGCCACCGGGCGTGGACACGGTGCTCTCCGTGCTCCGTTCCTCCGCGGTCGTCCTCGACGAGGCCGACAGCGTGGTCAAGGCCAGCTCGGCGGCGTACGCGCTCGGCCTCGTACGCGGCGGGAAGCTCGCCGTCGAGCCGATGCTGCAGATGGCCCGCGACACCCGCCGTGACGGGGAGATACGCCAGGTCGAACTGGATCTGCCGAGGCGCGGCACCGGCCGCGGAGAGGCCCTGGCCGTCTCCGCGCGCGTGGCCCCGCTCGGCTCCCGCCTCGTCCTCCTCCTCGTGGAGGACCTCACCGAGGCCCGCCGCATCGAGGCAGTACGACGTGACTTCGTCGCGAACGTGAGCCATGAGTTGAAAACCCCGGTGGGGGCTCTCTCACTGCTCTCCGAAGCCGTCATGGACGCCTCCGACGACCCGGAGGCCGTCGAGCGCTTCGCGGGCCGCATGCAGATCGAGGCGACCCGGCTCACCAACCTCGTACAGGAGCTCATCGACCTCTCCCGAGTGCAGAACGACGACCCACTGGAGGACGCCGAACCCGTCCCTGTCGACGAACTGGTGGCGGAGGCCATCGACCGCAGCCGCCACCAGGCCTCCCACAAGCAGATCACCATGGCCGCGGGCGGGACGGCGGAGCTCCAGATCTGGGGAAACCGCGGCCAGCTCGCGGCGGCCCTCGGCAACCTCGTCGAGAACGCCGTGAACTACAGTCCGGCCCGCACCCGCGTGGGCATAGCCGCCCGCCGGGTCAACGCACCCGGCGGGGACCTCATCGAGGTCGCGGTCACCGACCAGGGCATCGGCATCTCCGACAAGGACAAGGAGCGCATCTTCGAGCGCTTCTACCGCGTCGACCCGGCCCGCTCCCGGGCCACCGGCGGCACCGGCCTCGGCCTCGCCATCGTCAAACACGTGGCCGCCTCGCACGGCGGGGAGGTCACCGTGTGGAGCTCCGAGGGTCAGGGCTCCACGTTCACCCTGCGGCTGCCCGAGGCGGCCGCACACCGCGACCGCGGATCCGGCCACGGCGGCGGCCATGGTGGACTCGACGACGAGACCACCCCACCCGACGCAAGCGCCGCAACCGCCGCGACCACCACGTACGAACCCATTCCTGCCCCGGAGGTCCTTCCGTGACCCGAGTGCTCGTCGTCGAGGACGAGGAATCCTTCAGCGACGCCCTGTCCTACATGCTCCGCAAGGAGGGCTTCGAAGTCGCCATCGCGGCGACCGGCCCGGACGGACTCGACGAATTCGAGCGCAACGGCGCCGACCTCGTCCTGCTCGACCTCATGCTGCCCGGCCTGCCCGGCACCGAGGTCTGCCGCCAGCTGCGCAGCCGCTCCAACGTCCCGGTGATCATGGTCACCGCCAAGGACAGCGAGATCGACAAGGTGGTCGGCCTGGAGATAGGAGCCGATGACTACGTCACCAAGCCCTTCTCCTCGCGCGAACTGGTCGCCCGCATCCGCGCGGTGCTGCGCCGCCGCGGTGAGCCCGAGGAGGTCACCCCGCAGGCCCTGGAGGCCGGCCCCGTGCGGATGGACGTCGACCGCCACGTGGTCACGGTCTCCGGCTCCAAGGTCGACCTGCCGCTGAAGGAGTTCGACCTCCTGGAGATGCTGCTGCGCAACGCGGGCCGCGTACTGACCCGCATGCAGCTCATCGACCGCGTCTGGGGCGCCGACTACGTGGGCGACACCAAGACCCTCGACGTCCACGTGAAGCGCCTGCGCGCCAAGATCGAGCCGGACCCGGGGGCGCCCAGGTACCTGGTCACGGTGCGGGGTCTCGGATACAAGTTCGAGCCGTAAACAGTACGGCGAGTACGGAGTACGGAGTAGGGAGTAACGAGAAGGGCGGGGCCCCCGGTGGGGGTCCCGCCCTTCTCGTCGTGCCTGTGGTGCTTGCTGCGGCGCCTTTGTACGTACGCCGTCGATCAGTGCTCGGCGCCGGTCCCGGCGCCCGCGTCCGCGTCACCCGCACCCGCGTTGTGCGAGGCGGACCCCGACGGGTCGGTGTTCGCGTCACCGGCCGCGTGACCGGACGCGTCGCCGGAGGGGGTGCCGGACGGGTCGGTGGCGGCCCCCGAAGCGGACTCCCCGGGCTTCCCGGGCTCACCGGACTTCGCGGGCTTCGACGGCTTCCCGCCGGGGGCCTGCGGCAGCTCGGTCGGCCCCCACTTGGTGAAGTAGCTCTCGGCGGGGATGACGAACGCTTCCATCTTCACGTCGCCGGTGCTGCTGAAGGAGAAGGTGACCGGCTGGGCGTTGCCCTCCTTGACGGCGTCGAGGCTGCCGGACAGGACCGCCGAGGCGTTGTCCTTGCCGCCGATGACGATGGAGCCGCCGGCCGGGATGGTCAGCTGGCCCTTCGGCTTGGAGTCCTTGTCGTCCTTGCCGCGCGTCAGCTTGGCCTTCCCCTCGGCGCCCTCGACCGAGACGGCGTTGAGGGTCTGGGGCTTGTCACCGGCGTTGAAGATCGTCGCGGCGACCGCGGCCGGGCCCGAGGACTCCTGGCCGGGCTGCGTGATGACCATGGCGTTCTGGATCTTGATGTCGCCGACGGAGGTCGCGGCGTTGTCCGGCTTGACCTCCATCGTCTGTGCGTTGTTGCCGGCTGCGCACGCGGAGAGCGAAGCGAGCGAGAACGCGATGGCGGTGGCGGCGAGGGCGCCGCGTCGAAGGCTGCGGCTCACGGCGGCGGCAACTCCTTGAACGTGGGCGGTACAGGACGGGTGGGCGGCAGTAAAGCCGTCCTAAGGGTGTGTCAGCGCGCTTAGGTTACCGAGCCGTTCCCGCACCACCGCACCCGACCCGCCCCTTAGGGCCCGCGGACAGCACACGGGCGGCGCGGCGAGCGGCGCGCGCCCCCGTCCACCCCCTCGCCTCATTGCTCCTTCGCGCACCTTTCCCAAAAGCGTCGCCATGAGCTCAGGTGTCACGCCTTGCGGATTTCCGGTAAGGAATGCATGGCGGCCCGGAGAATTGATCATCAGGCGGAACATGCCGCAGAACATGCATGCCGAACATGCTGCTGAACACGCGGCGGATCACGTGGTGGATCACGCGACTGCTTGATCAATTCAGAAAACGCGCCGCGCGGTGTCGCGCACGCCTCTCCGGCCACCGAACGGAGTAGCGAAAGTTCACCGCTTGGAACCGCGCAAACCGGGACGTTCGGCCGCTTCGGGCGCCCTCGGGGGGCGTGTAACGGGTGCGTTTCCCCCTCCCCGAAGAGCCGCTCCGACCTGCGAATTCCCCGTTCCGATGCCCCTCCGCAGCACGTTCCTGTTGCTGTTGTCAAGCCCCGAGATGCGCCCTGACCTGCGAAAACGCCATTCAGAAGAGACGGTTCTCGTGTTAGGATGGATAGCCACGGAAGGGGTACCTGTCACATGACGTTCAAGGTTGGCGACACCGTGGTCTATCCCCATCACGGGGCCGCGCTGATCGAGGCCATCGAAACTCGCCAGATCAAAGGCGTGGACAAGACCTACTTGGTGCTGAAGGTCGCCCAGGGCGACCTGACGGTGCGTGTGCCAGCGGACAATGCGGAGTTCGTCGGCGTGCGTGATGTGGTCGGGCAGGACGGCCTCGACCGGGTCTTCGAAGTACTGCGCGCGCCGTACGCGGAAGAGCCCACGAACTGGTCGCGCCGCTACAAGGCAAATCTCGAGAAGCTCGCCTCCGGTGATGTCATCAAGGTCGCGGAAGTCGTCCGTGACCTGTGGCGTCGGGAGCGCGAGCGTGGACTGTCGGCCGGCGAGAAGCGCATGCTCGCCAAGGCCCGCCAGATCCTGGTGAGCGAGCTCGCCCTCGCGGAGAACACGAACGAGGACAAGGCCGAGGCCCTGCTGGACGAGGTCCTCGCGTCCTGACGCGGGCAGTCCGAGGTGCTTGGAACCTCGGCGGTCTCGCGTCGATCAGGCGCAGCAATGCCGCGGTGCCCGCTGACCCTTACTGGAGTCGCCGGGCGCTGCGGCATGTTCGTACCCAGACATTCCTCGCACCCTGGCATGCGTGAGAGCGGCCCCCGGGGAGCCGTGTTGGCGTGCTGGACTCGGCAGCTGGCTCGACCAGATGTCACGGAAGGGTCCGGTCAAGATGCCGCCCCGGCACGGTGAGGCCATACCCACGTCGGCCGAGCACACAAACCTGAACGGAACCGATGTCTAGCGAATCCCGTACCGCGGTGGTCATTCCCGCGGCTGGGCGGGGCGTGCGCCTCGGCCCTGGCGCCCCCAAAGCGCTTCGCGCGCTGAACGGCACCCCGATGCTCATCCACGCCGTGCGCGCCATGGCGGAATCCCGTGCCGTCTCCCTCGTCGTCGTCGTGGCACCGCCGGACGGCGCCCCCGAGGTCAAGACCCTCCTCGACGCCCACGCGCTGCCCGACCGGACCGACTTCCTCGTCGTGCCCGGCGGGGAGACCCGCCAGGAGTCGGTGCGGGCCGGCCTGGACGCGCTGCCGCCCGGCTTCGACATCGTCCTCGTGCACGACGCGGCCCGCCCCCTGGTGCCGGTCGACACGGTCGACGGCGTCATCGAGGCCGTACGCGACGGAGCTCTCGCCGTGGTCCCGGCGCTGCCCCTGGCCGACACCGTCAAGGAGGTCGAGCCGGGCGAGCCCGGTCCCGCCGGGCAGGACGGACAGCCGGAGCCCGTCGTGGCCACGCCCGAGCGGGCACGGCTGCGCGCCGTGCAGACCCCGCAGGGCTTCGACAGGGCCACGCTCGTACGCGCCCACGAGACCGTCACCGGACAGGTGACGGACGACGCGGGCATGGTCGAGCGGCTGGGCCTGCCCGTCGTGTGCGTGCAGGGCCACGAGGAGGCCTTCAAGGTGACGCGGCCTCTCGACCTCGTCCTCGCCGAAGCGGTCCTCGCCCGCAGGAGGGCCAACGATGGCTTCTGAAGACCCCCAGACCCATCCCCGGCCCCAGCCCCAGCCCCAGGTTCAGTCCCAGCCCCAGCCTCAGTCCCAGCCCGGGTTCCCCTTCCCCCTCCCGCAGGTCGGCATCGGCACCGACATCCACGCCTTCGAAGAGGGCCGTGAGCTGTGGTGCGCGGGCCTGAAGTGGGATGACGAAGGGCCCGGGCTCGCCGGGCACTCCGACGCCGACGTCGTCGCCCACGCCGCCTGCAACGCGCTGTTCTCCGCGGCCGGCCTCGGCGACCTCGGCGCCCACTTCGGCACCGGACGCCCCGAGTGGTCCGGCGCCTCCGGCCTGACCCTGCTCACGGAGGCCGCCCGCATCGTCCGGGACGCCGGTTTCACCGTCGGCAACGTAGCCGTCCAGGTCATCGGCCCCCGCCCGAAGATCGGCAAGCGCAGGGACGAGGCACAGAAGGTGCTCTCCGAAGCGGCCGGCGCGCCCGTCACGGTCTCCGGGGCCACCACGGACGGCCTGGGATTCCCGGGCCGGGGCGACGGGCTCGCGGCGGTCGCCACCGCGTTGGTCGTACGTACGTCGTCCTGAGGCGGACAACGGGGTAGTCGTATGCCTCGTACAGGCGAACACCCCGTACGACTACGACCGTCCCCACGAAGGAGTGAGGTACATGTCCGCCGCACTGTCCGACGACCTCAAAGCCCTGCTCGACACCCCTGTCTTCATCCACGTTGCGACCATCCAGCCCGATGGGAGTCCGCAGGTTTCCCCGGTCTGGGTGAAGCGGGACGGGGACGAGGTGCTGTTCTCGACGACGCTGGGGCGTCGCAAGGAGAAGAACCTGCGGCGTGACCCGCGGGTGACGGTCCTGGTCCAGCCGTTCGACGCTCCCTACACGTACGCGGAGATCCGCGGTACGGCGGAGATGACGACGGAGGGCGGCCAGGAGCTCATCGACGAACTGTCGGTGAAGTACACCGGCAAGAAGTACGCGGATTTCAACCCGTCCTCGAAGGACGACAGCCAGCGGGTCGTCGTACGGGTGCGGGCGCGGAAGGTCGTCGGGAGCATCTGAGGGCTCGTGGCGGGTGACGTCACAGTTCGGTGCCCTGTGGCCCAAGCGGGCACAGGGCACTGTCCCGCGACCACTACCCTGGAGTGGTGACGATTCGCCTGTACGACACCAGCGCCCGGCAGATCCGTGACTTCAGCCCCCTCAACGACGGCTGTGTCTCGATCTACCTCTGTGGTGCCACGGTCCAGGCTGCACCGCACATCGGGCACATCAGGTCCGGCCTGAACTTCGACATCATGCGCCGCTGGTTCGCCTACTGCGGCTACGACGTGACGTTCGTGCGCAACGTGACCGACATCGACGACAAGATCATCCGGAAGTCCGCGGAACAGGGCCGCCCCTGGTGGTCGATCGGGTACGAGAACGAGCGCGCGTTCAACAGCGGGTACGACGCGCTCGGCTGCCTGCCGCCCACCTACGAGCCGCGCGCCACCGGCCACATCACCGAGATGGTCGAGATGATGCGCGGCCTCATCGAGCGCGGCCACGCCTACGAGGCCGACGGCAACGTCTACTTCGACGTGCGGTCCTTCCCCGGGTACCTGGAGCTCTCCAACCAGGATCTGGACGAGCTGCGCCAGCCCTCGGGCGAGGGCGAGACCGGCAAGCGCGACCCGCGGGACTTCGCCATGTGGAAGGCCGCCAAGGAGGGGGAGCCCAGCTGGGAGACCCCCTGGGGGCGCGGCCGCCCCGGCTGGCACCTGGAGTGCTCGGCGATGGCCCACAAGTACCTGGGTACGGAATTCGACATTCACGGCGGCGGGATCGACCTGATCTTCCCGCACCACGAGAACGAGATCGCCCAGGCCAAGGCCTTCGGTGACACCTTCGCGCGCTACTGGGTGCACAACGGCTGGGTCACCATGAGCGGCGAGAAGATGTCCAAGTCGCTGGGCAATTCGGTGCTCGTCAGCGAAATGGTCAAGCAGTGGCGCCCGATCGTGCTCCGCTACTACCTCGGCACCCCGCACTACCGCTCCATGATCGAGTACAGCCCGGAGGCCCTGCGGGAGGCCGAGTCCGCGTTCGCCCGCATCGAAGGCTTCGTGCAGCGCGTGGTGGAGAAGGCCGGTGGGGTCGTCGAGCCCGCCGCCCAGGTCCCGCCCGCGTTCGCCGACGCCATGGACGACGACATGGGCGTCCCGCAGGCGCTCGCCATCGTGCACACCACGGTCCGGCAGGGGAACTCCGCCCTCGCCGCCGACGACAAGGAAGCCGCCGTCGAGCGCCTCGCCGAGGTGCGGGCCATGCTCGGCGTCCTCGGCCTCGACCCGCTCGACCCGCACTGGGCGGGCGGGGAGCAGGACCGCGGCGAAGACCTCCACGGCGTCGTCGACACCCTCGTCCGGCTCGTCCTCGACCAGCGCGAGGCCGCCCGCGGCCGCAAGGACTGGGGCACCGCCGACGCCATCCGCGACCAGCTCAACCAGTCGGGCCTCGTCATCGAGGACAGCCCGTCCGGCCCCCGCTGGACGCTCGGCCCGCGCTAGGCGCCCGCTGATGTGCCGCCCGGCCTTCCGGGCGGCACACTTCATAGACGTACACCTCTGCGCGTACGCACGTACGCGCACACGCATCACCAACAGACAGGTAGGTCATGGCCGCTAACAACCGCCGCATGTCCGGCAAGAAGGGCGCGCAGGTCGGCAGCGGCGGCAATCGGCGCCGCGGCCTGGAAGGCAAGGGTCCGACGCCGCCCGCCGAGGCGCGCAAGGGGCATGTGAAGAACCGCATCGCCACCGCCAAGGCCAAGAAGGCCGCCACAGGACGCCGTGGCACGCCCAAGGGGCGAGGTGGCAAGGGGACCTCTGAAATGGTCGTCGGCCGCAACCCCGTCTTCGAGGCGCTGCGCGACGGCGTGCCCGCCTCCACGCTCTACGTCCAGCAGTTCATCGACAACGACGAGCGGGTCCGCGAGGCGCTCCAGCTCGCGGCCGAGCGCGGCGGCATCCACCTCATGGAGGCCCCGCGCCCCGAGCTGGACCGCATGACGAACGGCCTGAACCACCAGGGCCTCGTCCTCCAGGTCCCGCCGTACGAGTACGCGCACCCGGAGGACCTCGTCGCCGCCGCGTTCGACGAGGGCCAGGACCCGCTGATCGTCGCGCTCGACGGCGTGACGGACCCGCGCAACCTCGGCGCGATCGTCCGCTCCGTGACCGCGTTCGGCGGCCACGGCGTCGTCGTGCCCGAGCGCCGGGCCGCCGGCATGACGGCCGGCGCGTGGAAGACCTCGGCCGGTACGGCCGCGCGCACGCCGGTCGCCCGCTGCACGAACCTGACGCGCGCCCTGGAGGCGTACAAGAAGGCGGGCGTCGCCATCGTCGGCCTCGCGGCGGACGGCGAGCACGAGATCGGTGACCTGGAGGCGCTCAACGGCCCCGTCGTCATCGTCGTCGGCAGCGAGGGCAAGGGCCTCTCCCGCCTCGTCGGCGAGACCTGCGACTTCCGCGTGCGGATTCCGATGCCGGGTGGCGCCGAGTCCCTGAACGCCGGTGTCGCCGCGGGCGTCGTGCTGTACGAGGCTTCGCGCCGCCGCGCGTAAGGGTTCCAGGGCGTACAGATGTCCGGGCCGCGTGCTCCCTTGACGGGGATCTCTTGACGCGGTCCGGACATTTCCCCGTGGTCAAAGCAGTGTCCTAAACACACATCACTCGGTTAGATGAGTGTGGACACCAGAACACCCCGCACTCCCACAGGGGGAAGCTCGTCAGGTTTCGACGATGCTCCCGCGCTGAGCATGGTGAAGGTGCCGAGCGACCCGGCGCAGGTCATCGTCAATCACGCGAGTTTCCGCGTGCAGCTTCCCGCCGCTGGGCGCACTCAATCCCCTCGTATCTCACGGCACTTGGGCACTCCCGACGAGACGGTGCGCATCCCCGCCGTCGGCGCGACCGCCAAGCGCCGCGCGCCCGTCGTCTGGAGCGGGAAGTCCGACCCGGACGACACCGGCGCGATCAGACTGCTGCAGGCCGTACGCGGCAGCGGCATGCTCCGTTCGGCCGAAGAGGCAGGGCCCTACGACGAGGGCGGCGCCACCCAGGTCATCCCGCGCGTCCTCGACGACGGCCCCGAGACCGTCGAGACGCCCGCCGTCATCGGACCCCGCGCCCCCGAGTCCGGTACCCGGATGCTGCCGCAGATGCGGCCGTCCGGCAGCGACTACGACGAGCGGTTCGACCAGCAGGGCCGGTACGCGGAAGACGCTGCCGACGCTGACGACGCCTACGACGACGCGTACGACGACGACCGTGGCGAGAGCGAGGAGCGGGTCCGCAGACACGGCTCGGACCCCGTCCGGCACGCCTACTACCCCGGCCGCCGGATGAACCTCGGCGTCGTCCTGCTCCCCCTGCGCGTCTTCCTCGGATTCATCTCCATCTACGCCGGCATGGGCAAGCTCTGCGACCCCGTCTACTTCGACGGCGGCCAGCGCGGCTCCATGGTCAAGTGGCTCAACTCCCTGCACCCCTGGGCACTCGCCGAGCCGCTGCGCGACTTCGCCCTCCAGCACCCGGTCGGCGCCGGACTCTGCATCGCCTTCCTCCAGGTCGTCGTCGGCGTTCTGACCGTCCTCGGACTCTGGCAGCGGGTCGCCGCGTCGATCGGCGTACTGCTCTCGGCGGCGCTCATCGTCACCGTCAGCTGGAAGACCGTCCCCGCTTACGACGCGCCCGACATCATCTACCTCGCCGCCTGGTCGCCGCTGATCATCGCCGGTGCCCCCGTCTACTCCGCCGACGGACGCCTCGCCAGCGAGGCCTGGCGCACGCTCGGCCCCCGCGTCGACATCTGGGACCTGCGTCGGCGCGTGCTGCGCCGAGGCGGTCTGGTCGGGGCGGTCGTCGTCGGTCTCACGCTGCTCATCGGCTCGATGCTGGGCGGCGCGGTGCGCGACGCGGACCGGGTCACCGCGCCCGGCCCCGGCGAGGCGCCGCGCAACGAACTGCAGGGCTCCCCGCTGCCCCAGGACCCCGCGAAGAAGCGGAAGCAGCGGCAGTCGCAGAGCCCGTCCGCCTCGACCGGCTCGTCGCCGACACAAGGCGGCGCCGCGACGCCCACGCAGGGCGCCACGGCGCCGGGCCCGGCCCGCGAGACGGGCACGGTCGGCTCCGTGGGGCGGCCCAGCCAGACGCAGGGCAGCAGCTCGGCGGGGGGACAGGCCCCGCCGCAGCAGTCGGTGCCGCAGCAGCCGTCGGCCACGACCGCGGGGCCCTCGTCCAGCGGTGGCTCCGGCGGCGGCGCGGGCGGCGCGGCTGCTTCCGGTGGCGCGGACAGTACGGAGGAGAGGCCCGGCGGCCTGCTGGGCGGCGTACTCGGCCGCTGAGCGCTCGCCGGCCCCCCTTTGATCCGGCACGACGACGGGGCCCCGCACACACGCTGTGCGGGGCCCCGTCGTCATGCGTACGGTCGACGTCGTCGTGCGTACGGTCAACGGCCCTGGGCGGCCAGTTCCTTGGCGGCCTCGGTGAGGTCCTTCGCCGTGTCGATCGCGCGCCAGTAGGCGCCCTGCGGCAGCGGATAGCCCGCCAGGCTCTTCTCACGGGCCAGGCGCGGGAACGTGGTGCGCTCGTGGTCGCCGAGGTCCGGCAGGAGCGCGGTGAAGGACGCCGAGAAGACGTACACGCCCGCGTTGATGAGGTACGGGGAGGGCGGGGCCTCGATGAAGTCCGTGATGTGGCCGAACGCGTCCGTCTCGACGGCGCCCCACGGGATGCGGGGGCGGGCCAGGGCGAGGGTCGCGGTGGCGTCACGCTCGGCGTGGAAGGCCGCCATGTCGCGCAGCGAGAAGCGGGTCCAGATGTCGCCGTTCGTCGCGTACCAGGGCTGGTCCGCGTGCGGCAGGTGCCGGGCGGCGTGCTTGAGGCCGCCGCCCCGGCCCAGGGGCTCCTTCTCGACGACCGTGCTGACGTTCAGCGGAAGGTCGGCGGAGTCCAGCCACTCCTGGAGGACCTCCGCGAGATGACCGCAGGAGACGACGGCGTCCGTCACACCCTCCTCGGCCAGCCAGGCAAGCTGATGGCCGATGATCGGGGTCCCCGTGCCGGGGATCTCGACCATCGGCTTGGGCCGGTCGTCGGTGTAAGGGCGGAGCCTGGAACCCTGGCCTCCGGCCAGGACGACAGCCTGCGTGGGCTTCAGCGTGGTCATGCTGAAACCCTACGCGGCGTGGTGGGGCGGGCCGGCTCAGCCGTTGCGCAGATGGGCGGCGGCCACGCCCGTCGCGAAGGAGGTGTCGCAGACAGGCCTGGCGTACGACTGCGCACGGGTCGGTCCGTACACGCGGACGGCGGCGCGGCCGAGTGCACGGGCGATCGCCGCGCAGTGCCTGGCGAGCGACGGATGGCGGTTCACCTCCTGCTGAAGGTGGGTGAGCGCGACGCCCGGGTTCTTCTCCTGGAGTTCCAGGAGGAGCCGGTCGCGCAGGATGTCCTGCGGGGCGCGGGACTTGGCGGGCTTGGAGAGGTCGTCGGCGGATGCGGTGAGCATCGAGTCCGAGGAATTCCCCGACCAGTTGACGCTGGTGACCGCGAGGGTCCCGGAAAGCACCAGCATCACGGGCAGGACGAGAGCGAGCGTGCGGCCGATGCGGCGGGCGGGGCCCCGGTGGGCTCGGCGCGGCTTCTGGGTGTAGTTGGCGGAGTGCGTCACGCGAGGAGCGTAGCGCTAGGTGATGATTTGGCGACATTTAGTCACCCGGTCGAGCGACAGGGGAGTGGGTTTCTCTGGTGCGGTGTTGACGCGCCCGGTCGAAATGGCCGATGTGTCGGGGTATTTGTCGACAACGAGAGGGTTTCCGGGGTTTCTCCGGGAGTCCGGTTGGGCGTACCGGCGGGCGTACGCGGCATTCGCGGTGAGCCGTGCGGCGGGCGTACGCGAAGGGCCCCGCACGTACCGTGCGGGGCCCTTCGGGAGATGTGGCGGGACGTCAGTCGCTGAGGCGCTCGCCCGTCGACGTCGAGAACACGTGGGTCTCGCCCGGACGCGGCACGACGTGCAGCTGGGCGCCCTTCTCCGGGACCCGGCGGCCGTTCACGCGGACCACGAGGTCCTTGTGCTCCCCGCCGACCTCGGCGGAGCCGTAGACGTAGCCGTCGGCGCCGAGCTCCTCGACGACGTTCACGGAGACGGCGAGGCCCGCCGGGGCGTCCTCGGTCTCCTTGGTGAGGGACTTCGCGGCCTCGCCGTTCTGCTCGACGATGTCGAAGTGCTCCGGGCGGACGCCGACGGTGACGGTGCGGTCGCCCCGGTCGGCGGCGGCGGACAGCGCCTCACGGTTCACGGGCACGACCGAGTTGCCGAACTTCACGCCGCCGTCGGTGATCGGCACCTCGACGAGGTTCATGGCGGGGGAGCCGATGAAGCCCGCGACGAAGAGGTTCGCCGGGCGGTCGTACATGTTGCGCGGCGATTCGACCTGCTGGAGGAGCCCGTCCTTGAGGACCGCCACGCGGTCACCCATGGTCATGGCCTCGACCTGGTCGTGGGTGACGTACACGGTGGTGATGCCGAGGCGGCGCTGGAGGCTGGCGATCTGCGTACGCGTGCTCACACGCAGCTTGGCGTCGAGGTTCGAGAGCGGCTCGTCCATGAGGAAGACCTGCGGCTCACGGACGATGGCACGGCCCATGGCGACACGCTGACGCTGACCGCCGGAGAGCGCCTTCGGCTTGCGGCCGAGGTACTCGGTGAGGTCCAGGATCTTCGCCGCGTCCTCGACCTTCTGCCGGATCTCCGCCTTGTTCACGCCGGCGATCTTCAGGGCGAAGCCCATGTTGTCGGCGACGGTCATGTGCGGGTAGAGCGCGTAGTTCTGGAACACCATGGCGATGTCCCGGTCCTTCGGCGGCAGGTGCGTGACGTCGCGGTCGCCGATGCGGATGGCGCCGGCGTTCACGTCCTCGAGCCCCGCGAGCATGCGGAGCGAGGTGGACTTGCCGCAGCCGGACGGGCCGACGAGCACGAGGAACTCGCCGTCCTCGATCTCGATGTCGAGGCCGTCGACGGCGGGCTTGTCGCCACCCGGGTAGGTGCGGGTCGCCTTGTCGAACGTAACAGTGGCCATGGTGAGGGCCCCCTTCACCGGCAGGAACGTGCCGGACGATCCGAGTAGAGGGAGTGGTGTAGTCCACCTGAGTGAACTGGTGGTGACCGTACCCCGGGAGGCTGTGGTCTGTCAGTAGTCGGGGGGTTGTGGGCTTCGAGGAAATTTTCGACGGGCGCACGGGCGGGTTTGGTTAGACTGCACGGGCACGCCCGGTGTTCGCGGGGCGCGTGCCTCCTTAGCTCAGATGGCCAGAGCAACGCACTTGTAATGCGTAGGTCGTCGGTTCGAATCCGACAGGGGGCTCAGCTGGAACCCCAGCTCAGATTGCTCTGAGCTGGGGTTTTTTCGTTCAGCGGATGCGGCGTCGGCGGCGGGCGCGGGCCGCGCGGGTGTCGGGGGTCTCAGTTTTGGTCTCAGTGGGGCCCGGATCGGGCTCCTGGGGAGCTGGCACGAAGAACTCGCCCATGCGCCGCATCGCGTCCTTCGAGAGGTGGGACCGGCCTTTCACGTAGCGCCGTGTCTGGCTGATCTGGGTGTGTCGCAGGATCTCCATGATCGTGGTCATATCGACGCCCAGCTCGTTCAGGATCGTGCCGGCGGTGTGGCGGCTTCCGTCGTAGAGGCGGCGGTCGTCGATTCCAGCCTCTGCGAGGAGTTCCTTGAACTCCTCGTAGTCCTGTCGGGGGTCCAGGGGGCGCCCGCCCGGCCGCGAGAACACCACGTCGTGTGCCTCCCACAGCTCACCGGCCGTGGCTCGCATCGCGTCCTGTTGTGCCTTGTGGTCGCGGAGGAAGGGGATGAAGACGGGCGGGATCGGTACGGGGTTCTGGCTCTTCTTGGTCTTGGGGCGGGTGAAGACGAGACCGCCGCCCTTACGCTCCGGGCAGGCGCTCGCGTGCTTCGTGCAGGTCTTGGTGCAGGGCTTCGGGCAGCCTCGCTTGTAGGTCTTGTGCGTGGTGCAGTTCGGCGGGCACGGGGTGAAACGGTGAAGCCGGGCTCCGCAGGCGTGCGGGTCGCCGCAACCGTGCCTCCAGGTGAGGCGCTGAACCTGCCACTTGGGGTGGAACAGCTCTCCTTCCAGGTCGACGTACGGCCAGCGCAGACCGAGCGTCTCGCCCTGCCGGAAGCCCATGCCGACCCCGACGATCCAGCGCATGAACGTGGGCCGCTTCGCCGCCGCCTCGAGAAACGCCTTCGACTCCTCCTGGGTGAAGGGGTTCGCCTCGGTCTCGTCGACACTGGGCGGGTCCACGAGCGTGGCGACGTTCTCACTGATCATCCGGCGGCGGTGGGCAATCTTCAGTGCGCGGGACAGGATGCGGTGCACCTTCAGCACGTGCGAGGGGGCGTGGCCGGTGTCGAGCATGGCGCGGTACATCCGTTCCAGGTGTTCCGGCTGAAGCTTGTCGAGCCGGTGCTGGCCGACGCCCGGGATGATGTCGTTGCGTGTCTTGGACCAGTAGTCATCGAGGGATCGCGGCTTCAGCTTCAGGCTCGCGATGTCGGTGAGGTAGGTCTCCATCCACTTCGCGACGGTCGGCACGCGACCGGCCTTGGTGGCGCGCCCCTGGTCACGCTGCTGCTCCAGTGCTTTGACCTTGCGCTTGATCTCGGGTTCGGACTTGGCGCGGCGGTGTCGGCGGTCGGGGCTTCCGTCGTTCTTGACGCCCATGGTGACGCGGCCGTGCCACCAGCCATCCGAGCCGAAGTAGATGGACGATTCGTTGTTGGGCTTGCGCGGGCTCATAGGGGGCCTCCATGCGGGAGGCACCCCGAGCCGTGTGCTCGGGGTGCCTCAGGGCGTGCTCGGGTCAAGCGGGCAGGGGGGCGAGGTTCTCCACGTACGCCTCCAGGTCCGCGCGCCGGATACGACGCGTGCGGCCCAACTTGATGTACTTCAGGGCGCCTTCGGCCATCAGCTCGTAGACGGTGGAGCGGCCGATGGCGAGTGCTTCGGCCGCCTCTTCGGGCTTGTACAGCAGCCGGTCGACGGGGGCAGCTATCGCGGTGCTCATCCGGGGTGCCTCCTCAGCGGGGTGTCCGGGGCCCTTCTGGAAGTCCGCTACTTCCGCTACCGCCGCTACCGTGCAGGTCAGGGGGCCTGTCGGAGGTAGCGGATGCGGTAGCGGTAGCGGATGGGTAGCGGCAAGCAGGACGGCTTGCCGCTACCGCGTTGACGCAGGTCAGACCAGGTTTTCGGTGCCGGGTAGCGGAGGTAGCGGACTTTCGGGGGGCGGGGGGCAGTAGCGTTGCCACGCGTCGTGCAGATCGGCCGTGTAGTAGCCCTTGAGGACGGCCGTGCCGGTCTTGATGTTGCGGGAGGCGATGGGCTCGTTGTCGGCCGTCATGTACTCCGCGAGCATCTTGGACAGGCGCCGGTTGTCCAGCGGCTTTCCGTTGAGGTCGGCCCAGGGGGCGTCGTCCAAAGAGTTGAGCCGATCGAGGATGGCGACGGTGGGCAGGCGGTCGATGCCGGTCATGACCTGGTCGCGCAGATCGGTGAGGAGACGGACGCCGATGCTGCCCTTGTCGTTGGCGCGCGAGGCCGTCACGAGGGTCACGCACGCGGCACGGGCGCGCTCGGGCCAGTTCCCGCCGACGGCATCGGCGATGGCCAGCAGCGGTTCCCACACGTCGGCCGGACGGTCGGAGACCCCTTCGGGCATCTCGGGCCAGGCACCCATGACGAAGCCGCGGGCGTGTTCGGCCCACGCGGCGAGTCGGTCACGGAGCTTGTGGCCTTCGGCTTCGTGGACGCGCGCCCGGAAGGGCTCCACCTGCTCGTTCCGGGCGCGCCGGCGCATGCGGACGATGACGGAACGGGACAGGATCGTGTCCGGTAGGGAGCCGAGACCGGCGACCGCGACCGCGCAGTACGAGGGGAATGCCTGCACGGTCTGGTTGCCGCCGTCGCCGATGCACCGGTAGGTGACTCCGGTGCGGCGGTGCCCGGCGTTGAGGAAGCCACGCAGTTCCTCGTTGTCCCCTGCCTTGGGGCCAAAGACGGTATCGATTTCGTCGAACAGAATCGTCGGCTTGCCGCTCCCGCTGGACACGCTGCGAAAGAGCGCGGCGGCGGACGCGTTGACGGCCGTCATGGGCTGCGGCACGAGGGTTTCCACGATCTCCAGTGCCCGTGTCTTGCCCGACCCCGGTTCGGGGGACAGGAAGGCGATACGCGGGGTGGAGTCGAAGCAGTCGAGCAGGTGGGCGTGCGCGTCCCACAGGGTGACCGCGACGTAGGCGGCTTCGTGGGGGAAGACGTTGAAGCGGCGGTGGAAGGCTTCCACCTCGTCGAGCAGTACGGCGCCGTCGACGTGGTTGCTCATGCGGCGGCCCTTCCTTCCTGGGGAGCGCGCAGGGGACACACGGGGCGGTGCGCGGCGTGGTCGGTGATGAGGGCGAGCACCTTGCCGTGCCCGACCGCGCTGCGGTTCCTGCCGCACTCGCATGTCGAGGTGGCGGTAGGTGTCGCGCCGCGCGGGGCGCAGATGTGCAGCCACGCGATGGGGAAACGCCCGTCGGGGCGGGGCGGCGTGGCCGCGTGCGGGTCAGGGCGAAGAGCAGTGGGGACGCCTTCGGCGACGCCCCTTGAGGCGCCCACGGCCGGACGCGGTTCCGCCTGCTTGGCGGGGTGCGGGCCGGTCGTGGCGGACGGGATGCTCTTCAGGCGGGGGCGGTTGGGGGTGCTCATGCCGCGGTCCGGCGCTGCTGGTTGTGGGCGATGGACCAGTTCAGAGCACTGCGCAGAGTCGAGCGGCACTGCGATGCCGACAGCCCCGCGGCCTCGCCCGCCTCCTGAAGAGCAGCCTCTACCGTCGACCGGGGAAGATCGCCCCACGCGATGAACCGCCCCAGGGCTCGCGCTGCCGCGAACAACTTCGCCTCGCGCTCGCCGAGTTGGGCCCCGCTGACGGTGCGCGTCTCGTTGGCGAGTGCGGTGTCCGCGTATCGGCGGGATTGTGCCGTTACGGCCACTGAAGGGGCCTGAGGCGACTTGGGGGCCGGTTTCAGGATGCTCAGCAGCCATGAGGGCACAGGGGCCGCCACAGGGCCGCCTACGGCTTCGTAGGTTCCGGCGGGGGTGGTGCTGCCAGCCGCGACGACGTAGCCGCCCCACGCGCGAGTGTCGACCAACGGGGCGATCGTGCCTGCGGTGTTGGCCAGCCGCATGCCGTGCGGGGCGGTGAAGTACAGGTGCTGCCCACCGCTCGCAGTCCGCGTCCGGCAGGTGTCGGGGACGGGGTGCCCGGTGCGCTCGCAGAGCGCCGTGAAGGTCGTCACGCCGCAAGGCGTGTCCGCACTGCTGTTGAGCTTGGGCACGTCGAGATCCACGACCAGCAGCCCAGAAGGGCCGGTGGCAATACCGACGTTGAACGCGGTCCGCGCCCATGCGGCACGGATGCGGTCCGGGTTGGTGGTGGCGCGCTGTTCCCACTTCTGGTGCCTGCTCGCGCAGGCTCCGGTGCGGGGGCAGGCGGCCTCGCCGTGCAGGGCGGGCCGCTTGGTGCCGGGGCGGAGCGGGAAGACGTGCCAGCCGCGTGCTGCGGCGTCCAGGGCGGCAGAGAGCAGGCCCTCTCGCCGGATGTCGGTCGGTTGCGTCATGCTGGGTGTCTCCAGTTCTGTGATGAGTGCTGGTGACAAGGGCGGCCCCGGTTCTTGGTGGAATGGGGGGCCGCCCTTGGCGTAGCTACTGCTGGTTGTTGGTCTTGGCCCACACGCCGTTCGTGCGGCTGTGGACGGTGCGTTGGTCCTGGTGGACGGGGCCCTCGTAGTGGTGGTGGATCTCGGGGTCGGGCTTGGCGCGACGGGCGAGTCGGGCGAGGGCGAGCACGAAGGCCGCGGGGGCGCCGAAGACGAGGCCGCAGACGATCGGGTCGGCGAACTGCGAGACGTACATGAGCACGCTCGCCGTACCGCCGACCATGACGGTGGTGGCGCCCCCGGTGAGCATGAGCACGCTGGCGTCGGTGGCGCCCTGACTCATCGGGGGGCGTCCGGGCTGAGCGACGGGGGTGGTGTCGCGGTAGGCGGCGGCGATGATCCGCCGCGCCTCGGTATCGGCCTGCGCCTCGCTCAGACCGGCGCCCGCGGCGCCCGTCTGCGGGGTGGTGTCGGAGTGCATGCGGAATCCCTTCACGGTGGTGGTGGGGGAGGCAGGGGCACCCCCTGCCCGGGGTGCTGTGGAGGGGGTTTCAGGGGGTGCTGACCTGCGCGCCTCCCCGCCTCCCCGAATGGGTGTTTTCGCTGATCAGAGCGGGGGAGGCGGTCCGGGGAGGCGCTCGGGGAGTTCTCCCCGCCTCCCCGGACCGGACGGTGTTCGCTCCCCGCTATCCGGCGGTGGAAGCGGAACCGTTGCTGTCGCGGTTGGCGAGGGCCCGCAGGACGTGATCGCGGTGGACGACCATGACCCCGTGGGACTTCTTCGGCTCCTCGCCGTGTTCCTCCAGCTCCCGCTTCAGCCGGTCGTTGGTCCACTGGTTGCCGTAGACCTTCGGGTCCAGCGCGTGCAGCCGCTTCAGCACCTCGTTGGTGCGCAGGCGCGGGGCGTCGCCGAACACGGCGGCGATGTCGGCGAGCGGGTCGCGCTGCTCGCCCCGGTCGATGGCGTGCAGGGTGGTGATCCCGTCGCGCAGGGCCTTGGCGCGCTCGGTGATGGCTTTGGCCGCGTCGTCGTCGATGTAGTGCGTGCGCACTGTGATGGATGACTGTCCGGCCGGGATGGCGATGCCGTCGGAGGCGACGACCAGGGTTCCCCGGTCCAGTCCCGGACGCAGCAGGTTGGGGGCTGCGCCGCCGTCAACGGCCTTGTCCCCCAGCGCCATGCGGGCTTGGGATTCGGTGCCGAGCGCGAGGGAGGCGCGGGTGTGGGCGCCTTCACGGACCAGCTTGGGCAGATTGTCGTTGGTGGGGTCCTGGGTGCCCTGCCACATCAGCACGTTCACGGCGCGACCCTGGTTGTGGATCTTGCGGACGGCCATGAAGTACCGGGAGTTGGCCTTCTGGCCGCCGTAGGGCCGCTTGTCGTCCCCGATGGCCGGGCACATGAACGCCACCTGCGCTTCGTCGACCAGGACGATGAGCGGCGGGAAGGTGGTGCCGGGCGGGGCTTGGATGCGGCGGTTCATCTCGTCGACCGCGCGTTCAACCATCTCGGTGACCTCGATGACGTGCTCGTCGGTCGGCCCCTGGATCAGCGTGGAGGCCAGGCCGTCGAACATGGCCCAGTCGCCCACGCCCTTGAGGTCGCCCATGTAGAACTGCACCGACTTGTCCAGCGCCAGCCACAGGGCCAGGGAGCGCAGGGCGACGGTCTTGCCCTGGTTGGACAGGCCCGTGATCAACAGGTGGCGCTGGTACAGGCTCAGCGCCGCCGCGTCGCCGCGCAGGTCCTGTCCCCACGGCGCCTTGCCCTTGGCGTAGTCGGCGGTCATCGTCTCGTCGGTGACCAGCGGCGAGGGGCCGATCGGCTCGTCCAGCGCTCCGGAGTCGGCGATCCACAGCCGCACCGTGCGGGCGGCTTCGGGGATGGTGATGAACACCTCGTGCTCGTGCCGGGTCAGGTTCTCCGCGAGCTTTCGGCGCCGCTGCTGCACCTCCACCGTGGAGACCCCAGACGGCAGCATGACGTCGACTTCTACGCCGCATCCGGCGATCCGGATCGGGCCCAGCATGGCCGCGCCGGCGTCGCCCATCTCCTTGATGGCGTTGCGCAGTGCGGGCACGCCGAGGTCGCGCAGGGCCTTGACGACGATCGAGGGCGTGATGGGCTCACCCTCGCCCGACCGGACGTTGGCCGGAAGCGCCCAACTCGGCGCGGCCTGCGAATGGCGGCCCACACTCCACAGCGCGAGCAGCACCAGCAACGGGCCCACCCGCAGCGCGGGCCCCCACACGACGGAGACGATGGTGATGAGCAGGCGGATGAACTCGATGACCGCCATCAACGGCGTCAGCACGTCGGTCACGTCCTCGTTCGCGATGGCCAGCACCACGCCGAGCCCGACGAGCGAGCCGATGCCCGCCCCGGTACCGACCGCAAGCCCTTTAGCGACATCGACGGGGGAGTGCAGCAGGTCCATGCGGCGGCGGTGCCGCGCCTCGCGGAAGCGCTGCAGCCGCTCCTCCCACTCCGCGGCGACCTCATAGTTTCCCGCGGCTTCCGCGGCCCGCAGGAGGCGTTCGTAGCGGGCACCGGTGCGCCCGTCCCAGGCGCGTCGGGTCACGATCCGTGTGCCGCCGACCACGTACATGCTGTGGCGGACTGCCACCCTGCCCGCCTCGCGGGTGCGTTCGGCGGTGGCGATCCGGCGCACCGTGCGCCCGGAGCGCACCCACAACGGCACGACCGGCGCGGCCGGGGAGGGGTCGGGGACGACGGTGAGGTTCGGCCCGGGCTCGGTGGTGGGCGGGTCGGGGTTCTTGTGCAGAGGAACGACGTTGCCGCTCATGAGGAAACAGCTCCTGACTGCCCCACACACAGGGGCGGGAAGGCGAGGGGTGCCCGGGGCGACCGGTCCGTGGCGGACGGCCACCCCGGGCAGTCGAGAGGTGCGAGCGCGCGTCACGTGGCGGGCGTGGTCACCACCAGCGGGACGGCTTCTTGGGCGTGAGGAAGGGGCAGCCGCTGATCATGTGGGACACGCACTGCGGGCAGTCCTCGCCGGGCTTGAGGGCGCGGTGGATGCTCTTGTCGTAGGCGTGCTGCCAGCACTGCGGGCACTCGCCGGGACGCACCGGTTTGGGGGCCATGGTCACCACCACCCCGAGGACTTCTTAGCGGCCTTGCCCTGCGCGTTCTCGTTCACGATCCGCTGCCGCTCGGTCTGCAACGCGGTGAGCTCCGCGTTCAGCCGGGTCTCGGCCGACGTCCAGGCGGTCTCGACCTTGTTGTCGGCTCGGGTGGTGCTCTTGTGCCGCACCACCGCGACGGAGCCGCGGGTGGCGGCGGCGAGGATGGCGCGGCGCTCACGGCCGTCCAGCGGCCACAACTCGCGGTTCTGTACGGCAGCCAGCTTGCGGGTGGTCTGCTGGATTTCACGGTCCAGGCGACGGATATCGGCGTTGCGCATGGTCAGACGCTCCTCGGGCCCTGACGGAAGTCGGCGGCAGCCTGTCGGGCGGTGTCCCTGATGCCGGTCACCAGCTCTTCAAGCCGGTCGAGGGGGACATAGATCAACCGACTCTGTGCGCCGCCGGTGATCCGCACGGCTACGGCGGGCTCGGCACGGTCCGTACCGGCATGCAGGATGACCGCCTCGGCGGTCAGCCTCGCGGAGTCGCCTCCACGGCTGTTGATGGTGAAGCGGTAGGCCATCGGTGTCCTCTCAGGTCAGATGGTGTCGTGGCAGGGCACGCACATGCCGAGGGATGCGGGGATGACATAGCCCGCATCGCGACGACAGGCGGGGCAGCGGCGGCGAGCAGCGTTGGCCTTGGCCAGCGCCCGCCAGCGGGCCGGGGTCATCGGCCGGACGGGCTTGGCCAGTTCGACGCGGTAGAGGTAGGCGACCAGCGGGCCCCGGCGACGACGCGGCCGTTCAAGCTGCGCGGCCACGCACTGCCCGCCCGGGCGCAGGCCGCGCGCCCGCAGCTGTCGGCGGGTGGCGTAGCCGTCCGGAGCCAGACGCCACCGGAAGACCGGCAGCGCTGCCATTACGCGGCCTTGGCCGATGCGGAGCGTTCGGCGAGGAGCGTGTCCCGCAGTGAGCGGGCGTTGGCCGGTGAAGTGTGGATGGCGCGGCGGATACCCTCACCGGTCACCTTCGCGTCCGGCCAGTCCGCCGTCGCCTTACGTGCTTCGGCGAGCAACTGTTGCGGGGTGCGCTTGGGCCGGGTCGACTTCGCCACGGCCGGGACGCGGCCGGTGGCGCGACGCGGTCGGGCCGACTCCGCTGCCACCGCGCGCTGCTCGATCGGTACGACCGGGGCCGGGGTGATCGAGGGGAACGCCTTGCTGGGAACAGTCGACTTCACGAAGCCGACGGGTACCGGTCGGGGCAGCGCGACCGTGTTCGGGGTGATCGGTGCCGGGGTCGATACCGGCAGGTCAGCCGTAGACCGTTTCATAGTGTTCTTGGTGGATTCCTCCGCATTCGTGTCCGCGGGGGGAATCGGGGCGGGGCGGTGGTGCAGCACCTTGGCGACCAGATCGGACCCGAAGTAGATCGAGCCGACCGGCAACGAGGTGGCCAGCAGCACCAGGGCCCAGTTCGCGGGGTCCCAGTCGGCCAGGCGCCCCCAGTCGACCGTGCGGCCGTGCAGCTCGGGCACGAGGCCGTGCACGTAGTTGAGGACCAGCGAGGCGCCGGTGTAGGTGCCCAGCACGCGCAGCGCGAACTTCCGGTCATCGTCGGCGAGGACGAGGGTGGCGACCAGGGCGAGTGCCATCAGGCCGTCGACCACGAACGGGTACAGCGTCGCCGCCGTGGCGTCGGCACCGACCGCGTTCGCGATGTCCCGCAACGCATTCCACGAGACCCGGAACGCCATACCGACCACCGCGACCAACGCGAGGACGAGCAGGGTCTTGCCACTGCGGTTCATTCGCCACCGCCACTCTGGCGGCCGTGGCGCCGCCAGCCGATGAGCTGCGCGGCGAAGCAGGCAGCGGACACCGCCACGAGCCACGGCAGCCCCCACACCAGGGAGGCGACCGAAGCAGCGATGGAGATAAACGAGCCGACCACGAACAGAACCCAGTTCAGGCCGGTCAAGGGCTGCTCACTCATGCCAGCACACCCCCCACCTGGATCAGCGCGGCGACGATGAGCAGGGCCCCGCCGAGGCGGGTCAGGTCGACCGCCCGCTTCAGGGCGGTGAACTTCGTGACCGCGATGCGGGCCAGACCGGCAATGTCGTGTGCGCGCCGGTCCTCGGACAGATGGGCGGTGATCTCCTCGGCGCTCAGCGTCGCCCACAGCGGAAAGCCGTGCCGGCCGCTCAGGTTCGGACGGACCGAGGAGAGCAGCAGGCCCGCCGAGGCGAGCAGCAGCGCCATACCGAGACCGCCGACCACGTACACGGGCAGCGACAGGGACGCGTCCTTGGCGACCGTCCACGTACCGGCCAGCAGCGCACCGACGAAGGCGAGCAGCAGACTGGTCTTGGTGTCGGTACGCGCGATCTCCGCCTTCACTTCGGCGTGCGCGGACGTCAGGTTCGAGTCGATGGCACTCACGCGCCCACCCCCGAAACAACCGAGACGCCGGTGTTGGCCAGCGCGCGGCGGGCGGCGAGCACCTTGCGGCGAGCCCGGCGGATGCGCCGCTCGTCGACCTCGTTCGGGACGCGGTCAAGGGTGATGATCTCCGCGTCCAGCAGCTCAATGCCCGCCTCGATCAGGGGCATCTCCCGCTCGATCGCGTCCAGCTCAGCAGCCGACGGCTCGTCGCCGGTAACGGCGGCCTGAAGTGCAACGATGTGCTTCATGGGTCGTGTTCTCCCTAGCAGGTGGCAACGGCCCCAACAGAGCCCCCGGAGTAGCCGCTCCGGGGGCTCACGCCGTTGTGGTGGAAGCCGCGCAGGGGAAGTAGCGCGGCAGGGATGCAGGGCTTCTACTCGTCGTCGTCGGCGTCGGTGCGGGCACCACCGCCCATGACCACGTCGCCGAAGACGACACCGCCGGACACGCCGACCTGGTCGCCCTGGACGATGTCGCCACCGAACGTGACGTTGGCGTCGCCGAAGTCGATGACGGCACGGTTCTTGTCGCTCATGACTGTCCTTTCGAACGGGTCGGGGTTATCCCGGCTCCCCTCGGCGCTGCTCGTACGAGACGAGCAGCGGAGGCAACCGGCCGCCACGGTGAGCGCGGCGGAGAAGCTGAGGTTCGTAGCGCGGCAGAGGCCGCGAAAGGTTCGACGGATGTCGGATAACGCAATGCCCGTCACCGCCCCGAGAGGCAGATCCGGGGCAGGTCACCCGGCCCGACATGGTCGGTCGGGATGGTGACCCGCACCCATCGACCGCACGTGCTCATGCGGCTGGGTCGGCACTCTGTTGAGTTCTCCACAGCACGTGATCCGGGCGGTACATCCGGGCGCTGCCCATGCAGGTCAAGCAGGAGTCCGAGACTCGTTAACTGTGCTCGGAACAAAGACTGACTCATCGGTGTTGGTGGTGTTGTACCAACAACTCGATGTCATGAGATTGCACCATGACGTTTGGGTCGTCAAGGCGAACGGCGTATGTTGTTGGAACAAGTCAGCCAACTAGCAGGGAGGCACCGTGCGGGAGCAGCGCCCGAGGTACCACCGGATCGCGGATGACCTGCGAGGACAGATCGAGCGGGGTGAATTGCAGGCTGGTGAGCAGCTCCCCACGGAGTACGAACTGGTGGAGCGCTATGAAGCAAGTCGCAACACGGTCCGGTTGGCTCTGCGGCGCCTGACGGAAGAGGGACTTGTCATCGCTGGTCAGGGGCGGGGCAGCTTCGTTCGTCGCCGCCTGACCCCAGCGGTCTGGGACTGGTCGGTATTGGAGTCCCGGGCACGTCACAAGTCAGACGAGCAAGGCGACCAGTGGGCCAGCATCGTGGCCGAAAGTGGTCGTCAACCCCGGCAAGAAGTCCGGGTTTCCATCCGTCGCCCGTCCGCCGAGATCGCTGAACGGTTGGAGTTGGACCCCGAGACCGCCCTGACTGTGGTTCGGGAGCGAGTGCGCATCGTGGACCAAGACCCGTACGCGCTGGCCGACTCTTACTTCCCCGAGGAACTGGTTCGCGGCACGCCTCTCATGCTGCCGGAAGATGTGTCCGCGCCCGGTGGGGTACTCGCCAGCGTCGGCCTTGTGCAGGCCCGCTATCGAGATGAGATCACCGTCCGGATGCCGACGCGCGCAGAGATCGAGAAGTTGTCCCTACCCTCAGCTACTCCCGTCGCGGTGCACATGCGCACGGGTTACGACGAGAACGACAAGCCCCTTCGAGTAATGGTCACCATCCTCCCGGGAGACCGTCATGTCATCACGTACGACGTTTCGGCAGAGTGAGCGTGCCACACAGGAGAGAGCCAGCGTGAAGGCCCTTCGAAGCATCGACTCGACACTGCCGAGCGATCCACGTCCTGAATGGGTCTGGTACACGTCCTACGGCTCGAACATGCACCTAGATCGGCTTGCTGCCTACATCTGCGGCGGTCGCCCACCGGGCGCAGCGAAGGACTACCCGGGGTGCCGTAATCCTGAGATGCCCGCTCAATCCATCCCCGTGGAACTGACCGGAGCGATGTACTTCGCGACCGTGTCTCCCGTGTGGGGAGGCGGGCGGGCCTTCTACGACCCTCGCGCGAGCGGGCGCGTCTTGGCCAGGGCGCATCTGGTGACCGCTGAGCAGTTCGCCGACATCGCGGCCCAAGAGATGTATCGGGAGCCGGGCGCCGATCTGGATCTGACGAACGCGCTCATGCGAGGGCGGGACATGCTGGGAGACGGCCGTTACGAAACGCTGGTGTGCGCTGGCCAAGTTGACGGCATGCCCGTTCTGACCTTCACGGCTCCCTGGGCCATGGACGATGTCCAGTGGGTGCCCCCGTCCCCGGCCTACGTGCGCTTCCTGGCCTTGGGGCTCCTGTCGGCCGGCGCATGGGACACGGAGGCGGTGGCTTCGTACGTGGCGGCCTGCCCCGGTGCGTCTGGGCACTGGTCACAGCAAGGCATCGCCGATCTGCTGAGTGGAGACGACTGCTAGCTAGATCGTGGTCTCGGTTGCGGTCTCACTCACCGCCCGTTCCGAGCAGAGCCGACTACGTCCACTGAAGTCCGGGTGGCCTCCTGACCAGCAGCGCGAACCGCACGGCGGACATCCGTGGACGCTACCGGAGCAAGATCGGACAACTTGTAATGCGTAGGTCGTCGGTTCGAATCCGACAGGGGGCTCAGCGGGACGAAGGCCCAGGTCACCGAAGTGGTGGCCTGGGCCTTCGTCATGGGGCGGGGGCCCGGGGTCAGGCGACCGTGCCGGTCGCCTTGCTCGTCGACGTTCCGTCGCGGTGGCCGGTGCGGTGGGCCGTGACCTTCACCGTGATCTTCTTGCCGCGCTGGGCGGTCTTCGGGGTCAGGGACGACTTGGTCGCGCCGGTGATCTTCGTGCCGTTCGCGTACCACTGGTAGGAGTACGAGGACGGGACGGGCGACCACGTGCCCTTCGTGGCCTTGAGGACCTTGCCGACCTTCGCGGTGCCGCTGATCGTGGGTTTCGCCGTGGCCTTGGGCGCGGCGCCCTTGGCGACCGTCACGGGCGCGGAGCTCGCCGACGCGTTCCGCGAGCCCGCGTGGGCGGTGACCGTGACGGTCAGCTTCTTGTCCAGGTGCTTCGCCGGGATCTTGTACGTCGCTGCCGTGGCGCCCTCGATGGTCTCGCCGTCCGCCTTCCACCGGTAGGTGAACGAGGACGGGGCGGGCGACCAGGTGCCGGGGGACGCGGTGACCTTGGAGCCGACGACGGGGGTGCCCGTGATCTTCGGGGCGGTGGTGTTCGTGAGTTCCGGCTCGGTGACGGTGAACGTTCCCCGCGAGAACGTCGTGCCGTCGGACTGGACGTAGACGTTCCACGTGCCGGCGGGCACGCCGGTCAGGTCGAGCGTCGCCTTCAGCGTCCGGTAGTCCGCGGAGAGCGACTTCGTCTTCGCGGTGCGCGTCTCGCCCTCCCGCACCAGCTTGACCGTGGTGTCGGGGTGGAGGGCGGTTCCCTTGACGGTCAGCGTGGGCTTGCTGCCCGCCGGGGCCGTGGTCGGGGTGACGTCGGTGACGGTGGTCCTCTCGTCACCGCAGCGGCTGAACCGGCACTTCAGCGTGGCGCGGTAGGACGTGGCGGAGGCCTTCTCCGGGAGGCCGAGAACGAGCACGGAGGGCTTCCTCGAGTCCGTGTCCGGGTCGTTCACGCCGCAGACGTAATCCATGGGCACGGCCGCGGAGCAGCCGTTGGTCCAGGCGCTGTTGTAGAGGGCGGGGACCGCTTCCTCGGTGGCTCCCGTGGTGTCGGTGATCTCGGCTTCGAAGTGGTCGTTGCGGGCCGTGGGCAGGACGGCGCACGTGGCCGTGTGCGATTCGTCGAGGGTGCCGGTCACGGGTCCGTAGCCGTAGGCGATCGAGGGGACCTTGGTGCACTCGGCCGCGGGGCCGTCGGCGGTGGCGATGCGCAGGGCGTCGAGGCGGTACGCGGGTGCTGCCTCGCGGTTCACCGGAGTCTGCACGAGGACCTGGTGGGTGGTGCTGCCGGTGACGGCGCAGGCCCGGGCGCGCAGGGAGCACTCGCTCTTGCCGTCGCCGTCCAGGACGTACATGTCGGCGGTGGCCCGGACGTCCCGCACGTCGAGGTGCACGACGTCGGTCGCGGCGGACGTGGTGACCTGGTGGCAGCGGAGGGCGCCGGGGCCGCCGGGCGTGCCCTTGACGGAGGGTCCGCCGACCTTGCCGGCCGGAGTCTTCGCGCAGCCCGCGGACGACGCCGTCGACGTCACGTCGCGGCGCGTCAGGGTGTACTTGGCGGCCTGATCGCGTCCGGTGACCAGGACCGTGTGGGCCTTGCCGGGGGTGAGCTCGCAGAGCGTCCAGCCGTTGGTGGTGGCGTAGCGGTCGCAGACGCGCTTGCCGGTGGAGTCCAGCACGGAGAACTTGGCGGGCACGTCGCCGGAGGTGGCGGTCAGTTGCAGGGCCTCGGCCGGGGTGTGGGCGTTCGCCGGGATGGTCAGGCAGTGCGAGAAGACTCCGTCGCCGGTGGAGAACGTGGCCTTGGCGCCGTCGGCGGAGAAGCTGCCCGCGGGCAGGACGGGGCAGTCGTTCGCCGCGTCGGTGCGGTGGACGGCGACCGCGTACGGGCCGGTGCGGGGGGTGCCGTCGGCGTGGACGAGGGCGCGGTAGGGGGCGGTGCCGGTGAGCGAGCAGTCGCCCGCGGACAGCTGCTCCGCCTCGCACTGCTCGGTGCCCTCGCTGTCGAGGACCTCCACGTCGGCGTCGACCCCGGAGTTGCTGAGCGGGGTGAGCGCCGCGATCCGGGAGTCCTCGGGCACGGGAAGGTTCAGGCAGTCGTACTGTCCCGCCGTGCTGAACGCGCCCTTGTGAACGCCGAGTTCGCTCTTCACGCAGCCGCGGTCGGAGGCCCGGTCGAGGACGATCAGGCCACGTGAGGTGTTGTGGAACGGGGACGCGCCGGCGAGGTAGGCGGTGTAGGTGCCCGCGGCGGGCACCCGGCAGGGCAGCTCGGTGTTACGGCAGACGGTCTTGCCGGAGCGGTCGTGCACGCGGACCGGGCCGGTGTCGCCGTCCTTGTCGATGGAGTCGAAGCGGTACTTGCCCGCCTTCTCGGCCGTGACCGTGTAGCAGGGCGTGGTGATCAAGTCCTGTGCGGTCAACGGGCCGTAGGGGCGGACGGGGGAGGCGGGGCAGCCCTGCGGGTCGTTCAGGCGGCGCGCCGTGACCGCGTACGCGGCGGGAAAGCCCCCCTCGGCCTCCGTGACGCGGGACAGGGCGCGGTAGGGGCCCTTGCCGGGCAGGACGCAGCTCTCCTCGCCGTCCTCCGAGGACGCGGAGCAGATCCGGGCGCCGGTTGAGTCGGTGATCCACGCGCGGGAGTCGCCGTAGGACTTGGTGCCGTGCGTGAGCAGGATGCGGTCGCCGGGCTCGGCCCCGAAGGGCTGGCAGTCGAGCTCCAGGGCGCTGCCCGAGGTCCGGGTGACGGTCGGCAGGTCCCAGGCGGTGCCGACGGATTCGGCGCAGCCGCGGGTGGCGCCCAGCGGCACGACGGTGACGGCGGTGTCCGCGTCCTCGAAGCCGTTGTTGACGACCGTCAAGGTGTAGTCGCCTGCGGCGGGCAGGTCGCAGCTGCTGCCGGTGCAGTCGATCTCGGTGTCACCGGCGTGGACCCGGATGTACGACTCGTTGGAGCTGTCGTCGAGCGACACCTCGTGGAAGCCCGCCTCGGTGGCGGTGAAGGTGTAACAGGTGGACGCGTCGGGTGCGACCGTCGCCCTGCCGACCGCGTCACCCGGGTCGCCGAACGGTGCGAGGGCCAGCGGCGCGCATTCCGGTTCGGCGGCGTGGGCGGCCGTCGTCGGCAGCGCGGACGGTACGAGCAGGGCAAGCAGTGCGGTCAGGGTGAAGAGGACGGCGGCGGACACCGCGGGTCTCGTGGATCTCGGACAGGGACGTGGTTCAGGCATCGAGCCCCCCCAGGCTGAACGGATATTCGGGTGATCGTGGCACAAGGGTGTGACAACCCGTGCTGGAGGGGCTACTGGATTAAGAAGTGGGGGCTCAGTGGCGGCCCGCCACCCGGTTCGCCCATTGGGCGAGGCGGGACGATTTGGTGGTGTGGGTGGTCAGTTCGCGGTGGTCGGCCGCGTTGTACGTGGCGTACATGCCGTGGACTCCCAGCCAGCGGAACGGTTCCGGTTCCCAGCGGCGGACCTTGTGGTTGACCCAGGGGAGGGTGGTGAGGTCGGTGGGGCCCGCCTGGCCGGAGTCCTGTTGGACGAGGTCGCGCAGGGTGCGGGCGGCGAGGTTGGCGGTGGCGACGCCGGAGCCGACGTAGCCGCCGGCCCAGCCGAGGCCCGTGGCGCGGTCCAGGGTGACCGTGGCGCACCAGTCGCGGGGGACGCCCAGGACGCCGGACCAGGCGTGGGCGATGCCGACGCCCGTGAGCTGCGGGAAGAAGCGGACGAGGACGGAGCGGAGCGCCTCGACCGTGGCGGGCTGGGTGCGGCCGTCGTTGTCCGTCTTCGAGCCGTAGCGGTAGGGGACGCCGCGGCCGCCGAGCGCGATGCGTCCGTCGGCGGTGCGCTGGGCGTACATGTACGCGTGGGCCATGTCGCCGAGCGTCTCGCGGCCCTCCCAGCCGATCGACTCCCACTGGGCGGCCGTCAGGGGTTCCGTCGCGATCATCGAGGAGTTCATGGGGAGCCAGGTGCGGCGCTGGCCCTTCAGGGAGGCGGTGAAGCCTTCCGTGCAGCGCAGGACGTAGGGCGCGCGGACCGTGCCGTACGGAGTGATCGCGTGCTTCGGCTCGATCTCCGTGACCGGCGTCGACTCATGGATCGTGACGCCGAGGGACTCCACGGTGTCGGCCAGGCCCTTGACCAGTTTCACCGGGTGCAGGCGGGCGCCGTGCGGGGTCCACGTGGAGCCGACGGCTCCGGCGACGCGTATCCGTTCGGCCGTCTCGCGTGCGCCGTGCAGGGCGCGGTCCTTCTCGCCGTACGAGAGTTCCGTGTCGTGGAAGGCCTTGAGGCGGGCCAACTGAGCCGGGGTGTACGCCACTTCGAGCACGCCGCCCCGGTGGATGTCCGCGTCGATCGACTCCTCGGCGGCCGCGCGGATCACTTCGTCGACCGTGTCGTTCATCGCCCGCTGGAGACGGACCGCCGCTTCGTGGCCGTGCAGTTTGGCGTAGCGGTCGCGGCCCGCGATGCCGTTGTAGAGCCAGCCGCCGTTGCGGCCGGAGGCGCCGTAACCGCAGAACTTCTGCTCCAGGACGGTGACGCGGAGGAAGGGGGCGGCCTTCTTCAGGTAGTACGCGGTCCACAGGCCGGTGTAGCCCCCGCCGACGATGCAGACGTCCGCCGTGGCGTCGGAGGTCAGGGGTTCGCGGGTGGCGGGCAGGCCGTCGTCGGCGTACCAGAACGATATGCCGCCGTTGACCGGGCCGGCCGAGTGGTGCGTGTTGTTCGCGTTGTTCGCGCTGCTCATGGGCGGACGTTACTGCGCAGGTGGGGGGTGTGGGGAGGGGTGTGGGGAGGGGGTGTGCCGGGGGGCGGGGGCGGCTCGGATTCGGCTCGGGGGCTTGGGTCCGAGGGGTGCGTCGGTCGGCAGCCGGTGTGCGGGGTAGATTCCGATACTTTGAGCGGTACGTGTCGAAATCTGGAGGGCTCAACTCATGGCCGTACACAAGGCCGGACGCACGGCCGGACGCAAAGCCGGGCGCAAGACCGGGAGCGTCGCCGCCGCGGTGGCAGCGGCGGCGCTGATCGGGGTGGCCGCGTCCGCCTGTGGTCCCGACGACGACAACGGCAAGGGCGGCGGCAAGGGCGGTGCCCTCAGCGACAAGCCCGCGTCGTCGTCCGGCGCGGAGTCCCCGGACTCCGACGCCCCGGAATCCGACGCCCCGGAGGCGAAGGCTCCCCCGGCGGCCAGTGCCCAACTCGCCGGTGTGCACGCCTCGGTGAAGGGCGGCGTCATCACCGTCGGTGATCCGAAGGCCAAGCATACGGTCAAGGTGTACGAGGACCCGCGCTGCCCGTTCTGCAAGAAGTTCGAGGACGGCGGGGCACAGGCGCTGGTGAAGCCGGTGGCCGACGGCAAGGTGAAGGTCGAGTACACGATCGCCTCGTTCCTCGACAAGAACCTCGGCGGCAGCGGCTCGGTGAACGCGGCGAACGCGCTGCGGGCGTCCGTGGAGGCGGGCAGGTTCCCGCAGTTCCACGCCGCCGTCTTCGCCAACCAGGCGGAGGAGGAGACGGACGACGCCTACACCCCGGCGTTCCTGCTGAAGATCGCCGACAAGGTCGACGGGCTGCGCGGCGGCGCCTTCGACAAGGCGGTCACCAACGGGACGTACAAGAAGTGGGTCGGCGAGGCGATGGACTCCTTCAGCGACGACGGCATGCAGGGCACACCGACCGTCTTCATCGACGGGAAGAAGTCCGGGGGCGCCGGCCTCTACGAGCAGGCCGGCTTCGCGAAGGAGCTCAAGGCGGCGGGCATTTCCTGACACCGGCCGTGGGGGTGGGGGTGGGGCGGAGGCGGGGGCGGGGGGAAAATCCGCGTGCGGGCCGCGCGGGTACGTCGGTAGGGTCCCGGGCGTGATCGACATTCGCATTCCGGACGAGCTGGTCGAGTCGCAGCACCTGTACGCGGGGGGGCCGGGGCGCGCCTTCATCGCCGCGCTCCCCGCACGCGTCCGGGAGTTCGTCGACCGCTGGGACCTGACCGTCGACGGCGACCCGATGCACGGCATGGCCGCGCTCGTACTGCCCGTGGTGCGCGCCGACGGCACGCCCGCCGCGGTCAAGTTCCAGCTCCTGGACGAGGAGACCGAGGGCGAGCCGGTCGCGCTGCGCATGTGGGACGGGGACGGGGCCGTGCGCCTCCTCGATCACGACGGCGCCACCGGCACGATGCTGCTCGAACGCCTCGACTCGGGGCGGATGCTGTCGACGGTGACCGACACCCGCAAGGCCGTCCTCGTCCTCGCCGAACTCCTCGCCCGGCTCACCGCGATGCCCGCCCCCGCGGGGATGCGTACGCTCGGCGACATCGCGGCCGAGATGGTCGACGACCTGCCCGGGACCCTGAAGTCGATCGCCGACCCGGGCGAGCGGGCGCTCGTCGAGCGGTGCGGGGGCGCGGTGCGCGAGGTCATGGGCGAGGCCGGTGACCGGATGCTGCACTGGGACCTCCACTTCGAGAACGTCCTGGCGAGCGACCGCGAGCCGTGGCTCGCCATCGACCCGAAGCCGCTCGCCGGGGACCCCGGCTTCGACCTGTGGCCCGCCCTCGACAACCGGTTCGAGCCGGACGAGGTGCTGTGGCGGTTCGACGCGATGACGGAGGTCCTCGGCCTCGACCGGGAGCGGGCGCGCGCCTGGACGCTCGGCCGGGTGCTGCAGAACGCGATCTGGGAGGCCCAGGACGGGCGGCCGATGGTGGCCGACGACATGGACATCGCGCGGCGGCTGCTCGGACGGTGAGACGGCGTTGCACTCGGGGTGCGGGGCGTGGCTTGCTGCCTCCATGATTCGTACCGCCACGCCCGACGACGTCCCCGTCATCCACGCCCTGGTCCGCGATCTCGCCGCGTACGAGAAGGCGCCCGACGAGGCGAAGGCGACCGAGGAGCAGCTGCGCGAGGCGCTCTTCGGCGAGCGCCCCGCCGCGTTCGCGCACATCGCGGAGGACGACACGTCCGGTGACGTGGTGGGCTTCTCGCTCTGGTTCTTGAATTTTTCCACGTGGCGTGGCGTGCATGGAATTTATCTGGAGGACCTGTACGTACGCCCCGAGGCGCGCGGCGGCGGGCACGGCAAGGCGCTCCTCGCCGAGCTCGCGCGGATCTGCGTGGAGCGTGGCTACGAGCGGCTCGAATGGTCCGTACTCGACTGGAACGAGCCGTCGATCAACTTCTACCGGGCGCTGGGGGCGCGGCCCCAGGACGAGTGGACCGTGTACCGGCTGACCGATGACGCGCTCACCGCGCTGGGCTCAGGCTCAGGCTCAGGCTCATAGGGCCCGGCCGCCTGGCCTGTCCCTTCAGAACTCGTCCACTGTGTGTGGCAGCAAGGGTGTGTGCAGGGCCGCGTCCAGTGCCGCGACCGTGCCCGGTGTGTGCTCCGTCGCCAGGCCCGCGCGGACCAGGGCGTCGGCCTTCGTACCGCCCAGGTAGCAGGCCGCCAGGTCGCGGACGTCGAGGGTGAGGTCCGCGGGGGCGTCCGTCGGTTCGTACGTACAGCCGTCGGGGGACGCCGTCAGGCGGTGGCGGCCCGCGTTGGCCGGGAGGCGGTCGTCCCGCACGTCGAGGACCACGTCCACCGGGGCCGCCCACGAACGGGACTCCAGCGCCTTGCGTACGTCGACGAGGCGGAGCCACAGGGCGGGGAAGTCGCCCGTGACGCGGACCTGGTCGCGGTCGGCGGCGAACAGGTGCAGCGGGTCGTCCACGGGGCGGCCCCAGGCGCGGACCAGGCCCGTCAGGTCGATCGACGCGAGGTATCGCCAGAGCGCGGCCGCGGCGGCCGGGGTGTCCGCCTCCAGCTCGTCCAGGCGGACGAGGCCGGGGGCGTCGTCGCGGGTCTTGGTGCGGTAGATGGCGTAGCCGGCGATGGTGGTGGTGTTGGTGGTGGCGGTGGTGTTGGGCAGGGTGGCGTTGTCGCTGGGGCTGTTGGGGGCGCCGGTGGCGCCGGGGGCACCGGTGGCGCCGAGGACGACGACTCGGGGCGGGGACAGCTCGTCGTCCTCCTCGTCCTCCGTCACCAGCCACTCCTCGCGCCACCACGCCTCGCCGCGGGCTATGCGGCCTGCGCGCTCGGTGCGTGTGCGGTCGTAGTACGCCCCGAGCAGGCCGGGCGCGTCGGCCGGGTCCACGAGGCGCAGCGGGCGGTCGTCCGGGGTGATGCGCAGGGCCAGCGGGCGCCGGGAGTCGATCTCCACGGTGTGGCCGTGGGTGGCCGGGCCGAAGCCGAACCGTCCGTAGATCGCATCCTCCGACGCCCACAGGGACGCGATCGGCGAGCCGTCCGCCACCGCCCGCGCGAACAGTTCCGCCAGCATCCCGGAGAGCACGCCGCGTCGGCGGTGGGTCGGCGCCACGGACACGAATGTCAGGCAGGGGCAGGGCAGTTCGCCGCCCGGCACGGACACGGTGAAGGGGAACGCGGCGACGAACCCGACCAGTTCGCCGTCCTCGTACGCACCGATGCGGACGCAGTCGAGCAGCAGCTCGTGGTGGTGCTTGCGCTTCTCCTCCTCCGGGGTCTCGTGGAAGACGAGGTAGGCGAGGGAGAGCGCGCGGTCGATCCCCGCCGCGGGGATGTCGCGGAACTGGACGGATTCCATACCCATATAACGGACGGTAGTTCCCGGAGCGGGGGCGGGCACCCGGATTTTTGGGCGGAGGTGGGAGACGGGGGGTGGGGGTGGGGGTGCTGGTGCCGGGGCGGCCCTCGGGGCCCGCGGGGGGCGCCGCCGGTTTTGGTGGGGCGGTTGCTGTTGTTCGGCTGTTCGGTTGTCCGGTTGTTTGGCTGTTCGGTTGTTCAGTTCGGAGTGGACCTGAGGTCGAGCGACGACTTGGCCAGCGCGAGCGACACCGCCTCCACGGCGCTGTTGAACGACACCTCGGACAGCAGCCCCGGAGCCGCCACCTGGTCGCCCGCCAGGTAGACGCCGTCGCCGCGGTCGATCGCGGGACGGTCCCGCCAGGTGGTGCCGGGGAGGTCCAGCGCGCCCGTACGGCCGTTCGCGACCGAGGCGCGGCGCCACGTCAGACGTTCCCGCCAGCCCGGACAACCCAGGTCGAGAAGGTGCTCGGCGCGGGCCACGCCGTCGGCCTTCGTCTCCTCGGGGGACAGGGGGATCTGCGCCTGTACGAGCTGTTCGCCCTCGGGGGCGAGTGTGGGGTCCTGCGCGGTGAAACGTTCGACCCAGCCCGTCCGGTCCAGGTCGGAGACCACGAAGGCGTCGCCCCTGCGGGAATGGAACGCCACGTCGACGAGCGTGGTGCGGCCGCTCTCCCAGCGCAGCGAATCGTCGCCGAGGAGGCGCCGGGCCGCGTCGAGGGACGTCGCGACGACGACCGGGCCGTCCTGGGGGAGGCCGAGGTCGGACAGGCTGTCGACGCGGTCCAGCGTCTCCGTGCGGACACCCATGTTCCAGGCGAGCGCGGCCATGCGGTCGATGACCGAGCCCCAGCCGCCGCGCGGGTAGTGCGCCTCCGGGGGCAGCTTGGTGGCGCGGCGCAGGCGCTCCTGCACGAAGCGGGCGGAGAGCGAGCCGGGGTCGTGGTGGAAGGTGGCCACGGCGATGTAGTGCGCGGCGGCGCGGGCTCCCTCCTCGCCGACCTGTTCCGTCGCCCACGACATGAAGTCGCGGTCCACCGGCGCCTGTTCGGGCCTGCGGCGCAGCAGCTTGAGCATGGCGAAAGGTGGCGTACGGCGCAGTGCGCCGCGGTGGTGCAGGCGCAGGCGGGCGCCTTCGAGGGGTGGGAGGGGGGCGAGCGGGCCGATGAGGTTGCGCTGCTTGAGCCAGGCCCAGTGGGGGCCGCCGTTGTAGAGGGCGTGCGGGCCCTCGTTCGTCTTGTACGTGCCTTCGGCGGTGCGGGCGCGGCCGCCGAGGGTGTGGTGGGACTCGCGCAGGGTCACTCGGGCGCCCGCCTCTGCGGCGCTGATGGCCGCGGTGAGGCCGGCGAAGCCGCCGCCGATGACGGTGAGGTTGGGGGTGGGCATGGGGGGCGCTCCTTGGGGTCGGTGGTCGGTGGTTGGTCGTCTCGTTTCACCTCTTGGACGGTTCGGGGTGGTCCGGATGTGACATCGGGGCGTTGTCAGTGGGCGCGGGCACGATGGGGGTATGGCGCAGAGGGCGGTAGCGAAGGCGAAGACGGCACGGGTGGTCAAGGCGGCTCGGCGGGCCGAGGTGAGGTTGCCCGCGCTGCGGGCGTTCGAGGGGGGCGGTCTGGAGCCCGACGGGGACTACGACGGGGTCGAGTTCCGTGACTTGGACCTTGGGGGGCAGGACGGGGCCGGGGCGCTGTTCATGGACTCGGCGGTGGTGGGGTGCGCGGTCGGCGAGACGCGGTTGGCGCGGGCGCGGTTCGTCGACTCCGTGCTGACGGAGCTGCGCGGGGTGGGGACGGATCTCGCGGAGGCGTCGTTGCGGGACGTCGAGGTGGTCGACGCGCGGCTCGGGGGCGTGCAGTTGCACGGGGGCGTGCTGGAGCGGGTTGTGGTGCGGGGCGGGAAGATCGACTACCTGAACCTGCGGAAGGCGCGGTTGCGGGATGTGATCTTCGAGGAGTGCGTGCTGGTGGAGCCGGACTTCGGGGCGGCTTCGTTGGAGCGGGTGGAGTTTCGGGGGTGTGTGGTGCGGGGGGTGGACTTTACGGGGGTTCGGATGACGGACGTGGATCTGCGGGGGGTGGGGGAGCTGGAGGTTGCGCGGGGGATCGAGTGCCTGGCGGGGGCGGTGATCAGCCCGGAGCAACTCTTCGACTTGGCGCCGGCGTTCGCGGCGCAGGTGGGGGTTCGGGTGGCTGGGGTGGGGGAGTAGGGGGCGGGGTCTCCCTTGGTGCGGGGCTCGCCTGCTGTGTGGCTGTGGGGCGTGCCGTGGGGCGTGGGCGTGTGTGTGCGTGCTCGCGGGTCTGCGCGTGGTCGCTTGCCGTCGCCTGCTGTGCGTCTGTGGGGCGGGGCCGTGGGGGTATGTACGTACTCGCTATCCCTGCGTCACGCCTCAAGTCCAAAGACGCCAGAGTGTGCTCGGTGCTCCGTGCGCACATACCCCCACGTCCCCTCCGGCCGGTTGCGCGGCTGCGGCCCGGTGGGGGTGCATGGGCCCCGGTCCCCACGGCCCTCGGGTGCGCGTGCGGCTGCCGGCCGGTGGGGGTGCATGCGCTCCGGTCTCCACGGCCCTCGGGTGCGCGTGCGGCTGCTGGCCGGTGGGGGCTGCCGACGCCCGGCCTCCACCGCCCCTCGGCCGGTTTCGCGGCTGCCGCCCGGTGGGGCCGGCCTCCTGCGCCCAGCCCCAGCTCCGCACGTTCCCTCGGGTGCGTGTGCTGGGCTCAAGTCCGCCCGCCGCCCCTGCTCCCGCTGGGTGGTGGCTGTGGGCTCAAGTCCGCCCGCCGCCCCTGCTCCCGCTGGGTGGTGGCTGTGGGCCCAAGTCCACCTGCCGCCCCTGCTCCCGCTGGGCGGTGGCCGTGGGCCAAAGCTCACGCGCCGCCCCTACTCCTGCTGGGCGGGTGGCTGTGGGCTCAAGTCCGCCCGTCGCCCCTGCTCGCGCTGGGCGGTGGCCGTGGGCCCAAGCTCACGCGCCGCCCCTACTCCCGCTTGGCGTTGCGGGGTAAACGGGTGGGTGGGTGGGGAGTATCCGCCGCGGAGCGGCGGGCTTGGGGTTTTTGCTCTCGCCGGGGGCGCGCGGGGGGCGATATGTCTGCCCGCTCCTGCCTCGCTGGCGGTGCGGGGCAAGAGGAGGGTGGGGGTATCCGGCGCGGAGCTGCGGGCTGGGGGCTTCGTTACGGGGTTCGGGGGAAGCGGGAGAGGAGGGTCCAGAGCGTGGGGTTGTCGGACAGGGAGTCGTGGAGGTCGGTCAGGTCCGCCACGAGGTCGTGGAGGAAGTCGCGGGCCTCACGCCGGAGCTCCGCGTGGGAGAAGGTCAGCGGAGGCTCCTCCGGGTCCATCCAGTCCGCCTCGATGTCGACCCAGCCGAAGCGCCGGGTGAACAGCATGCGGTCCGTCGACTCGGTGAAGTCGAGCTCCGCGTACTGGGGGCGGGAGGCCCGGCTGCCGAGGGGGTCCTGGTCGAGCGTCTCCACGATGTCGCACAGCGCCCACGCGAAGTCGAGGACGGGCACCCATCCCCAGGCTGTGGACAGTTCCCGGTCCGCCTTCGTGTCCGCCAGGTACACGTCCCCGCAGAACAGGTCGTGGCGGAGGGTATGGACGTCCGCCCGGCTGTAGTCCAGCTGGGCGGGGTCAGGGAAGCGGCGGGAGAGCGCGTAGCCGATGTCGAGCACGGGTCGATGGTGTCATGGAGGTGGGACGGGAGGGGACGGGAGGGGACGGGAGAGGGGCGAGGGGTGTCAGGGGAGGAGGCGTTGTTCTTTGGCCTGGGCTACCGCTCCCGCTCGCGTGTCCACGCCCAGCTTGTCGTAGATCCGGCCCAGATGCGTCTTCACCGTGGCCTCGCTGATGAAGAGGGCGCGGGCGATCTCCCGGTTGCCGAGGCCTTGGGAGAGCTGGCCGAGGATGTCGCGTTCGCGGTCGGTGAGCGTGGGGTGCGGGGCGCGCATGCGGGCCATGACGCGGGAGGCGACCGGGGGAGAGAGCGTGGTGCGGCCCTGGGACGCGGCGTGGATCGCGGAGAAGAGCTCCTCGGGGCGTTCCGCCTTGAGGAGGTAGCCCGTCGCGCCGGCCTCGATGGCGCGGGTGATGTCCGCGTCGGTGTCGTAGGTGGTCAGGACGAGGACATGGGGGGCGGGGGGTGTGGACGACGTGATGCGGCGGGTCGCTTCCACGCCGTCGATGCCCTCGCCCAGCTGCAGGTCCATCAGGACGACGTCGGGTGAGAGTTTCGCGGCGAGCGCGACCGCTTCTTCGCCGGTGCCCGCCTCGCCGACCACTTCGATGTCGGGCGCGCTGCCGAGCAGGGCGAGCAGTCCGGCGCGTACGACGACGTGGTCGTCGCAGACCAGCAGGCGGACGGGGCGGGGCGGCGGTGCGGTCTTCATGACGGGAGCTCCAACGGGATCGATACGGAGAGGACCGCGCCCTCACCCGGCGCCGACTCGATCGTCAGTGTGCCGCCGAGCTGGCCGGCCCGCGCACGGATCGCGGGCAGGCCGTGTCCTCGTACACCTGCCGGCGAGTCGGGACGGGCGGGCGGCGGTGTGAAGCCGCGGCCGTCGTCCGCGACGTCCAGGACCACCTGGTCGTCGAGGAGGGTGAGGGTGAGCGCCGCGGTGGTGGCGTCCGCGTGTTCGCGTACGTTCGCCAGTGCGCCCTGCGCGATACGGAGGAGAGCCGAGCTGACCCGGTCCGGCAGCGGTACCGGTGTCCCCTCGGCGTGGAAGCGGACGGTGAGGCCCGCGTCGGACTCGCGTTCCGCGAGCGCCCGCAGCGCCTGCGCCACACCGCCGCCGTCCGCGAGGTCGGCGGGCGCCAGGTCGTGCACGAAGCGGCGGGCCTCGGCGAGGCCGCGTTCGGTGATCGACTCGGCGGTACGGACGTGGGTGCGGGCCTTCGCCGGGTCGGTGTCCCAGACGCGGTCGGCGGCCTGCAGCAGCATCTGCTGGCTGGACAGGCCCTGCGCGAGGGTGTCGTGGATCTCCATGGACAGGCGTTGGCGCTCGGCGAGCGTGCCTTCGCGGCGCTCGGTGGCGGCCAGTTCGCGGCGGGTGCGGATGAGGTCGTCGATGAGTTCGCGCTGGCGGACCCCCTGACGCTGCATGTAGATGAAGACGGCGGTGGCCACGGCTGCCCAGGCGGGCGGCGCGAGCAGCAGGTTCGGGTCGAACTGGCCCGCGAGCTGCAACTGGGCGACGACCACGAACGCGGTCAGGACGGTCACGAGGAACAGGGCGGCGCGCGGCGGCAGCGTACGGAGTCCGGTGTAGAAGAGCGGCACCGCGCACCAGGCGAAGCTCGGCGCGAGGATGACGAGCACGACCCAGACGGCCACGACGAGGATCAGCCAGGCGAGGCGGCGCGGCGCGGTGGGGCGGGCGCCGATGACGGGGCCGATGACGGGGCCGAGGACGTAGAGGAGGGCGAGGGAGACCGAGAGCGCGATGATCCACGGCGTGCGCGGTTCGCCGGGGTGCCGCATCAGGAAGCGGGTCAGCGAGGAACCCAGGAGCAGGAAGAACGCCGTGTGCATGACGGCCGCGAGCCAGCGGGCGTCCGGGTCCGGCGTCCGGGGATCGGGGTCCGGCGTCCGGGCGTCGGGGTCCGGCGTCCGAGGTTCGGGGTTCGGCGTCCGGGGGGCGGGGTCCGGCGTCCGGGGATCGGGGTCCGGCGTTCGGGGTTCGGCGTCCGGCGTTCGGGGGGCGGGGCCCTGCCTGTGCTCTGCCACTGGGGCGCCTCCCTTTCGTACTGCCGTCTCTGCTGCCGCCTCTGAACTGGGCAAACACCCTCATTGTGACCCGGTGGGGCCACGGGAGGGTCAACCGATCGGTTGACCCTGGTGTCGGCCGAGTCGCGCGCGGCAGCGAGCCGGTACGTGGAGGGGCCGGGCCCGGACGCGGCCGGAGGATTGATGGCAGAGGGACAGGAACACGAGATCCCCCTCACCCTCACCTCACCTCTCCTCACCCCTAGGAGCCCCCGATGCAGAAGCTCTCCCGCCGCACCCGCGTCCTCACCGTCGCCGCCACCGCCGCCGTCCTCGGCGCCGGTACCTTCGGTGCCGTCTCCGCCACCGCCGGCACGCCGGACGCCGCCTCGAAGGCCGCCGTCACCGCCGACGCGGGCAACAAGAACCTCACGCAGTCGACACACCTGACCGTCGCCGCCGCAACCAAGGCCGCCCAGGCCACCCTCGACGCCGCGAAGAAGGAGAACCAGCGCGTCTCCGTCGCCGTCGTCGACCGCAACGGCAACACCATCGTCGAGCTGCGCGGCGACGGCGCGGGCCCGCAGTCCCCCGAGTCCGCCGTGAAGAAGGCGTACACCGCCGTCTCCTGGAACGCGCCCACCTCCGAGCTGACCAAGCGCCTGGAGCAGGCCCCGAACCTGAAGGACATCCCCGGCACCCTGTTCCTCGCGGGCGGTGCGCCGGTCACGGCCAAGGGTGCGCCCGTCGCGGGCATCGGTGTCGCGGGCGCCCCGAGCGGCGACCTGGACGAGAAGTTCGCCAAGGCGGGCGTGGCGACGCTCGGCCGCTGAACCCACCCCCCCCAAGAAAAACCGCTGAGCACGCTGAGCACGCTGAACCGCATGGCGCCGCGCGTGCCGCGGCTGTTCCCGGTCCCCGCGCCCGTCCGCGCGGGGGCCCGTACGACGAGGAGATACGGCATGAACACCACCGCTGCCGACCAGCGGCTGCTCGACGCCGCGCGGGCCGGGGACGCCGCGGAGGCGGCCGCCGCCCTCGACGCCGGAGCCCGCGTCGAGGCCCGCGACACCGAGCTGCGCTCACCGCTGCTGCTCGCGGCCCTCGGCGATCACGTCGAGACCGCCCGCGTGCTGGTCGCCGCGGGCGCCGACGTCGACGCGCAGGACCACCGCTCCGACAGCCCCTGGCTGGTCACCGGCGTGACGGGCAGCGTCGCCATGCTGCGCGTCCTGCTGCCCGCGGGGCCCGATCTGAAGCTGCGCAACCGCTTCGGCGGGATCTCCGTGATCCCCGCCTCGGAGCGCGGTCATGTCCCCTACGTACGGGAGGTCCTGCGCGTCACGGACATCGACGTCGACCATGTCAACGACCTCGGCTGGACCGCCCTGCTGGAGGCCGTGATCCTCGGTGCCGGGGGCCGCGCGCACCAGGAGGTCGTGGAGCTGCTGCTCGCCGCGGGCGCGACGCCGGACCTCGCCGACCGGGACGGCGTCACCCCGCTCGCGCACGCGGAGCGGCGCGGCTTCACGGAGATCGCGGAGCTGCTGCGGAGGGCCGCGTCGTGAGGCCGACCCGGAGGTGGAGCGGAAGGGCGACCCGGAGGTGGAGCGGAAGGGCGACCCGGAGGTGGAGCGGAAGGGCGACCCGGAGGTGGAGCGGAAGGGCGGGCAGGAGGTGGAGCGGAAGGGCGGGCAGGAGGTGGAGCGGAAGGGCGGGCAGGAGGTGGAGCGGAAGGGCGGGCAGGAGGGGGCCTCGGCGTGCCGTGGCCGCCGGTACCGGTAGGGCGCCTACGGCGCTGTTGTCCGCGGCCCTTTTGACCGCCGCCCTGCTGGCCGGGTGCGCCTCGGAGGCGGACGGCTCCGCCTCGTCCGACCGGGAGCCCGCCCGCCGTACCGCCACCCCGACCGCCACCTCGACCGCCGCCCCAACCGCCCCCCTCCCTGCCCGCACCGAGACTCCCGAAGGCACCCTCCTGGTCGCCGACTTCGGCTCCGACACCGTCACATTCGTCGACCCGGAGAAGGGCCCGATCGCATCGGTGAAGGTCGGCACGGCCCCCTACGGGCTCACCGTGGGGGACGACGGACGCGCCTGGGTGGCCACCGCCGAGGGCGTCGCCGTCGTCGACACGGAGAAGCGGGAGCGCGTCGACCGCATCCCGTACGAGACGGAGACCGGTCCGGTGACGACGGGTGAGTACCGGGGCGGCGGCATGGGCATCGCCCTCGCGCCGGACGGCGAGCACGTGTACGTGGGCGTCAATGTGCCTGGCCAGGACGGGGTGTTGGAGGTGGTCGACACGCGTGCGCGTGAGGTGACCGACACCGTTCCCGTCGGGCGGCGGCCCTTCGACGTCGACGTGTCGAAGGACGGCAGGGAGGTCTACGCCACCGGCCACGATTCCTTCGACGTGACCGCCGTACGCGCCGACTCGCTGAAGCCGCGCCGCATGGAAGTCGCCCCCTACGGGACGGAGGGCGGTCTCGGTTCCTGGCTGAAGCCGCACTACACGGCCGTGCGGCCCTCCGACGGACGGCTTCTGCTGCCCTTCGAGGGCGAGAAGCTCGTCGTACTCGATCCGCGCACCGGCGAGTACGAGGTGGAGAAGATGACCGCCGACACACACCAGCACGGCGTGACGGTCACCGACGACGGCACGCTCTTCGCGGTCGGCACCGGGCCCATCGACCCGGACGCCGACGAAGGGCCCTCGCTGACCGTGCGGACGAAGGACGGGGCGGAGCGGGTGGTTCCGCTGGACGGCCCGCACGAGGACGTCGCCGTGTCGGAGGACGGCCGTACCGCGTACGTCACGGGCGGCTTCACCCGCGACGGCCACTGGAACGGGATCTCCGTCGTCGACACGGAGGACGGGTCGGTGCGCCGACTCCCGGCGGGCGAGCGGCCGTTGGGGATCGCGGTGCTCTGAACGGGCACTCCGGCCGTCGCCCGGCGCCACGCGGGCCCGGCCGCCGGGCCCCATATCGATCCCGTCCCGAACAATTGCCGCATAAGATCACCGGCGTGGACCTGCGATCTCCGGCCGTCCGAGCCGCCACCGTCACCTGTTCCCTCGCCCTGCTCGCGACCGTCAGTGCCTGCAGCGGCGTGGGCGTCGACGGCACGCCGGGCGCCGACGGCGTGCGCGACCCGTACTTCCCCAAGCTGGGCAACGGCGGCTACGACGTGGCGCACTACGGCCTGACCCTCGGCTACGACCCCGGCTCCGGGCACCTCACAGGGACCGCCGAGATCACTGCCCGCGCCACCAAGAACCTGAGCTCCTTCAACCTCGACCTGAAGGGCCTCGACGTCTCCGACATCACCGTCGAGGGCAAGGCCGCCCGCTTCCAGCGCGCAGGCCAGGAGCTGAGGGTCCGCCCGGCCGACGACCTCGACCGGGGCGAGACGTTCCGCGCGACGGTCCGCTACTCCGGCGCCCCGGAGACCATCACCGACAAGGACGGCGCGGAGGAGGGCTGGCTCAAGACGGACGACGGCACGCTCGCGCTCGGCGAGCCGGCCGGCTCCATGGCGTGGTTCCCCGGCAACCACCACCCGAGCGACAAGGCCTCGTACGACATAGAGATCACCGTTCCCAAGGGCCTGAAGGCCGTCTCCAACGGGGAGTTGACCCGTGAGTCGACGAGGAACGGCCGGACCACCTTCGCCTGGCACAGCGCCGAACCGATGGCGAGCTACTTGGCGACCGTGGCCGTCGGCAAGTACGAGATGGAGACGTCGTCGACCGAGGACGGCCTGACGGTCATCACGGCCGTCGACCCCTCGCAGGCCAAGGCGAGCGAGAAGGTCCTCGCGAAGATCCCGGACGTCGTCGAGTGGGCGGAGTACAACTTCGGGCCCTACCCCTTCTCCTCGGCCGGTGCCATCGTCGACCGCGAGGACGACGCGGGCTACGCCCTGGAGACCCAGACCCGGCCCGTCTTCCCCGGCGCCCCCGAGACCGGACTCCTCGTCCACGAGCTGGCCCACCAGTGGTTCGGCAACTCCGTCACGCCCAAGTCGTGGCAGGACATGTGGCTCAACGAGGGCTTCGCGACGTACGCGGAGTGGCTCTACCAGGAGGACAACGACGGGGACAGCGCGCAGGACATCTTCGACGCGCTCTACGAAGGCGACTACTACGAGGACGAGGAGGACAACGAAGCGATCTGGGACTTCCCGCCCGCCAAGCCCACGGACGCCGCGACCATCTCCGACCCGCCCGTCTACGAGCGCGGCGCCATGGTCATCCACAAGATCCGCCAGGCGGTCGGCGACGACGCGTTCTACGACATCGTGCAGGGCTGGGCGAAGACGTACCGGCACAAGAACGCGGACACCAAGGACTTCACGGAGTACGTCGAGAAGCACGCGGGCGGCGACGAGGCGCGGGAGAAGGTCAGCCGGATCTGGGGGGACTGGCTGTACGGCGACGGAAAGCCCGACCGCCCCTGAGGCCCGGTCAGGGTGTCGGACTGAGGCCCGGTCAGGGTGTCCGGAGTGAGGACCGGTCAGGGTGTCCGGGCCGTTCAGAGCCGCTTGCGCAGGACCGCGCACGGGCGGTGGCGGGCGCGGTCCTCGCGGTGGCCGATGACGAGGTAGCCGAGCGCCGTCCAGAAGCGCAGCGCCTTCGGATTGTTCTCCAGGACCGCGAGACGCGCGGCGTCGCGGCCGGCGCTGCGGAACCGCTCCTCGACGAGCGCCACCAATTCCCTCCCCAAGCCCGTGCGTTGCACGCCCGCGTCGACCATCAGCAGGCCGATCCACGGGTCCGGGTCCGTCGGGTCGGGGTGCTGGTCGAGGGTGAGCGCGATGCCCACGAGCCGTCCGCGTGAGCGGGCGAGGAGCACGTCGGCGCCCGGCAGGGCGAGCTCGTCCGCGAGGGCCTTCGCGACCTGCTCGACGCGGATGTCGTCCGGGTCGGGGAAGTCGCCGCTGAGCGCGAAGAACTCACGGTTCGACGCGTACAGCGCGGTCACCTCGGTGAGGACGTGACCGGGCAGGGCGCCGTCGACGGCGGTGAGCGGTTCGAGGATCATGCGGGGCAGGCTACGGCGTCACGACCAGGACGACCTTGCCCCGTGGATGGCCCTTCTCCAGGTGTCGTACGGCGGCCGGGGCCTCCGCCAGGGGATACGTGCTGTCGACGACCGGCGTGACGTCACCCTTCTCGACCAGGCTGTTGAGGGTCAACAGGTCCTCCCGCCGCACGGCCGCCAGGAGCCCGAGCAGGTTCTGGCGGGCGAACCGGGTCAGCAGCGCCATCCTGACCTGGGTGCCGATGTCGCCGACCCAGCGGCTGCCGCCCTCGCCGCCGATGTGGACGAGGGTGCCGTCCGGGGTGAGGGCGCGGCGCAGCAGGGGGAGGGGGCGGTTGCCGGCGGCGTCGAGGACGATGTCGTAGCGGCGGGCGCTGTCGGTGATCTCCGTGTGCGTGTAGTCGACGACGTCGTCGGCGCCAAGGGAGCGGACGAAGGCGGCCGCGCCGGTTCCGCAGACGCCGACGACGTGCGCGCCGTGGGCGGCGGCGAGCTGGACGGCCAGGCTGCCCACTCCGCCGGAAGCACCGATGACCAGGACTTTCTGCCCCTTCCGCACAACCGCCTTGCTGCGCAGGGCCCGTAGGGCGGTGACGCCGGAGACCGGGAGGGCGGCGGCCTGCTCGAAGGTGAGGGTCTCGGGCTTGGGGGCGATGCGGGCGGGCCTGGCGCGCGCGTACTCGGCGAAGGAGCCGTCGAAATGCCCGTAGACGGCGTCGCCGCGCCGCAGCCCGGTCACGTTCGCGCCGACCGCCTCGACCCGCCCGGCGCCGTCCCAGCCCCGGACGGGATGCGCGGGCCTGCGGAGCCCGAAGCCGAGCCGGACCAGGAGGGGAAGGCCCGTCATCAGGTGCCGGACGTCCGGGCCGACCCCGGCGGCGTACACGCGTACCAGCACCTCGTCGGGGGCGGGTTCGGGGCGGTCGACGTCCCGCAGCTCCAGCGTGTCCGTGGAGCCGTAGACGTCCTGCACGATGGCCTTCACAGCGGGTTCCTCCCCGGTCGGGCCGAGCACGGCTCCCTCAGCATCCCGCCGGCCCCGGCCCCTGCCCAGAGACTCACGCCGAAGAGTCGACCCCCGCCCAGAGACTCACGCTGAAGAGTCGGGCCCGGTCGTCACGCCCGCTCCTCCCCCTGCTGCTGCGCCCGCTGCTTGCGAAGGGTGCGCCACTCGCTGACCGCGCCCCACGCCGCGCAGCCGAACGCGCCCACGAAGCAGGCGACCCACCCGGAGGACCGCTCCTGCGGGTCGAGCAGCATGTCGACGGTGAGTACTCCGAAGAGCAGCGACGAGGCCAGGGCGCCGTAGAGCTTCTGCCGCGTGATGCGCTGGGCCCTGCGCGGGCCTTCGGAGAGGCGCAGGGCGTAGATCTCCACGTCGCCGAAGACGTCCTCGGCGTGCCCGTCCTGCGGGGCGGCGGCGAGATGCTGCCGCGCTTCCCGTACGTGCCCGCGGGCTTCACCGGCCGTCATGCCGTGCCGGCCGCGCAAGAGACCCTCCAGCCGGGCCAGCCACTGCTGGTCGTCGGGGCCGCCGTCCGGGCGGGCCGGCGTGAACCAGCGGTTGATGGGGTCGTCGGGGAGCAGATAGGCGCCGACGGCCCACGCGGCGCCGAACAGCATGAGCACCGGGGCGGGTACGCGGAACAGCTCTTCGTCGGGCAGGGCCGTGGCGCAGGCGATGCCGGCCACGAGGGCGGCGGCGGCTCCGGCGAGGAAGATCCACATGCCGCGGAGGCGCCCGGCGGCGCGGGCGGTGAAGGCGACGCACCCGAGCGTCGCGGCCAGGACGATTCCCGCGTACGCGGCGACCGAGGACCGGTCGACGCCGGCCCACAGCCCGTCCTGGATCCAGAACAGGCCGAAGACGGCGGCCCAGAGGAACCCGAGCGATCCGACGGAGGCGGTGATGCGCTCGGCGGGAAGCATGCCGCGCGTGTCGATCTGGGCCCGGTAGCGCTCGCTGACGCGTTCGGCGGCGACGGTACGGGCGTACGCGGTGGGGTCCCCGAACACGTCGAGGGCGGGTTGCCCGGCCTCCTCCACCAGCTGATGGGCCTCGGCGAGTATCTCCTCGGCGAACCCGACGGGCACGTCCTCGTCGAGTGCGAGCCGCACGTGGACGGTAGCGGCCCACTTCTCGTCCTCTTCGCGCTCCCAACTGACCTCGGGCGCGGTCGACTTGCTCATTCCTCGTCCCCCTTCTCCTGCGCCGGGAGGAGCGAGTCGACGGTCCGGGAGAACGCCCCCCAGGCGGCCTGGTCACGCCGCAGCCTCGCCCGCCCCTCCTCAGTGATCCGGTAGTACTTCCGCCCGGGCCCGCCGTCCCCCGCGCCCCACTCGACCTCGACGGCCCCTTCTTCTTCGAGCCGCGCGAGGGCGGGGTAGAGAGTCGCGGCCTTGACCCCACCGAGCCCGACCTCACCGAGCCGACTGAGCAGGGCGTATCCGTAACTCTTCTCCTCACCATCGAGAACCCCGAGCAGACAGAGGGGCAGCGCGGCACGGGTCCAGGCGGCATTCGATACGGCCACGGGTCCCCTCTCTTCGGTCCGTCGGACTATTCAAGTATCCATAATAGTCGCGGACCTGTACATCTCGCTTTCCGGCTCCTGCCGCCGCAACTCGAACCACACGTGCTTGCCGCCCGTGCGGAACCGGCGCGGCGCAGGGGCCGTGCCCCACTCGTGGGCGAGCGCCTGAACGAGAAACAGCCCGCGCCCGTGCTCGCGGTCCCTCGACACGTCGAAGGCGGCGAGAGGTTCGGCGCGGCAGTCGTCGTACACGGCGACCCGTACCCCGCCGTCCACCAGGACGACCGCTTCCATGCCGATGGTCGGGGACTTGGTGTGCATGACGGCGTTGGTGACGACTTCGGAGACGAGGGTGCGGGCGGTGTCGACGAGCTCGCCCCTGCCGGTGAGGGAGAGAAGGAGGGCGACTGTGTCCCGGCAGATCTTGGGGGAGAGGGGGCTGTTGGGGGTGGTGAGGTGGTACGTCTGCGGGGTGTCGGGTGGGGGTTCCATGCCTGTTGACTCCTGCTCTGCGGGATCACTGGCGTGCGTGTGCCTAGCCGTCGGTGACCCTAGGGCACATGTATGTGACGGCACATGGATGTGCCGTCACTTTCACTCGTGTGAGTGGGCCGGTCGCACGGGCACGCGGGTACGCGGCAGACTTGGCCCGCTCGACAAGGAGGGGGACGGATGCCACCGAGGAGCAGACCCACCGTGCGCCAGGCGCGACTGGGCGCCGAGTTGCGCAAGCTCCGCGAAGCGGCAGGGATGGCCGCGCGTGAGGCGGGCGCGCGGCTCGGCGGTAACCAGGCGCAGATCAGCCATATCGAAGCAGGACGCTGGGGTGTCAGCGCGGAGCGGGTGAGGCGACTGGCGGAAATCTACTCGGCCTCCGACAAGAGGCTGGTCGACGCCCTTTGCGCCATGGCTGAGGAGCGGGTCAAGGGTTGGTGGGAGGACTATCGCGAGGTACTCGGGCCCGGGTTCCTGGACATCGCGGAGCTGGAGCACCACGCGTCGTACCTGCGCAGCGTTCAGATCGTGACCATGCCGGGCATCTTCCAGACCGAGGAATACGTCCGGGCGATCCACACCAGCCGAGCCTCTGTGCTTCCCGACGACGAGGTGGACGGACGCGTAGATTTCCGGCTCAAGCGCCGGAGCATCTTCGAGCGCGAGGCGCCCCCTTCGTTTGTGGCGCTTATCCACGAGGCCGCACTGCGTATGCGGTTCGGAGGCCGCAAGGTCGCCAAGGGGCAACTGGACTACCTGGCAGAGGTATCACACTGGCCGACGGTGAAGCTCCGGGTCATCCCGTTCACGTGCGAGGACTTCATCGAGGTGGATCAGTCGCTGCTGTACGCAGGGGGCGTGGTTCCGCAGCTGGACACTGTCCACTTGGACAGCCCCGTGGGAGGCGTCTCCATTATCGACGAGGTCCAACTCAATAGGTTCGGAAACCTGCTCGACGTCGCGGAGCGTGCGTCATTGAGTGAACGTGAATCCCGGCGACTGCTTCACCGCGTCGCGAGTGAGCTGTGAACGGTGTGGATGCCTCATGCAGTGGCAGAAGTCCCGGCGCCCCCATGAGACCGCCCGCAGCTCGGCCTGAATCAGGGCCCGGGCTCCGTCGCTGTACACCGCCGATGCCGCGAGAAGGACGTTCCGCCTCGACCTCGATCTGCAGTCTTTCCCGGAGGTGAACGGTGGCGGAGGAACCCACGTTCGTTGAGCTGTTCCGACTGGCCGAGCGGTCTGCCGTACACCTGGAGATGCGGGACGGCTACATGCAGTCCGACCCGGAGTACATCTCATGGCGGGACGGCGCACGTGAGACCTCCCGGTACCTGGACCAAGAGACCAGTGCCTGGCTTGCGCTGATGCGGGAGACCACCGGACGCGGAGTCGTGGTGCGCCGCGCACGGATCGTTTCCGAGCCGGTCACGGACTACATCCGTTTCGAGCACCATGTGACGGCCGGAAACGTCGCGGCGGGAGAGCAGGTGCGGTGGTTGCCGCGACGTCGGGCATCGGATGTCGCTCTCCCCGGGAACGACTTCTGGCTGTTCGACGGCCGTCTCGTCGTGTTCCTTCATTTCACCGGAGAGGGAGAACTCTCGCCGGAAGGGGACGAGGAGCGGACCACTGACCCGGCCGTCGCGCGGCTGTGCTCGGCGGCCTTCGAAGCGGTGTGGGAACGGGCCGTACCGCATGAGCAATTCAAGCCGTCCTGAGGGACCAGGGGACCGGACGCGACCCGGCTCAGTGGCGGACCAAGCAGAACGGATGCCCCGCCGGGTCCGCGTAGACGTGCCAGCTCGTGCCGCCGGTCTCCTCGTCCAGGAGCGTTGCGCCTGCTGCCAGGACCTGGGGGCGGGCCGCGTCCAGGTCCGGGACCTGGAGGTCCAGGTGGAACTGTTGCGGGGACGTGGGGTCCTGCCAGCGTGGTGGGACGTGGTCGCGGGCTCGTTGGAAGGTGAGGACCTGGCCCGTGGGGGTGTGCAGGGTCGTCCAGTCGGGGCTGGTGGACCAGCGGGGGTCCGGGTGGTTCACCGTGCCGCCCAGGAGCGTGCGGTAGAACTCCGCCAGGGCCGGGGGGTCGGGGCAGTCCAGGACCACGCATTGCAGTTCGGCGATCATGGCGGAGAGGGTAGGGCAGCGGGGCGTGTCGTGGGTGCACGCCGTAGGGCAGAGCGGTGCGCCGTGGGTGGACGCCGGAGGGCCCCGGCGGTGTTGTCGCCGGGGCCCTCCGTGTCGATCGGCGTCAGCCGGTCGGACGGTCGCGTCAGACAGTCACGTCAGACGTTCACGCCGAAGTCCTGCGCGATGCCGACCAGGCCCGAGGCGTAGCCCTGGCCGACGGCGCGGAACTTCCACTCCGCGCCGTTGCGGTACAGCTCGCCGAAGACCATGGCGGTCTCGGTGGCGGCGTCCTCGGAGAGGTCGTAGCGCGCGATCTCCGCACCGCCGGCCTGGTTGAGGATGCGGATGAAGGCGTTCCGTACCTGGCCGAAGTTCTGCGAGCGGTTCTCGGCGTCGTAGATCGAGACCGGGAAGACGATCTTCTCGATGTCGGCCGGCAGACCCGCGAGGTTCACGTTGATCTGCTCGTCGTCGCCCTCGCCCTCACCCGTGACGTTGTCACCGGTGTGGACGATGGTCTGGTCCGGCGTCGCCTTGTTGTTGAAGAAGACGAAGTGCTGGTCCGAGAAGACCTTGCCCTGGGGGTTCACCGCGATCGCGGAGGCGTCCAGGTCGAAGTCGGTGCCAGTGGTGGTGCGGACGTCCCAGCCGAGGCCCACGGTGACGGCGGTCAGGCCCGGAGCCTCCTTGGTGAGCGAGACGTTGCCACCCTTGGACAGGCTTACTGCCATTGTTGGGAGTCCCTTCCCTCGTTACGTACGCACAGTGCGTATGTGCTTCGTACTGGGGACGAAGCTACTTCACTGGTACCAACGTCGACCGGGGTCCCCAAGGTTCCGCTTGGCTTTACTTTCTTTACGTACCTCTGTCGGGGGCACGCACGACAGCGGGAAACACGACAGCGGGAAAAGCGCGTGACGTGGGCTTGTCAGGCGCGGGACCATGGAGGCATGTCCGGTCCCTATGTCATCCGTGGCTCCGTCTCCCTGCCCGAGGCGGAGCTCATGTGGCGTTTCTCGCGGTCGTCGGGGCCGGGCGGGCAGCACGTCAACACCAGCGACTCGCAGGTCGAGCTGCGGTTCGACCTCGCGAACACCGACGCGTTCCCCGACGTGTGGAAGCAGCGCGCCCTGGAGCGGCTCGCGTCCCGGCTCGTCGATGGCGTCGTCAGCGTACGGGCGAGCGAGCACCGCTCCCAGTGGCGGAACAGGGAGATGGCCGCCACGCGGCTCGCGTCCCTGCTCGCGGAGGCCACCGCCCCGCCGCCCAAGCCGCGCCGCGCCACGAAGATTCCTCGCGGGATCAACGAACGGCGCCTGCGCAACAAGAAGCAGCGCAGTGAGACCAAGCGGGGGCGCTCGGGGCAGGGCTGGGGCTGACGCCCGCGCCTCTCAGGGGCGCACCCGTGCCCCTCAGGGGCGCCCCCTGACAGGACGCTAGCCCAGCTGGCGGTAGCGGCCGCGGAAGTACAGCAAGGGGCCGCCCTCCCCACTGGGGAGCGACGCCGTCAGGACGCGGCCGATCACCAGCGTGTGGTCGCCCGCGGTCACCGTCTGCTCCGTACGGCACTCCAGCGTCGACAGCGCGCCACCGACGAGTGGGGCGTCCGACGCCGCACCCCGTACGTAGGGGATGTCCTCGAAGAGCAGCCGGTCGCTGATCCGGCCCTTCATCGCGAAGCGGCCCGCGATGTGCCGCTGGCTCTCCGCGAGGACCGACACCCCCCACAGCGGCTGCTCGGCGAGCAGGTCGTCCATGCGGGAGCCCTCGCGCAGGCTCACCATGACCAGGGGCGGGTCGAGGGAGACGGAGAGGAAGGCCGTGGCGGTCATGCCCACGTCCTCGCCCACCGGCGCGGCCGGATCGTCCGGGTCCAGGCCGGGCTCGCGCGCCGTCACCAGGACCACGCCCGCGGCCAGCCGGGACATCGCCGCGCGGAACTCGTCGTTGCTCACCCCATCAGCATGCCCATCCGGTGACGGAAGGCGTGGGGCGGGCGGGGCCGGGAGAGTCTTCAGTACGTGAGCCACGAGATCGAAGCTAGCCCGTGCGCCCTGCCCGAAACATCGGGCTCCGGTCCCAGACCGGTCCTAGGACCGATGGCCGAGCCGCCCCGCCCGCGCTCGGCAAAGGGTGGCACGCAGTGCCGCGGGATGCAGTGGACTAGTCCAAGGGACTGGACCAACGGCGGCTTCTCACCTGTGACTTGAGTCACAGGACCCATATTTTGTTGACCCTGTGTACCGAGTGAGCAGCTCGCTGTGATTCAGTGACGGTGGCAATCGGACACTGGAAGACAGTGAAAGACACTGAGGGCACAAAGGCACAAGGTCGAGGTCACGGAAGACCACCGCCAACAGAGGTCCACACCGAAGAACACTGCGGGCGCTGCGCATCCTGGAGTTGCTGTCGAGGTCTCGGGGAGAACGAGCATGGAGACCGAGTCGGAGCCGTACGTCCGTCTTGCGACCCTGCGGCAGCTGCACCAGGTGGTAGCGGAGCTGAACACGGCCCGGAGCCTGGCGGACACGCTGCAGACCGTCGCCGACGGCGTCGTCAACGGCCTTGGCTATGAACTGGCGTGTGTCAATCTCGTGCGCCCGGACGGCGACCTCGTCGTCGCCGCCTTCGCGGGAAACTCTTCCGCCGAGGCCCTCATCACCGGACGTGTCGGCTCCCGTGACGCCTGGGAGCGCCGCCTCGCCATGGGCGAGGCCTGGGGCGCGCTGCGCTTCATCTCGTACACCGAGGGCTGGGTCCTCGACGACGACGACGTCCCGCAGTGGTACACGGAAGGGCCCGAGCCCCGCTTCGAGGACGAGTGGCACCCCTCCGACCGTCTCTTCGCCCCCATGTACGCGACGGGGGCGGCCGGTGGCGAGCTGCTCGGCGTGATCTCCGTGGACCGGCCCCGCAACGGCCGCAGGCCCGGCGCCTGGGGCCGCGAAGCCCTGCAGATGTACGCGTTCCAGGCCGCCATCGCGATCAGCAACGCCCGGCTCAGGGCCAACATGCAGCGCGCCCTGGTCCGCCTGGAGCGGGAGCAGCAGGCGCTGCGGGCCAGCGAGGAGAGCTTCCGGCAGGCCTTCGAGTACGCGCCCTCCGGCATGGCCATCGCCGAGATGGGCGGCGACCAGCACGGCCGGATCCTCAGGACGAATGACGCGCTCTGTCGTCTCCTCGGCCGCCCCGCCTCCGCCATGCGGCGCTACTCGTTCTCGGATCTCGTGCACCCCGAGGACATCGGGACGCTCCTGCGCACGTCCGCCGAGGGCGGCCGCGCCGAGCTGCGGCTCGCACGGCGCGACGGGACGTATGTGTGGGTGAGCCTGCGCAACTCCGTGGTCGCCGACGCCGCCGACGGGCCCCGCTTCCTGCTCACGCACGTCGAGGACATCGAGGAGCGCAAGCGCCGCGAGCTGCAGCTCGCCCACCGGGCCAGCCACGACTCGCTGACCGGACTGCCGAACTCCGCCGAACTGCGGGCCCGGCTCAGCTCCCGCCTCTGCCGCAGGCCGCACGCGGGCCAGCCCAGCGCCGTGGACTCCCTCGACGCCGCGTACGAACACGGCTTCGACTTCGGGCACGCCTCCCACCAGCGGGACGAGGGCTTCGACCCGCACGTCCACACCGTCGCCCCGCAGGGCGGCGACGGCGATGTGGACGACGGCGCGAAGGGTCTTGCCGTCCTCTTCTGCGACCTCGACGGCTTCAAGTCGATCAATGACCGGTTCGGGCACCACACCGGTGACGCCGTCCTCATCGAGGTCGCGCGAAGGCTCACGAGCGGGGTGCGGGACGGTGACACGGTGGCGCGGCTCGGCGGCGACGAGTTCGTCGTGCTCGCCGACGGCCTCGGCCGCGCCGACGCCCAGGACCTCGCCGTCCGGCTGCGGAACGCGATCATCCCGCCGATCCGGGTCGACGGGAGGGCGGTCCGTGTAGGGGCCAGTTTCGGCATCGGCTGGGCGCACTGCGGGATGTCGGCTGACGAAGTGTTGCACTCCGCTGACCAGCGGATGTACGTGGAGAAACGGTCGCGTGCCAAGCAGCACCGACGGGCCGGGTAGCGGGCCTGATGAGGTCAAGGCCACTCCTTTGGCCCACTGGGACCGGGTAGGCTCCCCGCGTCAGCGATGTGAGGGAGTGACCTGGGAATGACGCCCGGCAATAACGGCGAGAACACGCCGAGCGCGCCGCAGGGCGACGACGATCCGTTCGGCTACCTGTACGAGGACGGACAGGCGGCCGGGGCGACCCCGCCCAGCGGCGGTGGCGGCTACGGGTACCCGGGTCCCCGGTCCTCGTACAACCAGGTCAGAGCGGTCGGTGACCGGCGCCCCACCTACGGGCAGCAGACCTACGGCGGCCAGCAGGCGTACGGCCAGCAGGTGCCGCAGCAGGCCCAGCAGGCCGCCTACGGCCGGCCGAACGCCCACTACACCGCCCCCGAGGCGCAGCCCGGCGGCGCCCCCGTCACGCAGCACATGCAGTCGGGCAACGGCGGCGGGCGCGGGCGTGGCCCCAACACGAAGGGACTGCTGATCGCCGCCATCGCCGTGGTGGCCGTCGTCGCCATCGGCATCGGCGCCGCGATGATCTTCGGCCGTGGCGGTGACGACAAGGGCGGCGACAGCGAGGCGGGCGGCAAGCCGACGCAGGCCGAGTCCGTCAAGCCCAGCGAGAAGCCGAGCAAGAAGCCCGAGAAGCCGGCGGCCGAGCTGCCCAAGACGGACGCGAAGGCCCTGAAGCTGGAGGGCGGCACGACCACGGCGTCCGACGTCGAGGGCGCCAAGGCGTCCGGCGGGGTCTACGTGGCCGGCTTCGACAAGGTCGGCGCCCAGGTGACGTGGACGGTCAACGGCATCCCCAAGGCCGGTGCCTACAGGCTGTGGGTGAACTACGGCGTGCCCGGCAAGGACTCCAACGCCACGATCCTCGTCAACGGCAACAAGCAGACCCGCCCCCTGAACATGGAGAACTTCTCCCACGCGGACGAAGGCGACTGGGAGAAGGGCTGGACGCACACTTGGGCGCTGGTCCAGCTCACCAAGGGCACCAACACGGTGACGCTCTCCTGTGCCCAGAGCGACCTGTGCGGGACGTCCGGGGCGAACATCGACCAGATGTGGCTCAAGGAGGCGGGCAGCGGCAACTAGCCGTCAGAGCCTGCCTTTCAGCGCTCCTGGGGCTGCTTCAGCAGCCCCAGGAAGCCCGCCACCGTCCCGGCCATCGCCTCGCGAGCCGGGACGAGGTATTTCCGGGGGTCGACACCCGTCTCATGGGTGTGGAGGTACGCGCGAACTTCGCCCGTGAATGCCGTGTTGAGGGCCGTGCCGACGTTGATCTTCAGCATGCCGGAGGCGATGGCCCGCCGGATCTCCGTATCCGGTACGCCACTTGAGCCGTGCAGCACGAGAGGCACGGGCACGGTCGCCGCGAGGGAGGCGATCAACTCGTGGTCAAGGGCCGCCGTGCGCTCCGTCATCGCGTGCGAGGAGCCGACGGCCACCGCGAGGGCGTCGACGCCCGTCTCCGCGACGTACGCGGCCGCCTCCGCCGGATTCGTGCGCACCCCCGGCGCGTGCGCGTCCAGCGGTGCCTCGCCCTCCTTGCCGCCCACCTCGCCGAGCTCCGCCTCGACCCAGATGCCGCGCTCGTGCCCCCAGCGGACCGCGTCGGCCGTCGCCTTCACGTTCTCGCCGTACGACAGCTTCGACGCGTCGAACATGACGGAACTGCAGCCCTCCGGGTGCGCGGCCCGCAGCAGTTCGACGTCCGTCACGTGGTCCAGGTGGAGGGAGAGGCGGGCCGTGGACGCGCGGGCCACCGCCGCCGTCGCCGCCGCTATCGCGGACAGGCGGCCGCCGTGGAACTTCACGGCGTTCTCGGAGATCTGCAGGATCGCGGGGGCCCCGGCCCGCTCGGCGCCGAGCGCGACCGCCTCCGCGTGCTCCAGGGTGATGACGTTGAACGCGGCGACGCCGTGACCCGCGGCGCGGGCCTCCCCGACGAGTTCGCCGGTGCTGACCAGTGGCACGGTACTCCCCAATTGCTCTAGGCGGTGCGGAGGTTCAGGCCGCGGTGACCTGTCCTGTCACCTCGACACGAGGCAGCAGTTCTTCGTACGTCGAGGGGTCGAACTCGCCCGCCACCGGCGCCACGACCGTCGCCGCCGACAGGGCCACGGCGCGGGCCAGGCGCTCCGGCCACGGGAGGTGTTCGGCCAGTCCGGAGAGGAGGCCCGCGACCGCCGAGTCGCCGGCGCCGGTCGGGTTGCCGCGGACCCGCTTCGGGGGCCGGGCGCGCCAGCCGCCGTCCGGGGTGACCGCGAGGAGTCCTTCGGCGCCGAGCGAGGCGACGACGGCGTGGGCGCCCCTGCGGCGGGCGTCGCGGGTGGCCTGGGCCGGCTCGTGGGAGCCGGTCAGCTCGGCGAGTTCGTCGGCGTTGGGCTTGACGATGTCGGGGCGGGCGGCGACGCCGCGGCGCAGCGGCTCCCCGCTGGTGTCGAGCAGGACGGGGACGCGGGCGGCCCGTGCGGAACGTACGAGAAGGGCGTACGCGCCGACGGGGACGCCGGGGGGCAGGCTGCCGCAGAGGGCGACCGCGGACAGGTTCCCGCGGTGCATCAACTCCTCGTAGGAGACGAGGAAGGCGGCCCATTCGGCGGGGGTGACCGTCGGACCCGGTTCGTTGAGCTGGGTGGTGTCGCCGGTCGCCGAGTCGACGACGGCGAGGGTGCGGCGGGTGGCGCCCGCGACCGGGGCGAGCGCGTCCGTGAGGCGGGGTTCGGCGGCGAGGCGCTCGCGCAGGAGGCGGCCGGTGTCGCCGCCCGCGAAGCCGGTGACCGTCACGTCGTGGCCGAGGGCGGTGAGCACGCGGGCGACGTTCAGGCCCTTGCCGCCCGGCCGTTCGGTGACCTCGGTGACGCGGTGGGAGGTGTGCGGGACGAGGGCGGGGACCTTGTAGGTGAGGTCGAGGGCCGCGTTCAGCGTGACGGTGAGGATCACGCGTACCACCCCCGAAGTGCCTGTCCGAACGCGCTTGCCGTTCGCCTCTCCTGGATTCTGATCATGCCAAACAGAAAGCGGTTGGCCCAGAGGTGAGGGCCAACCGCCTTGTGTTCCGTGAAGACTGAACGGGTTCTGAAATCACCCGGGTTGGGGGCTAAAAGGGTTCAACCACCCATTCGCCCTTGCGCATGACGCCCTTGAGGTCGAAGGCCGCGTCCAGGACCACCAGGTCCGCGTCCTTGCCCGGCTCCAGCGAGCCGACCTTGTCGTCGAGGCCGAGGAGCCTGGCCGGGTTGGCGGAGATGGCGCGGACGGTGTCCTCGACGGAGAGGCCGTCGACGGTCACCGAGCGCTTGAACGCGCGGTCCAGGGTGAGCGTGGAGCCCGCGATGGAGCCGCCCTCGACGAGCCGCGCCACGCTGTCCTTCACCTCGACCTCCAGCGGGCCGAGCATGTACGTGCCGTCGCCGAAGCCCGCCGCGTCCATGGCGTCCGTGATGAGCGCGACGCGGGCGGCTCCCGCGTGGTGGAAGGCCAGCTCGAAGGAGGCCGGGTGCAGGTGGGTGCCGTCGTTGATCAGCTCGACGGTGATCCGCTCGTCCTCCAGGAGCGCGGCGATCGGCCCCGGGACGCGGTGGCCGAGGCCCGGCATGGCGTTGAAGAGGTGCGTCGCGACGGTGGCGCCCGCGTCGATCGCCTCCACGGTCTGCTCGTACGTCGCGTCCGTGTGCCCGATGGCCGCGATCACGCCGTGCTCGGCCAGCAGACGCACGGAGTCGAGGCCGCCCGGCAGTTCCGTGGCGAGCGTGACCATCTTCGCCCGGCCGCGGGCCGCGTCGAGGAGTTTGCGCACGTCGGCCGGGTCGGGGTGCCTGAGCAGGCTCTCGCTGTGCGCGCCCTTGCGGCACGGCGAGATGAAGGGGCCCTCGAAGTGGATGCCCGCGAGATCGCCCTGCTCGGCGAGCTCGGACAGCACACCGGCCCGCTGGGCCAGGAAGTCCATCTCGCCGGTGACCGTGGAGGCGACGACGGTGGTGGTGCCGTGCAGACGGTGCGTGCGGATGCCCTTGAGGACGTCCTCGACGGTGCCCGAGGTGAAGGAGGCACCGCCGCCGCCGTGGTTGTGGATGTCGACGAAGCCGGGGACCACCCAGTGGCCGGTGAGGTCGACGGTCTCGGCGCCCGGGGTCGGGCTGCCCGCGATGCGGGTGCCGTCCACGATGACGCGGCCGTTCGTGAGGGTTCCCGTGGGCAGTACCACCTGGGCACCGGCGAGAACCTTGCTAGTGGCCATCAGGTGGATACCTCCGTGGGGTCGGTTTTCCGGTTGAGGTCGGCTTTTCGGTCGAGGTCGGCTTTTCGGTCGAGGTCGGCTTTTCGATCGAGGAGATCCCAGGCCAGCAGGCCCGCACCGAGGCACCCGGCGGTGTCGCCGAGGGCCGCGGGGACGATCTCCGGGAGCGTCTGGAACCGCACGACACGTGCCGCGACGGCGGCCCGCAGCGGCGTGAACAAGGTTTCCCCGGCCTCCGCGAGACCGCCACCGATGATCAGCGTGTGCGGGTCCAGCAGAGTGAGGGCGGTGAGCAGGCCGTCGGCCAGGGCGTCGACGGCGTTGTGCCAGACCTCCTGGGCCCTCGGGTCGCCGGACTCCACGGCCTTCGCGCAGTCCGCCGCGTCCGCCTCCGGGTCGCCGCTCGCCTCGGCCCAGGCCTTGCTGACGGCGGACGCGGAGGCGAGGCGCTCCAGGCAGCCGCGCTGGCCGCAGCCGCAGGGCGGGCCGCCCGGACGTACGACGATGTGGCCGATCTCGCCGGCCGAGCCGTGGGCGCCGGGCTCGATGGCGCCGCCGATGCCGATGGCGCCTGCGATGCCGGTCCCCAGGGGTACGAACAGGAACCGGTCGGAGCCCCGTCCCGCCCCTATGCGGCCCTCGGCGAGGCCGCCGGTGCGGACGTCGTGGCCGAGGGCCACGGGGACGCCTTCCAGGCGGGCGCTGAGGAGGTCCCGCAGGGGGACGTCGCTCCAGCCGAGGTTCGCCGCGTACACGGCCACGCCGCGCTCCGCGTCGACGATGCCGGGGACGGCGACTCCCGCCGCGGCGGCCGGCTCCCCGAACCGCTCGACGCCGTGGGCGCGCAGATCCGCGGCGAAGCGGAGGATGGACTCGACCACGGCGTCGGCGCCGCGGTCGCGCCCCGTGGGGCGGCGCGCCTCGTGCAGCAGGGTGCCGTCGGCCCCGACCAGGGCGGCCTTCATTCCGGTGCCGCCCACATCGAGGGCGATGACGTGTCTCACGGGGGACAGTCTCCCGCGTCGCCCCGTGAAAGGTCTAGTCCACCTCGCATCTGTCGTCGGCGAGTGGTGGACGCGCGGTGAACGATGCGCCTGTCATATGACCCACGCACGTAAGCGAAAGGGTCAAGCCGCCCCGAATGCCGCCATGCGATAGAACGAATCCCTCTCCCTGCCGTGTGGGATGCGCGGAGTAGAGCGTTTGGAAGTGCACATCCGTCTCGGACTTTCCCCCCACAGTCACAGAGGTAGATCCCATGCTGAGAATCTTCGGATCGGGCTGTCGCCGATTTCTGACGCTCGGGTCGGCGCTCGCCGTCATGGCGTGCACGTCCGCCGCGGCGTCCACAGGACCGTTCCCGGCACCGCGACCGGAACCGAAGGGCGCGTCCGAAAAGGGCTTCCCGATGCGCATCGCCGCATATGTGGCCAACACCGGTTCCGGTGCGGTCTCCTCTTTCGACGTCCGGCTCGAGAAGCCCGTCGCCACCACGAGGACAGGCCGCGGACCGACCGGCGTGGGCGTGGCCCCCGACGGCTCCCACGTGTATGTGGCGAACGGTCTGTCCGACTCGGTCACCTTCATCGAGACGACCGGCCGCAAAGTCGTGGCGACCGTGCCGGTCGGGACCCGTCCGTTCTCCGCCTCCGCCAGTCGTGACGGGCGGCGGGTACTCGCCGCGAACTGGGGCAGCGGCAACGTCTCCGTCATCGACACGGCCAGCCGTAAAGTCCTCACGACGCCTTCGGTCGGTGAACTCCCGCACAGCATCGCCACCCTGCCCGACGGCAGCGCCTTCGTCACCAACAGCGGCAGCAACAGCGTCACCGTACTGTCCAAGGGTTATGAGCCCGTGGCCCAGATTCCCGTGGGTGACTTCCCCAGCGGGATCACCGCCACGGCGAAGGGCGACAGGGTCTACGTCGCCGACACGGGTTCGGGGAGGATCTCCGTCATCGACCCCGCCACCCGCAAGGTGACAGCCACCTGGGCGGTCGGCAAGGCCCCGCTCGGCCTCGGCGTCAGCCCCGACGGAAAGCGGCTGTACGCCGCGGACTCCGGGGCCGACGTGCTCCTCGTCATCGACACCGGGACCGGCGGTGTCCTCTCCCGGGTGCCCGTGGGCAGGACGCCGCAGGGCGTGGCGGTCAGTCCTGGCGGCAGCCGGGTCTGGGTCACCAACGAGGAATCCGACACCGTCTCGGTGGTCGAGCCGGCGCTCACGAAGGTCCGGGCGACCCTGCGCACCGGTGACCAGCCCGAGGGCATCGCCATCACCCTGAGGTGAGCCGCCCGGCCTCCGCTCCGCTAGCTGAGGATGACGCTCCGCGTGAGGTTGCGGGGGCGGTCCGGGTCCTGGCCGCGGGATTCCGCGAGGGCCACGGCGAGGCGCTGGGCGCGGATGAGGTCGGCGAGGGGGTCCGCCTCCTGGCGGGCGACCAGTTCGCCGCCGACGCGGGCCACATCGGCCGCGAGCCCGTCCGGCAGCGTGCCGAACATCCAGGCCACCCGGCCGGGTCCTGTGATGGAGATCGGCCCGTGGCGGTACTCCATCGCCGGGTACGACTCCGTCCAGGCGCCGGCCGCCTCCCGCATCTTCAGGGCGGCCTCCAGGGCGAGACCGTACGTCCAGCCCCGGCCGAGGAACGTCCACTGCTCCGCCTCGACCACCGCGGCAGGCAGCGGCTCGGCGACCGCGAGTTCCGCGTCGACGGCCGCCTCGGCCACCGTCTTCAGGCCGGGGATGTGGCCGAGCCCGGCCCGCAGGAAGGCGAAGGCCGTCGTCGCGAAGCGGGTCTGGACGACCGACTCCTCGTCCGCCCAGTCCAGGACCGCCACGGTGTCCGCCGCGTCCATGACGGGGGTCTTCGGGTCGGCGGTGAGGGCGAGTGTCGCAACCGTGCCCTTGAGGCGGGTCAGGAGGTCCAGGACCTCCGTCGTCGTGCCGGAGCGGGTGATCGCGACGACCCGGTCGTACGTCCGCCCGGCCGGGAACTCCGACGACGCGAAGGCGTCCGTCTCGCCGAGTCCGGCCGCCTCGCGCAGCGCCGCGTACGCGATGGCCATGAACCACGACGTCCCGCACCCGGTGACGGCGACCCGCTCACCGGGCTGCGGGAGCCCCTCGAAGCCGGCGGCCGCCTCCACCGCCCGGCGCCAGCAGGCGGGCTGGGTGGCTATCTCTGCTGCGGTACGCGACATGCGCAAAGGCTCCTCGTCAGTGCAGTGCGGGACTGGTGCGGGACTCCCGCCATGGTCATCGGCGGGACCGCCGTTGCACAAGTGATACGCGGGTGGTGTAGACCTTGTGTCCGGACTCGGGGGAAACTCGCAGTTCAAGTGGAACGTGGAAGCAATGAGGGTGGGACAGCTGTGCAGCGGCGCGTGACAGGTCTGACCGCGGCGGTGGCCGCACTGGGCATGGCGGGCGTGCTCGCCGGCTGCGGCGGTCCCGGCGACTCCGGCGACGTCACCCTCAAGCTGGTGGCCGCCGACTACGGCGACTCCGCGGCGAACAGCTCGAAGAAGTACTGGGCCGAGGTCGTCGAGGGGTTCGAGAAGGAGAACCCCGGCATCAAGGTCGACGTGACCGTCCACTCCTGGAACGACGTCGACCGCGAGGTCAAGGACATGGTCAAGAAGGGCGAGGCCCCCGACCTGGCGCAGATCGGCGCCTACGCCGACTACGCGGCGCAGGGCAAGCTCTACGAGGCCGACGAGCTCCTCTCCATCGCCACGCAGGCCGACTTCCTGGCCCCCCTCTCGCAGGCCGGCGAGGTCAACCGCATCCAGTACGGCATGCCGTTCGCCTCCTCCACGCGTCTGCTCTTCTACAACACCAAGCTCTTCAAGGACGCGAACCTCACCCCGCCGCAGAGCTGGAGCGAGCTCCAGGCCGACGCGAAGGCGCTCAAGGCGCGCGGCGTGAAGATCCCGTACGCGCTGCCGCTCGGCCCCGAGGAGGCCCCCGCCGAGACGCTGATGTGGATGCTCAGCGGCGGCGGCGGTTACACCGACAACGTCGGCTCGTACGCCCTGGACTCCCCGCAGAACGCCAAGACGTTCTCCTGGCTCAGGGACGAGCTCGTCGGCAAGGGCCTGACCGGGCCGACGCCGCCGGCCGAGCTGAACCGCGCCGAGGCGTTCGCGGCGTTCTCGCGCGGCGAGGTCGGCATGCTCAACGGCCACCCGACGCTGATGAAGATGGCGGCCAAGAAGGGCGTGAAGTTCGGCATGGTGCCGGCGCCCGGCGTCAACGGCAAGGCGCAGGCCACGATGGGTGTCGCCGACTGGATGATGGCGTTCAAGCAGAACGGTCACCGCAAGGAGGCCGGCAAGTTCCTCGACTACGTCTACAGCAAGAAGAACGTGCTCGAGTTCTCGAACGAGTACGACATCCTGCCCGTGACGACCTCCGCCTCCGAGGCGATGGCGAAGGACCGCGGCCACACCCCGCTCGGCGAGTTCCTCAAGGAGCTCCCGACGTCCGAGCTGTACCCGGTGGGCAAGACGTCCTGGGCGCAGGTCTCCGCGGACATCAAGAAGGACATCGGCAAGACCGTCGGCGAGGGCGGCGACCCGAAGTCGGTGCTCGGCCGCATCCAGACCCGGGCGATGACCGCGGAGAACGCGGAGTAGCGGGTGCAGTGGCTGTAGCGGCTGTAGCGGCTGTAGCGGCTGTAGCGGCGGCCGTGCCGGACTGTCGGACGCGGCCGGTAGCGTGGCGGGCATGAGCGATCAGGGGCCGAGCGAGCAGGGGCCGGAGGGGCTCTCCGAGCGGGACCGTGCCGTGCTCGCCCTCGAACGGCGGCCGTGGCCGGGCCCCGGCGCCAAGGAGCGTGCCATCCGCGAGGAACTCGGCATGGTGCCGGTGCGCTACTACCAGGTCCTGAACGCCCTCCTGGACGACGCGCGGGCGCTCGCCCATGACCCGATTACGGTCAATCGGCTGCGCCGGGTGCGGGAGTCCCGGCGCGCCGAGCGCTGACGCGGCTAAGGTCGGGCCCATGGGTGACCCTACGTACTCGCTGTCGGACCTGCCCGAACCCCCCGGCCTGCCCGTACCCGTGACGTCCGCGGGATGCGACGGGCTCGCCGCCTTCCTCGCCCGGCCCGAACGTGCCGTCGTGGCGCTGGACTTCGACGGCACGCTCGCCCCGATCGTGCCCGATCCCGAGCAGGCGCGCGCCCACCCGGACGCCGTGCCGGTGCTCGCGGCGCTCGCCCCGCGCCTGCGGTCGGTGGCCGTCGTCACGGGCCGCCCGGCGGGCGTCGCCGTCCGCTACGGCGGCTTCGCGGGCGTGCCCGGCCTGGAGCACCTCGTCGTCCTCGGGCACTACGGCGCGGAGCGCTGGGACGCCGTCACCGGCACGGTCCGCGCCGCCGAGCCGCACCCCGGCGTCGCGGCCGTGCGCGCCGAGCTGCCCGGCTTCCTGGACGGGATCGGCGCCTGGCGCGGCACGTGGATAGAGGAGAAGGGCCGCGCCGTCGCCGTGCACACGCGCCGGGCGCAGGACCCGCAGGCGGCCTTCGAGGCGCTGCGCGAGCCGCTCGGCGAGCTGGCGAACCGGCACGGGCTGATCGTCGAGCCGGGCCGGCTCGTCCTGGAGCTGCGGCCGCCCGGCATGGACAAGGGCGTGGCCCTCGCCGAGTATCTGCGCGAGGTGGGCGCCGAGTCCGTTCTGTACGCGGGCGACGACCTCGGCGACCTGCCCGCCTTCGGCGCCGTCGAGAAGCTCCGTTCGGACGGTGTCGCGGGCCTGCTCGTGTGCAGCGGCAGCACGGAGGTCGAGGAGCTGGCCGGGCGGGCCGACCTGGTCGTGGACGGACCGCTGGGTGTCGTACGGCTGCTGTCGGCGATCACCGCCAGGCTGCCCTGACCGTCTGCTCTGACCGCTGCCCCGACCGCGCGGGCGCCTCAGCCCGCGCGTCTCAGCCCGTCAGGGCCCGCAGCTGGTCCAGGAACCACTGCGCGGGCGGCAGCGCCGTCGCCGCCGCCGCGAGGCGCTTGGTGCGCTCGGCACGCTCCTCCGGAGACATCACGAGACCCGCGTGCAGCGCCTCAGCGGTGGCCGTCACGTCGAAGGGGTTCACGGACAGCGCGTCGTCGCCGAGCTCCTCGTGGGCGCCCGCCTCCCGCGAAAGGACCAGCGCGCAGCCCTCGTCGGAGACGACAGGGACCTCCTTCGCGACGAGGTTCATGCCGTCGCGGATGGGGTTGACCAGCGCCACGTCCGCCATGCGGTAGGCCGCGAGCGAGCGGGCGAAGTCGTCCTTGACGTGCAGGACCACCGGGGTCCAGCCGTCCGTCCCGTACGTGGCGTTGATGTCCTCGGCGACCCGGGAGACCTCCGCGGTGTACTCGCGGTAGACCGCCAGGTCCTGCCGGGACGGGTAGGCGAAGGCGACGTGCACGACGCGCTCCCGCCACTCGGGGCGGGTGTCGAGCAGCTCGCGGTAGGCGTGCAGGCCCCGCACGATGTTCTTGGACAGCTCGGTGCGGTCCACCCGCACGATCAGCTTCCGGTTCTCGCCGTCCTGCCGGCCCGTCTGCTCCCGCAGCGCCCGCATCCGCTCCTCGACGTCGTCACGCCGGGACCGCTCCCGCAGGAAGTCCGCGTCGGCGCCGAGCCCGTGCACACCGATCCGAGTGCCCGAGGTCCCGCCGACGATCCGCACACAGCACTCGGTGAACGCGTCCGCCCACCGCCCGGTGAGGAACCCGAGCCGGTCGGCGCCGAGCATCCCGCGCAGCAGCTGCTCGGCCACGTCGTCCGGCAGCATCCGGAAGTAGTCGGCGGGCGCCCACGGCGTGTGCGAGAAGTGGCCGATGCGCACGTCGTCGCGGAGCTCCCGCAGCATGCCAGGCACCAGCGCCAGGTGGTAGTCCTGCACGAGGACCGCGGCCCCCGGCCCCGCCTCCTGGGCGAGCGCCTCGGCGAACGCCCGGTTGTACGTCTCGTACGCCGCCCACTGTGCACGGAACTCCGGCCCGAAGGCCGGTTCCAGCGGCGTCTGGTAGAGCAGGTGGTGGACGAACCACAGCACCGAGTTCGCGATGCCGTTGTACGCGTCCGCGTGGACGGCCGCGTCGATGTCCAGCATCCGTACGCCCGGTTCCCCGACGCCGCGCCGCACCGCCTCGCGGTCGCCGTCGCCGAGCGCCGCGCACACCCACAGGGCGTCGGCCTCGTCACCGATGGCGCTGAGCCCGGAGACCAGGCCACCGCCGCCGCGCCTGGCGGTCAGCCGCCCGTCCTCCTCCACGGTGTACGAGACGGGGCCGCGGTTGGACGCGACGAGTACCTGCGCTGCTGACGAACCGTGCTCGGAGACCATGTGGCAAAACGTAGCCCGTCCCGGGGCCGGGCAAACGTACGGCCGGACTCCGCCTGGCCGGGACCGGTCACGCCACGCGGCGGTGCGCGTACTCGGCGACGCCGCTCATGGGCGGCCGCTCCTCCGTGTCGACGGCGTACGTCCGCGGCACGAACCCGTCCTCGCCCCTCTCGAACTGCGTGAGCTCGGGGCGTACGAGGTGGCCGCGGGCGAGCCGCAGCTGTGCGGTCCGGTAGATCGCCGCCGCCATCCGCCCCAGCGCCTGCCCGTCCTGGTGCCGGTGCTTGCGCACCCCCACGTCCACCTGCGCCAGCGCGTCCAGGCCCACCGTGTGCAGCGCGTCGACGAGCAGGCCGAGCTCCACGCCGTACCCGACGGGGAACGGCAGCCGCTCCAGGAGCGACCTGCGGGCCGCGTACTCGCCGCCGAGCGGCTGGACGAACCCCGCCAGCTGCGGCCAGTGCATGTTCAGCAGCGGCCGCGCCATCAGCTCCGTCACCCGGCCGCCCTGCCCGGCAGCCTCACCCAGCGGCCGGTCGTACATCGCCTTCACGAAGGCCACGTCCGGGTCGGTGAGCAGCGGGCCCACGATCCCCGAGACGAAGTCCGCGGAGAACTCCCGCAGGTCGGCGTCGACGAACGCGACGATGTCACCGCTCGTCACGAGCAGCGAGCGCCACAGCACCTCGCCCTTGCCCGGAACGGCCGGTATGCGTGGCAGGATCTCGTCCCTGCGGACGACCTTGGCGCCCGCGGCCGCCGCGACCTCGGCCGTGCGGTCCGTGGACCCGGAGTCGATCACCACGAGCTCGTCGACCAGCGGAACCTTCTCCATCAGCTCGCGGCGTATCTCGGCGACGATCTCGCCGACCGTCCCCTCCTCGTCGAGTGCGGGCAGCACGACGCTCACCGAGGCGCCGCAGGCGCGCTTGGCGTCGGTCAGCCGGGCCGTCGGCCGGTCGTCGACGGACCAGGAACGCCTGCTGAGCCAGCGCTCGACCTCTTCCAGCACGGTCGCGGTCCTCCCATAGGTGTTCGATGTGACCCATCTCGCGGTTCGGACGACTATCTCAAGGGTCCGGGGCTTCGGTTACAGTCTTGAACAACGCCGGTGACCATCGCATGTCGGGGTCACCGCCGCGTTGAGATCGACAACTGAAACCCATAATCGAAAACCGCTCATCCAGAGGGGCAGAGGGAAACGGCCCGTTGAAGCCCCGGCAACCCTCCCGCCGACCGCGAGGTCACGGTGGGGAAGGTGCCAATTCCGTCTCGCGGCGAGATGCGTCGCGAGGAAGATGAGGAGAAAGGGCCTCGCCTCCATGGCTGTGCAGACTGTCGCCACCGAAAGCACCACCCCTTCCGTCGACCTCGGGCCCGCCTCCGGCCTCTCCTGCCGTGAGTGCGGCACCAAGTTCCCGCTCGGCCCGATCTTCGCCTGCGCCGAGTGTTTCGGCCCCCTCGAAGTCGCGTACGACCTGCCTCTCGGCGACCCGGAAGCCCTCCGCAAGCAGATCGAGGCAGGACCCGCCAACATCTGGCGCTACGCCCCGCTGCTCCCCGTCCCCGCCGACGTGGCCGACAAGCCGAACCTGAACCCCGGCTGGACCCAGCTCGTCAAGGCCGACAACCTCGCCCGCGAACTCGGCGCCGAGCAGGGCAAGTTGTTCGTCAAGGACGACTCCGGAAACCCCACGCACTCCTTCAAGGACCGCGTCGTCGCGCAGGCCCTCGAGGCCGCGCGCGCCTTCGGCTTCACCACGCTGTCCTGCTCCTCCACCGGCAACCTGGCCGGTGCCGTGGGCGCCGCCGCCGCCCGCGCCGGCTTCCGCTCCTGCGTGTTCATCCCGCACGACCTGGAGCAGGGCAAGGTCGTCATGGCCGCGGTCTACGGCGGTGAACTCGTCGGCATCGAGGGCAACTACGACGACGTGAACCGCTTCTGCTCCGAGCTCATCGGCGACCCGCTGGGCGAGGGCTGGGGCTTCGTCAACGTCAACCTGCGGCCGTACTACGGCGAGGGCTCCAAGACCCTCGCGTACGAGATCTGCGAGCAGCTCGGCTGGGAGCTGCCCGACCAGCTCGTCATCCCGATCGCGTCCGGCTCACAGCTCACGAAGATCGACAAGGGTCTGAAGGAGCTCATCGCGCTCGGCCTGGTGGCGGACAAGCCGTACAAGATCTTCGGCGCGCAGGCGGAGGGGTGCTCCCCGGTGTCGGCCGCGTTCAAGGCCGGTCACGACGTCGTGCGCCCCCAGAAGCCGAACACCATCGCCAAGTCGCTTGCCATCGGCAACCCCGCGGACGGTCCGTACGTGCTGGACATCGCGCGCCGCACGGGTGGTGCGGTGGAGGATGTGAACGACGAGCAGGTCGTCGAGGCGATCAAGATTCTCGCGCGCACGGAAGGGATCTTCGCGGAGACCGCGGGGGGTGTGACGGTGGGCGTCACGAAGAAGCTCTTCGAGGCGGGGCTCCTCGACCCGGCCCTCACCACGGTCGTGCTCAACACCGGGGACGGCCTGAAGACGCTGGACGCTGTCGCTGAGACTTCGCAGGCCACGGCGACGATCAAGCCCAGTCTCGAAGCGTTTCGCTCCGCGGGGCTCGCCGACTAGTCGCCGTAGGGCCCGAGGTCCGCTGTCGACCGCGGGTCGTGGTCCGTCCTCGCGCAGTTCCCCGCGCCCCTGAAGGGGCGCCACCTGACCGTCCCCCTCAATCACCGAGGTGAATCCATGAGCGTCAACGTCCGTATCCCCACCATTCTGCGCACCTACACCGGTGGCAAGGCCGAGGTCGTCGCCGAGGGGGCGAATCTTGGTGAGGTCATCGCCGATCTGGAGAAGAACCACACCGGCATCGCCGCCCGCGTCCTGGACGACCAGGGCAAGCTGCGCCGCTTCGTCAACGTGTACGTGAACGACGACGACGTCCGTTTTGAGCAGGGCCTGGAGACGGCCACGCCGGACGGCGCCGGTGTCTCGATCATTCCCGCCGTCGCCGGCGGCTGATCTTTTCGCAAGCACCCTGCGTTATCTGAATTGCCCCCTCCGCGAGAGAAACGGAGGGGGCAATTCTGCATGGTTGAGCGCGGTACAGTTGGGAAGCGTGCTTCGCCGTCAGTGCCGAGTGCATATACGAAGTCGGCCCGGAGCCGACAAGAAGTAGCCAAAGAGCGCTGCCCATTTGAGCCTTATGCCGCTTTTGCCTGGCCCGACTTGCCCTGAATTCCGGCGAATTCTCCGCATATTACCGTTCGGGCGTGCCCAGAATTCTCGTCCGATTGACCTGTTGCAGACGGCAGTTGGACAGATACATTCAGCGGCGGTCGACGCGTTCCGGCGCACACCCCCAATCAGTGGGGGGTGAGGTCTGACCCGGGTCCGCGAAGTGCGGTCCTGTGCAAGGGCCAGTAATAGGGGAGTTAGGCATGGCTCAGGGCACCGTCAAGTGGTTCAACGCGGAGAAGGGGTACGGCTTCATCGCGGTCGACGGTGGTGCGGATGTTTTCGTCCACTACAGCGCGATCCAGATGGACGGCTACCGCACCCTTGAAGAAGGTCAGCGAGTCGAGTTCGAGATCTCGCAGGGCCAGAAGGGTCCGCAGGCGGACATGGTCAAGCTCGCCGTCTAGCTCGGCGCGATCGACCACCGAAGCAAGTAGCGCGAGGGGCTCGTATCCCGACAGGGGTACGGGCCCCTCGTGTGCGTCCGGGGGCCCTCGTGTGCTTCGGGGCGAGCCCCTCATGTGCTTCGGGGCGAGCCCCTCATGTGCGTCCGTGCTCCCGCGCGCCGGGCGGATCTGGCGGGAGCACCTTGCACTCGTGGGGGTCGAGTGCTAATCATTGGGCTTAGCACTCTCCCAGTGAGAGTGACAGAACTTGGATCGGGTCGGTGAGGTCCGCAGGCCGAGTGGGGCAAGGAACCACACGGCACGCAGTCCGTCCGTCGCGGGCACCAGCACGGTCCGTTTGCTTTTCCACCCCGTCCGGGAGGACCACTTCACATGGCCAAGATCATCGCGTTCGACGAGGAGGCACGGCGCGGCCTCGAGCGCGGCATGAACCAGCTCGCCGACGCCGTCAAGGTGACCCTGGGCCCCAAGGGTCGCAACGTCGTCCTCGAGAAGAAGTGGGGCGCCCCCACGATCACCAACGATGGTGTGTCCATCGCCAAGGAGATCGAGCTCGAGGACCCGTACGAGAAGATCGGCGCCGAGCTGGTCAAGGAGGTCGCGAAGAAGACGGACGACGTCGCCGGTGACGGCACGACGACCGCGACCGTCCTGGCCCAGGCCCTGGTGCGCGAGGGTCTGCGCAACGTGGCCGCCGGCGCCAACCCGATGGCTCTGAAGCGCGGCATCGAGAAGGCCGTCGAGGCCGTCTCCGGCGCCCTGCTCGAGCAGGCGAAGGATGTCGAGACCAAGGAGCAGATCGCTTCCACGGCCTCCATCTCCGCCGCCGACACGCAGATCGGCGAGCTCATCGCCGAGGCGATGGACAAGGTCGGCAAGGAAGGCGTCATCACCGTCGAGGAGTCCCAGACCTTCGGTCTGGAGCTGGAGCTCACCGAGGGTATGCGCTTCGACAAGGGCTACATCTCGGCGTACTTCGCCACCGACATGGAGCGTATGGAGGCGTCGCTCGACGACCCGTACATCCTGATCGTCAACTCCAAGATCTCCAACGTGAAGGACCTCCTTCCGCTGCTGGAGAAGGTCATGCAGTCGGGCAAGCCGCTGCTGATCATCGCGGAGGACGTCGAGGGCGAGGCGCTGTCCACGCTCGTCGTCAACAAGATCCGTGGCACCTTCAAGTCCGTCGCCGTCAAGGCCCCGGGCTTCGGTGACCGCCGCAAGGCCATGCTCGGCGACATCGCCATCCTCACCGGTGGCACCGTCATCTCCGAGGAGGTCGGCCTCAAGCTGGAGAACGCCGGTCTCGACCTGCTCGGCCGCGCCCGCAAGGTCGTCATCACCAAGGACGAGACGACCATCGTCGACGGCTCCGGTGAGAGCGACCAGGTCCAGGGCCGCGTCAACCAGATCCGCGCCGAGATCGAGAACAGCGACTCGGACTACGACCGCGAGAAGCTCCAGGAGCGCCTGGCGAAGCTCGCGGGCGGCGTGGCCGTCATCAAGGCCGGTGCCGCGACCGAGGTCGAGCTCAAGGAGCGCAAGCACCGCATCGAGGACGCCGTTCGCAACGCGAAGGCGGCCGTCGAGGAGGGCATCGTCGCCGGTGGTGGCGTGGCCCTGCTGCAGGCCTCCCAGGTGTTCGAGAAGCTGGAGCTCGAGGGCGACGAGGCCACGGGTGCCGCCGCTGTGAAGCTGGCCCTCGAGGCCCCGCTGAAGCAGATCGCCGTCAACGCCGGCCTCGAGGGTGGTGTCGTCGTCGAGAAGGTGCGCAACCTGACCGTCGGCCACGGCCTGAACGCCGCGACCGGTGAGTACGTGGACATGATCGCCGAGGGCATCCTCGACCCGGCGAAGGTGACGCGCTCTGCCCTGCAGAACGCCGCCTCCATCGCCGCGCTGTTCCTCACCACCGAGGCCGTCATCGCCGACAAGCCGGAGAAGGCGGGCGCTGCCCCGGCCGGCGGCGGCATGCCGGGCGGTGACATGGACTTCTGATCGACCTCTGGTTGATCACTGTCCCGTACGTACCGAGGGCGGCACCCCTTCTCACGAAGGGGTGCCGCCCTCGGGCGTTTCCGGGTTACTTTCCGGGTTGTTTTCCGGGTTACGGCAGGCAGTCCGGGTTACGGCAGGCGGTCCAGAATCCAGGTGCAGAGTTCCTCGGTGACCAGGGTGTGGCCCTCGTTGCGGGAGGAGCAGAGGAATTCGTCCAGTTCGCTCTCCTTCTCCGCCGCGGCCGTGACGGGCTCGTACAGCTTCTCGTGGGTGTCGATGTCGCGCAGGGCGATCGCGCTGACCGTCGGTACGAAGCAGTGCTCGCGGAAGTCCGCCTCGGAGCCGAGGCCGATCAGCGCGGGGATCTTGTTCAGTTCGTCGGCGAGGATGCCGAAGCCCTCCAGGGTGCCGCCGGGCGCGCTGTCGATCTCGGGGAGGTTCGCGGTGCGGATGCGCGGCCTGCGCAGGGTCACCACGCGCAGCTGGGCGACGAGTTGGTCCTCGCCCGCCGACTGCGTGTACAGGTGGGTGCCGGTGATGGCGAGGCCCTTGCCGTGGAAGGCCTGCTCACCGGCCGGGACGCCGTTGTTCTCGCCGATGCGGGAGCCGTTGGCCACGCCGATCTTCTTCGGCCGCGAGGGCCAGCGGCCCACTCGGTCCAGCTCGGCGAGGAAGGTGCCGCGCTCCTTGTCCGTCTCGGGGGTGTCGCCCCACTCGCTGATGTGCTGCCACAGCAGCTGACGCGCGGCCGGGCTGTTCATCTGGTTCGAGAACGCCGCGTTGAGCCGCCGGATGTAGTGCGCGAACGACTGCAGGGCGATGGGTATCCAGGCGCCGCGGTGCGGGCTGTCGTAGGAGAAGTACAGGGCGGTCTGGTGGTCGTTCTCGCCGGTCCCGCCGGTCCCGCCGTCGTGCTCCATCTTGGCGAGCGCGTACCGCGTGACCAGGCCGCCCATGCTGAAGCCGCCGACGGTCAGCGGGTGGTCGCCGGTGCGGCGCGCGATGGTCTCCAGGATCGCGGCCCTGGCGACCTCGGCGTTCTCCAGGATCGACGCGCTCCGCTCGTCGAAGCCGAGCAGGATGACGTCGTAGCCGCGCTGCCGCAGCGCGCTGATGAACGGGTACGGGCCGCGCTCCAGGATCTCCCACGAGAAGTCCAGCTCGCTCGGCCCGCTGTTGAAGCCGTCGCCGAGGATGACCGGGCGGGTCAGGCCCTTCTCCTTGTCGGCGAGGTACACCCACGCGGTGCCGCCGGGCAGCGCCCACTCGTCGTCCGGCTGCGGGGCGGTGGCGGGGGTCTCGCGGGCCTCGCGGGGGCCCGGGGCCAGGGTGATGCGGGCGGCCGACCCGATCGCCTCGGCCACCTCCCGCTCGTCCATCTCCTGGAGATCGGGCTGGATCGGCTGGTTGGGGTGGGTGGGCTGGTTGGGGTGGTTGGGCTGGTTGGGTTGGTTGGGTTGGTTGGGTTGGTTGGGGTGGTTCGGCTGGTCGGGTTCGTTGCGCTTGGTCATGAAGGGTCCCCTCCGGTCGTGCCGTTGCGGTGACGTCCGGTGCCATCTTTGATACGTCGGGTAGTCGCCGACACCTGCTCGCGGCAATCCGCGCCTGGGCCGGGGCCCTTTCGGACAGGCCGAGTTCGGCCGCGTACGCGAGTGACGCGTGGGGCGGGGTGCCGTGGCCTGGGGTTGCGGGGCTCTTCCGCCGCTTCGCCCTCGTGGGGCGGCGGCGCGTCGGCCAACTCGACGCGGGCCGGCTGCCGCCGGGGACCGGCAACTCTGTCGCGAAGCCGGCCAGGGGCGGTGACGTTGGTGGGCCTGGGTCTTTGATGGTTGCCGGGGCCGCCCGGTTTTTTGCGGATTGTGGCGCCTCCGGGGCGGCAGTAAAGGGCGCTCCTGCGTCGCGTCGGCTGCGCCGATTCCGCTTCGCTCCACCCTTGACTCCCGCCCCTCCACCGCACGTTGACCTTGAGCCGGACGGCCAGGGGTGGGGGCTTCGGATTCCCTGGATGGGTCATCATCTTTCGTTGCCGGGTGCGGACCGGCCCAACGTGAGCCGATGTCACGGTCGCAGCTCGGCTGACTGCCCGGCCTCGCCGCTCGGGCCATCAGCATTCGTCGCCGGGTGCGGACCGGCCCAACGTGGGTGCCCGTCACGGTCGAGGCTCGGTCACCTGCGCGGCCTCGCCGGTCGGGGCATCGGCTCTCGCTGCCGGGTGCGGTCCGGTTCATCGTGGGTGCCCGTCGCGGGCGCGGTCGGGGACCTACTTTGGGAAAGTTGCGAATGCGTGAGCCGTGCGCCCCCCTCTACGACCAATGCGCCCCCGGCGTCCGGCGGTGAACGGTGACCCGAGCGGTGGAGCCGGGTAGTCGGCCGCGCTGCGGCCGTGACGTCGGCTCACGTTGGGATGCTCGTCACGAATGCGGACCAGCTCGTGGCGTCGAACTCGTACTCACGGGTGGTGTTGCCCATGCTCGTAATCCTGCGCCAACGAATCGATCAGAGCCAGGGATTCTCTGGGTGGGAGAGCAGCGGCCTGGAGGAGATTGAGCATCAGTGCGTGGCGGGCGACGATGGCCGGGTCGTCGATCAGCCCGGCCACGTGCCGCAGTGCCTCAGCCGTCACCGCGCCTCCGCCGACCTCTCGTCTGAGGGCTGCCTCGTCAAGTACAGCCCAGGGGAACGGCGTTGTTGGGTCGTCCAGAGGGTGGGCTCGTTCGAGGCGGGCGGCTACGTCTGCGTCGATCGTCTCCTGTGGAGCCGTAGCGCCTCGTCGAAGTGCAGCGCGTACTCCAAGTGCATACTCCGCGTACCCGCCTCCAGTTGGCCGATGAAGGAGCCGCTGACGAAGAGTGGCGCACCCAGCGCCTCCTGGGAGAGGCCCGCCCGCTCGCGCGCATGGCGGAGTTCGCAAGGCCCTTGGGGTGGGTCGTGGGCAACTCCTCCACTGAACACGGAGCGTTGTTGGGGCGCCTGGACTTTTCAGGCTGCGCGCAGTTGGACACTCTGGGTGATGGGACGAGAACACTCAGTGTGAAAGGCGGAGGTCATGGCGCTGACGGCGGAGGAACGGGTGCGGGCGGCCGAAGAGGCCGTACGGCAGTTGAAGGCGGGACTCGCGGAGGTCGGGGTCACGTTGCCCTCACTGCGGATCGATCCGTTGACCGCCGCGGCGGACGGGGCGTTGCCTCTGGTGGAGTTGGGGCGCTGCAATCTGGATACCGCGCTGAGGCTGGCCGCCGTGCTGGAGGAGGTGCGGTGAACGAGGAGGATCCGCGGGTGCCGGAGGCGGGGACGTACGCCGTCGACTACCGGGACGGGAGCGTCGGGGAGGTGATGGGCTGCGAGGGGGGACTCGTGCAGCTCAGACCGATCGGCGGGGGCAGGGAGTGGGACTGCCCGCCGGCGGCGGTCGGTGACGCGGAGCCGGGGGAGGTGCTCCGGGCGAAGGTGAGGCAACTGAACCGGCAGGTGCAGGCGCGGCCCTGGTGAGCGGGTCGGCGTCTCGGGCGCTCGTTCGTGGGACGCTGGGAGCGAGCGGTCAACGACCGCAGGCTCGTCGATCTGCGCTCGTGCGCAGCAGGCCGAATGCGAAGGGACCAGCGATGACCGCGGCACCGGTCGAGCACGACACGGCTCCCGACCACCGGTCGTGGGACGTCCTGCTCCAGGCCTGGCGTGAGCTGGATGTGCCGGAGGGCTGGCACGCCGAGATCGATGAAGGGCAGATCGCCTGGGTACCGCCCCCGCACAGGCACCACAACGGAATCGCTGATGCCCTGCAGAGGGTTCTCTACCGATCGGCTCCGGATGAGCTGGGGGTGTACCAGACCCTCGGCCTCCACATCGCCCCCCTGGGCAAGCTGTACGTCCCGGACCTCGTACTCGCCCCGCGCGAGGCCGTGGACGCGGCCGATCCGGACGTCAACGATCCGCTGGACGCGGCGGAGGCGCTGCTCGTCGTCGAGATCACCTCGCAGAGCAACGCCAAGGACGACCGCACCAAGAAGCTGTGGGCCTACGGTCACGCCCCGGTGCCCGTCTACCTGCTCGTGGACCGCTTCGACGAGCACGGGCCGACCGTCACGCTCTTCACAGGGCCGCAGAACGGGGCGTACAAGCACGCCGAGCGGGTGCCGTTCGGGGAGAGCGTCGAGTTGCCGGACCCGTTCGCGGCGACCGTCGACACGGCGGGGTTTCCCGGCTGAACGGCGAATGTTCCGGCTGGCTGCAGGCCGCTGGTATGCCAGCGGGTGTGGCTCATGGCGGCCAGGTGTGAACCAGTCCGCTAGTCCGTGGTGCGGGCGTTGTCGAGGGCTGTGCGGAGGTGGCCGGCGGAGGTGGTGAGGAGGTCTGCGGCCGTGGGGCCGTCGACCCCGCCGAGGATCGTGAGGATCGCGTTCTTCACCTCTCCGTCCGTGGCGGCGAGCGCCGCCTCGATCTCCTCGTCGGAGGCGCCCGTGGCGAGGGCGACGATGCGGCGGGAGCGGGCCCGCAGCTTCTCGTTCGACGCGCGCACGTCCACCATCAGGTTCCCGTACGTCTTGCCGAGGCGGATCATCGTGATCGTCGACAGCATGTTGAGGACGAGCTTCTGGGCCGTGCCCGCCTTGAGGCGGGTGGAGCCGGTGAGGAGTTCGGGGCCCACGACGACCTCGATGCCGTGGTCGGCGGCGGCCGCGAGCGCGCTGTCCGCGTTGCAGGAGAGGCCGATGGTCAGCGCGCCGTAGCGGGCGCGGGCGTGCTCCACCGCGCCGATCGCGTACGGGGTGCGGCCGGAGGCGGAGATGCCGACGACGATGTCGTCCGCGGTGAGGCCGAGCCCGTCCAGGTCCTCGGCGGCCAGCTCCTTGCTGTCCTCCGCGCCCTCGACCGCCTTGACCATGGCGCTCGGGCCGCCCGCGACGAGACCGACGACCTCGGCGGGGTCGGTGTTGAAGGTGGGCGGGCACTCGGAGGCGTCGAGCACGCCGAGCCGCCCGGCCGTGCCCGCGCCCGCGTAGACCAGGCGGCCGCCGCGGGCCATGCGGGCCGCGGTGCCGTCGATGGCGGCGGCGATCGCGGGCAGCTGCTCGGCGACGGCCGCGGGGACGGACGCGTCCTCACCGTTCATGATCTTCGCGATCTCCGCGGTGGGCAGCCGGTCGATCTCGGAGAGCTCGGGGCGGAACGCCTCGGTGGTGAGGGTGGCCAGCTGGGCGCGGAGCTCGCCGTAGTCGTCACCGCGCTTGTGCTGGTGGTGGTGCGGGGCGGAGTCGGAGTCGGCGCCGGTCGGGTCGGTCGCGTCGGTGGTGGAGGTCATGGCGGGTGCGGCTCTTTCGTGTCCGGTGCGGGGGGTTGGGGTGGAGAAGAAGAGGGGTAGCGAGGGCGTCAGCGGGTGCCGCCGCGCGGGTGGTGGCGGTGGGCGAGCGCCTCGTAGGACGCGGCGAGCGCGGGGGCCGCCGTCTCGTACGTCCGCTGCGCCACGCCCACGAAAAGGCAGTCAACCACGAGGAGTTGACTCGTACGGGACGACATCGCAGCCGGTCGCAGCTCGCTCTCGCGGGCCGTCGACGTGGTCAGTATGTGATCGGCGTACTGCGAGACGGACGCGCCGGGCCGGCCGGTGATCGCGATCGTCGTCGCGCCGTGCTCGAAGGCGACGCGGAGGGGTTCGATCACGTCGCCGGTCGAACCGGAGTGGGTGATCGCGATCGCGACGTCCTTGGCGCGCAGCGTCACCGCGTTGGTGACGGCCAGGTGCGGGTCGGAGTGCGCGTGCGCGATGTGCCCGATGCGCAGCAGCTTCTGGGCGAGGTCCTGGGCGACGAGTCCCGAGGCCGCGACGCCGTAGATCTCCACCCGGCGGGCGGTGGCGAGCGCGGCGACGGCGGCGCCGAGCTGCACGGTGTCGAGCCCGGCGGCGGTGTCGGCGAGGGTCTGCTGCTCGTCGTACGCGAGCTTCGCCACGACGTCCGCGATGGGGTCGTCGACGGCGATGTCCGCGGTGACGGCGGGCGCGCGCCCCGACTGCTGCTGGGCGGCGAGGCCGGCGAGCGCGAGGCGCAGGTCCCGGTACCCGGGGTAGCCGAGGAGGCGGGCGGTGCGCACCACGGTCGCCTCGCTCGTGCCCGTGAGCTCGGCGAGGCCGGTGACCGTGAGGGCCGCGCATCCCGCGGGGTCGCCGGCGACGGCCTCGGCGACCCGCTGCATGGAGCGGGTCATCGACGGCGCCAGGGTCCGCACCTTGGCCGCGAGGGCGGCGGGGGCGGGGGGCGCGGCGTCCGCGAAAATTTCCTTCACATCATTGCTCACATCTGAAAGGTATTTTCGGACTGGGGTGCGGTCAAGGTCCGGGAGGGCCGGCCGTGACGGGTCTCGGGGTGAGGGTCCGTGTGTGGGGTCTCGGGGTCCGCGGATTCTTCCGGGTGGTGCGAGTGGGGTGACAATGGCGGCATGGACGCGATCGACCCCTTGGAGCAGGCGTTGCACGCCGCCCGCGCACTCGTCCTCGCCGACCTCGTCGCCCGCGAGGTCGCCGAGGCCGAGGTCGTCTCGATGGTCGAGGAGTCGGTGGCGCACCGGCGCTGGTGGGTCGAGCAGTGGCCCGAGGGCGTCGCCTACGTCGCGGGGCTCGTCGCCCAGGACGTCCAGGACGCGCTCCTGGAACGGTACGGAAGGTGGCCGCTGTGTCCCGTGTGCGGCACGGGCGACCCTCACGCGCTCGACGTCGAACCGGAGCTGGGGCCCGACCCGCACTGGGTGTGCGGCAAGGCGGGCGTGGTCGTGGCACCGGTGGGCGGCCTGACGTGAGCGTCTATATAGACCCGCCGACGTGGCCGGGGCACGGCCGCATGTGGTCCCACCTGGTCAGCGACGTCTCGTACGAGGAACTGCACGCGTTCGCCGCGTCCATCGGCTGCCCGCCGCGCGCCTTCGACCGCGACCACTACGACGTACCCGCGGAGCGCTACCAGGACGCGGTGCGGGCGGGCGCGGTCGAGGTGGGCTCGAAGGAACTGGTGCGGCGGCTCACGGGGGCGGGGTTGCGGAGGCCCAAGGGGCGGCCGGCCTAGGCGGACGGGGGCGGGGGGACGCGCCGGGTGGGATTCGGGGCCGCGTCCAGCGGGGCGGCGCGGGTCAGTGAGTCCGGGCTGAACCAGTCCTCCGCCTCGTGGCGCATGCCGAGCTCGGTGGCGGAGAGCGCGACGTCGTGGAACGGCACCGCCAGACGCATGGCGACCGAGGCGAGCGTCGCGAGGGAGACGCGCGTGCCCGACCGGTGCTCGCGCCACTCGTCGTTGTCCGTCCACCCGCCCGGGGAGAGGGAGTGGAGCAGGGTGACCTCGGCTTTCCGCTCGTCCTTCTGGGCCGGGGTGGGCTCGACGACCTCGAAGCCGAGGCCGGTCAGGCTTTCGGCCACGAAGATCGTGTGGGGGCCGTCCCAGATGCCCTCGGCTTCGGCGTCCAGGGCGTAGGGGTTCATGCCGGTGTGCAGCGCCACGGCACGGAGTTCCTCGGGCGAGACCGGGCCGTAGTCGTCCGGTACCGGAGCCGTTCCGTAGAGCACGGCGCGGACGTCCTTGTCGTGCAGGCGGGACAGAAGCGCCGGGTCGGGACCGCACACATGGCCCATGGACGTCAGACGGGCAGCCGCCTGCGCCAGGGAGATGTCGGCGGCGCTCGCCCGTCCCGCGATCCCGAGCAGGGTGACGGGCTTGCCCTCCACGACCTCCGTGATGCTGTTTCCCGTGACCCCCGTGCCCAGGAAGGCGATCTCCTCCCGGGTGGGCAGCTCACCCTCGTCGGTGGGAGGCGCGGGCACGTCATATCCCAGCGCGCGCAGCTGTGCCGCCGCGTCCGCCACGGGCTGTCCGGTCCGCCGGGCGACGGCCGTGAGGTAGCGCAACGGGACCGGCAGGTCCACATCCGGCGAGGAACCCTCGTACTCCAGGAGCGCCCGGTCGTCGTCGGTCAGCGCGGCCGGCAGGGAGGCGGCCGCCGGAACGGTGAACCCGAGCTGCTCCAGCAGACGGGCGACCTGCCGCAGGCCGATTCCCGTCGCACGGGTCACCGCCGCCAGCTGGGCCGGAGAGATGTGGCGTGCGGCCTCCGGGTCCGGCGGGGTCGCGTGCATGCGCCACAGCCACTGAAGGATCGTCTTCTCGTCGTCGGTCCACGTGTCCCGCTCGGGCCGGTCATCGGCCACCGTGAATCCCAGCTCCCCCAGCCGACGGGCCGCCCGGGACGTCGGGAACCCGGCCAGCGCCGCGCTCAGGCAGATCTGCGCGGTGGGCAGGGACGCCCCGGGGGCGAGCCAGCCCTCCGGGTCGCCCAGCGGCCGCAGCAGGGGAAGGTCCCCGTGGAGCACCGCGGCCGCCCCGTGGAGCGGCGCTGTGCGGTAGCCGAGCGACGCAAGCCGGCCGACGACCTCGGCGGCGGGCAGGCCGGTGAGCCTGACCCGCTCGAAGAGATCCGCGACCGTGAACTCCCGGCCGTGATCCCACCAGCGGAACAGCGGGTCGAGACTGACCACGCCGGTGGCCGCGAGGGCCCGTGACGGCTGGCCCAGCATCCTGTCGACCGACTCGGGCCCTCTGACCCAGGAACCGATACACCGGTCCCACCGGGGGAAGGCCGGTGTCTCCCGATAGCGGGCGAGCAGTGCGATGTCCGAAGGGCGGGCGCACGAGATGTCGTCGGCCCCGGTCACGGACGGTTCGAGCGGCACGCCGAGCCCTGCCCCGTACAGCGTGAGGAGACGCCAACGCAGCACCGGTTCCGGCATGTTGAGGAGGAAGGAAGCGGTGTGGTGCCGGTCGCCCTCCGGGAACCGGCCCGTCACCAGCGGGAGCAGGGTCTCGTCGGGAGGGAAGAAGCCGACGCGGGCGTAGGGCAGCGAGACGTCCCCGAGCTGCCAGGCCTGGTTGACGCGCCGGGCCTCCGCGGCGACCCGGTCCCCGAACGGCACGGAGGAGGAGCTGGTCAAGGAGAGCCACTGCGCGGTGGGCAGGGGAACGCCCTCGGCGAAGAGACTGGGCACCGCGGCCGTCATCCGCTCCTCCACATGGGCCTGGTCGAAGGAGCGGAGGTTCCGCCGGTCCACCGTCAGCTCGGGGCGGTGCTCCCCGTGCAGGTTGACCAGGGCGCCGTACGGAGTGGTCTCGTGCACCAGATTGTCGGTGCTGGCGTACACCCCGTCCGCCAGAATCCAGCCCCGGCTGTCCACCCACCACAGGTCCGGGTCGTTCGAGGGGAAGCAGACGCCGCCGCCCCGCAGGCTCACCCAACTGCTGGTCAGGTGCAGCTCCATGCCGATCGGCGAGGGCCGGCCCGGCAGCCACTCGTGCCGACGCGAACCGTGCTCGGCCGTCGTGCGGTACGGCGCCACCCACAGCACCCGCTGCAGTGCCGTCACGCACGACACCGGCGTCCCGTGCTGGGTGAGGAGCAGCCGCACCGTGGTCCCCGGCGCGTCACCCGGCCCCAGGTCCTCGACCCGGAAGAGGTTGCCGGGGCCGGCGATGGACACCTGGAGCAGCCGGCCGGGGCGGCCGTCCCGGCCCAGCCGGCAGGTGCGTACCACGATCTCGTCGGCCAGCATGAAATAGCTCAGCACACCGATCCCGAAACGGGAGTTGGGGTGCAGCTCGATCTTGGCGTCGGGCAGGTCCGCCCAGGCCGCCTGCTCCTCGATGTACTCGGGCAGGTCCACGAAGCGGGCGCCGCCCTGGGAGAAGACGTTGCTCAACTCGTCGATGCCCATGCCGATTCCGTTGTCACGGCACTCCAGGTACGGGCGGCCGCTGTCGGCGACTCCCTGGACGAACTCGATCCGCCCCTCCCAGGGCGCGGCCGGGCGGCCTGTGCGGCGCAGGAACTGGGTGCGGCAGTCGGCGTAACGCACCGCGTCCAACGCGTTCTGGTAGAGCTCGCGGACCGCCAGCTCCCGCTCGCCGTACAGCTCCTCGCCCATCAGGAGCTCCTGGACCCGGTCCTCCGCGAGCTGGAACCGGATGCCGTCCGAGAGTTGTTCCGGGGTGTTGCCGCCCAGGCGGACCCGTGAGCCGTCCGCGTAGGGAGGCAGGGCCGACAGAAGGGAGAGCGTCGGGTTGTTCGCCTTGTTGATGTCCCGCAGCAGGCCGTCGACCCGCGACGCGTGCTCCCGCAGCGCGATCTGCACCGCCGGGTGCCCGCACACCGCGTTGAGAGAGCGGCCCGCGCCCGACGTGCGCCAGTCCGAGCCCCGGACCGTCGTCAGGAGTTCGCCGAGGTCCACGCTGTCGGAGATGCCCAGGTGCTCCACGACGATCTCGGGCAGGTCGACCGGGTCCACCGCCATCGCGTACGCCGCCTTGGTGAGCGCCGCGACCAGCGGCTCACGCACCTCGTGCTCGTCGGGCGCGCTCGCGGCGACCGTGTCGTGGTCGTGGAAGCCATCGCCCCGTGACGTGGCGAAGGGGGCCGCGCGGTGCTCCTGGAGGAAGCGCATCAGCCGCTTCTCGGAAAGGGACTCGGTGACCCAGCGCGGGTGGTCGGGGACGGCCGCGGAACCGGTCGCGGAGCCGTTCGCGGGGCGGGGCGCGGGGCCGTTCGCGGGGCGGGGCGCGGGGCCGCCGACGAGCAGTTTCAAGGACTCCGCCGCGTACGCCTCCGGCTGCTGGATCAGCCAGCGGTGGTAGAGCCACCAGCGGATGCGTTCCACCGAGCCGTCCGAGACCTTCGCCTGCTCCAGGGCGCGCAGCCTGCGCTTGATCCGCGGGAAGCCCTGGACGAACTTCCGGAACCGGTCGCGGTCCGGGGCAGGACCCCGGTCGCCGCCGGCCAGCACGCCCGTGCGCCGTTCCGCCTCCTGCGCCCAGAAAGCCTGCTCGACCAGTGGAAGGAGGACGGCGAGGGCCGCCTCGGACGGGGACAGTTGCACGCCGTCCGCGAGCCGGTGGGTCAGGAAGCCGAGCCTGTCGTGGGTCCGCAGGGCCAGTTCGGAGTCGTGCCACGGGTCGTCGCGCAGAGCGGCCGCCGCCGTCTCGTAACCGGCGGCGAGACGGCCCGCGAGGGTGCCGCAGAGCTCGTGCAGGGTGTCCCGCGCGGGGCCGGGGCGCGTGCGCTGCCACACGGGGTGCTTGGCGACCGAGCGGATCCACGGGTGGGCCTCGGTGGGCCGGTCGGGGCCGGGCAGGAGCGGGAAGTCCTGCTCTCCGGGGGACAGTTCGCAGACCACGCGGATCTGCTGCGGGGCGCGCTCCGGCCGCTTGTAGGCGCGGTGCAGGGCGGTGACGCGGGTCTGCGCCTCCTGGAAGAACTCCTGGAGCCGCATCGCGTGCGGATTCTCCGCGATCACGTCGCTGACGGCCCGGGTGAAGAGGCTGAACGACTCGCCGGGCGGGATGCCGGTGTCCGAGCCGGGCAGCGGCGACTCGGACTCCCTGACGAACAGGGCCTGTTGGGAAGCCGAACAGCCGTACACGTACGCGACCTTGCGGCGCAGCGTGTCGGCGATCCGGCGGCGGGACCAGGGCTGGATGCCGGGCGGGGCCGCCTTGGTGTCCCGCTGGACGCCCTCGCGGCAGGCGTCGATGAGGAAGACGACGTGGCCCGCGCGCGACTCCTCCAGCTCCTTGCGCCAGCCGATCTCGATGCACGTGTCGGAGAACGGTTCGACGTCGAACGTCGCGTCCTCGGGGATCAGATAGTCCTGGCCCTCGAAGTGGTGGCCGTGCCCGCTGAGCAGAATCCACAGCGTGTCGTCCGGCCGCGCGTCCCGCAGGAAGGCACGGACCTGGGCGTGTACGACGCTGGGGATGATGCCCCGCTTGTTCTCGACGATCTCCACCGACCGGAAGCCGCGGTCGGTGAGGACGTCGCGCATCCGCACCAGGTCGTCCTGGACGAAGGGGAGCTTGTCGATGCGCGGCTCGTCGTAGTCGCTCGCCCCGATCAGCAGGGCCTTGTGCGGTGACACGGGGGCGCGCTCAGGTCGTCGGGCGCTTGAACGTCAAGGTCAGGCCCCTGGTTCCCTGCACCTGACCGGTGCCGATCAGCTGGATGGAGCCGCTCGCCGTCACCTGGAACGACAGCTGCGCCTCCGCGAAGGCGAGCGTGTCGTCCCGGTCCGCGACCTCCTTGAACACCTGCTGCAACGCGTCGACCGTCGCCGCGAGGTTCTTGCGGAGCGGGCCGAGCGGGACCGGGCGCAGCACGGCTTCGCCGTCCCGGCCGAAGAGGCCCTTGGAGTCGCTGCCGGGGTCGTCCTCGTCCGTGGCCTCGACCCAGAAGGCCAGCGACTGGCCCTCGATCTTCGCGGGTCCCTGGATCGTCTCGGGCCCCTGGATCTCCTCGGGGCCCTGGGTCTCCTGGAACCCTTGGGTCTTTTCGGTCCGGGTGTTTGCGTTGTCGTGCACCGTCATGCCGCCCCCTGCTCCGTGAACCCCGCGCCCCCGCCCGCCAACTTTAGTTCCAGGAGGGGCTTTTGGTGCTGCTCTCGGCGGGGTCCGGAGAGGTTGTGGAGCCTGTCGTGACGACGCGGCTCGGTGCCCTGCGGTGCAGGCGGAGGGAGAGCGCCACCGCGACGATCGCCGTCGCCGTCATCGCCGCGCCCGCCCACGCCGTCGCCCCGTAGCCGAGCTTCAGGTCGATCACCGTGCCGCCGAGCCACGGGCCGCCCGTGTTGCCGAGATTGAACGCCGCCGTCGTCGTCGCGCCCGCCAGCGTCGGGGCCGCGCCCGCCACGTTGAACATACGGGCGTTCAGCGCCGGAGCCGTGTAGAACGCCGAGACCCCGAGGAGGAAGCTCAGCGAGATCGCCGCCGCGGGGGTCGCCGCGAACAGGGCGAGGGAGACCAGGAACACCGTCGACGCGGTGATGCCGCTCAGGAGGACGCCGAAGAGATGGGCGTCCGCCACGCGGCCGCCGATCGTCGTGCCCACGAGCGCGCCGACGCCGAAGAGGCCGAGCACGCTCGGGACCCAGCTCTCGGAGAGCCCTGCCACGTCCGTCAGGAGCGGGGAGAGGTACGAGAACGCGCAGAAGACGCCGCCCGCGGCGAGGGCGGTGACCGTGACCGACAGCCAGACCTGGCGGTCGCCGTAGATCGACAGCTCCTTCTTCAGCTGCGGCTTCTCCGCGGGGAGCGGGATGCGGGGAATGAGCGTGAGGACGCCGATCAGCGCGATCGCCGAGGCGGCGCCGACCGACCAGAACGCGGAGCGCCAGCCGAAGTTCTCGCCGAGGAACGCGCCTGCCGGGACGCCCAGCACGTTCGCGATCGACAGGCCGCCGATCATGACCGCCATGGCGCGGGCCCGTTGGCCGAACTCCACCATCGCGATGGCGACGGCCGCGCCGACCGCCCAGAAGCCGGCGCAGGCGAGCGCGCTGACGACGCGGGACGCGAAGAGGATCTCGTAGGTGGGGGCGAGGGCGCCGGCGACCTGGCCGAGGCCGAAGACCGTGATGAGCGTGATCAGGGTCGTACGGCGGGGGAGGCGGAGGGTCGCCACGGCGAGGAGGGGGGCGCCGATGACCATGCCGATGGCGAAGGCGGAGATGAGGAGGCCTGCGCGCGGGATGGAGACGTTCATGTCGTCGGCGATCGGGGGGAGCAGGCCGGAGAGCATGAACTCGCTGGTGCCGAGGGCGAAGACGGCTAGGCCCAGCATGTGGACGGCTGTGGGCATGCGGGGGCTGGCGGGGGCGCCTTGGGGGGAGGGGGTTGGTCGGGGGACGGGAGTTGGCATAACAGGAGTGAACGTTGGGGTTGGGCGTGACATTCCCTGGCGGGGGCGCCTTGGGCGGGGTTCGCCTTGGCATCCGTTGTGGGGCGGGGCCGTGGGGGTATGTACGTACTCGCTATCCCTGCGTCGCGCCTCAAGTCCAAAGGCGCCAGAGTGTGCTCGGTGCTCCGTGCGCACATACCCCCACGTCCCCTCGGGAGCGCGTGCGGCTGCGGCCCGGTGGGGGCTGCCGACGCCCTTCTGCTCCTACCTGGCAGCTGCGTCGCGGGGCGAACGGGCGGGTGGGTGGGATACATCCGCCGCGGAGCGGCGGGCTTGGGGGGCCTGCCCCGGTGGGGGTGGGTGCAGGTCAGTACAGGTCGCGGAGGTTGCGTAGGTCGCTGGACCAGACTGCCAGGGGGACCAGGGTCGCGCAGAGGCACGTGAGGGTCAGGGCCTCCCTGTTGCCCAGGGTCGTGGCCACTATTCCGCCGGTGAGGGCTCCCAGGGGGATCACGCCCCAGGAGATGAAGCGGACCGTGGCCATGACCCGGGGGAGCAGCTCGGGGGGCGTGACCGTCTGGCGGTGGGTTCGGCCCGTGATGCTCAGGACCACTACTCCCGCTGCGAAGCCCATGTTGCCGACGGCGAAGAAGAGGAGCCCGAAGCCCTTCGTCGCGAAGGGGATGAGCAGTGCGGCCGACGCCAGGGCGAGGCCGGCGTAAAGGATGGCGCGCGCTCCGCCCAGCCGTTTGACGAGTCGCGTGGTGAACGCGGCCCCGATGAGGCTGCCTATCCCCTCGGTGGCGATGAGAATTCCGACGAGGCTCGCGGGGGCGTCCAGCGTGCGCACCAGGAATACCGGCGCGATGGCCATCAGGCCGCCGCATACGAAGTTGATGAGTGTCGCGGCGATGGCGACCGTACGGATCAGCTTGTGGCGGACGACGTAATTCCAGCCCTCCCGGATCAGGGAAAGGGCCGAGACGGTTTTCGTGTTGGTCGTGTCGCGCTGAGGGCGGGGGAGGCTTTGCAGAAGAATTGCCGAGATGACGTAACTGACGAAGTCCACCAGGAGACTTGTCGCGGCGCCGATCGTCTGCGCCAGGATGCCGCCGAGAGAAGGGCCGCCCAGTTGTGTCGCCGCGGCCGATCCGGTGGTGAGGCTGTTCCGGGCGGTCAGTTCTTCCTTGCTGACGATGGAGGGCAGGAAGGAGGAGTTCCCCACGTCGAATATCACGCTCGCGAAACCGATCACGAGGGCGACGAGGACGAGCTGCGGCAGGCTGAGCACGTCGAAGGCCGCGGCCACCGGGACCGAGAGGACAGCGACGGCACGGATCGCGTCCATGGCCACCTGCGTGCCGCGCAGGGGCAGGCGCTGCACGATGACGCCCGCCGGCAGGCTGATCAGGATCCAGGCGAGGTAGCGGGCGGTGGTCAGCAGGCTGACCTCGAAGCTCGAGGCGTCCAGCATGCCGACGGCGACCAGCGGCAGCGCGACCGTCGTCACGGCGTCGCCCACGTTGCTGGACGTCGACGCGACCCAGTACCGCCAGAAGAGATTCGCCGAGCCGCTCTTCGTCGCGGCCGTGTTCTTTGTCGTTGTGGTGCTCATGATCCCCCCTCCCCGATCAGGGCGAACGTTAGCCAGCCGGGTGCGGTGGCAGCCAGGTCTTTCGCCTGCCTCCGAAAGGCGCGGAATGCCCGGTCGGGCGTCAGGGCGCGGGAACCGTCACGTCGCCGATCTCGGCTTCGATGCGGCGGCACGCCTTCGTCGTCGTGTGCACCCAGGTTTCCGGGTGGTCCGGGTCGAAGTCGGCCATCGTCTCCAGCGCCCAGTACTCGTCGAAGGTCAGCGAGGACGGTGACAGGTCGCGGAACCGGCGGGCCCGCCACTTCGGGGTGAAGATGCCGTGGTTGCCCCGGCTGTCCAGCAGCGCGTCGACCGTGAAACCGAAGCCCCGGCGGGCGCAGAGCACCGCGCCGTGCGGGTCGCCGGCCGCGAGCCTGGCCAGCGCGTCCTCCTCGCAGCGGGCGGCCGCGTCGAGCGACCTGGTGGTGATGAAGGCCCGGAACGCGCTCGCGCGGGCGAGGTCCCTGTGCCGCGCCAGCCAGTCGGCGCCGGTCACCGGCAGGCCGCTCTCCAGGCGCTCGACGAACAGTTCCTCGATCTCCGCCAAGGGGACGGTGACGGGGTGCTCCCCGGTGAACCGGTCCCAGCCGACCTTGGCCAGCATCTGGTCCACCTGGCCCTGGGACCAGTGCTTCAGCTTCCAGCAGCGGCCGTCGATGTGGAGCACGTGCACGGGGACGGCCGGCGGGTCGAGCGGGGCGGTCTTGGCGGCCGTGTCCGGGCGCGACCAGGGGGTCGCGGAGACGATGTAGAAGTTGAGGTCGCTCGTTTCGTTGGCCCAGCCACGCGCTACGGAACCGACGCAGAAGACCGCCACGCTGTCATCCGGCACCAGGCCCAATTCCGTCAGGTGGGAGAGGCAGGTCTCCGCGTCAATCATGGAGTGAATCCCTTTTCCGGAAGCCCGTGTCGGGGGGCGAAGAGAGGTTTCGAAGAGAGGTTTCGAAGATGGGGGATTGTTATCTCATCAGGCGCTTCACGGGGCGTCAACAAAAGAATGTCTCGTCTCACTGGCTGGGCGCTTGTTGACAGTTACGGGGTCATCTCCCTGTAATCCATGCCAGGTTGACGCGTGAATGCCCGTGCATTCCGTGTCCGACGTAGGAGATTCCACTGATCGATCTCACCGGCCCGGCGCCCGGCCGGCCTCCCGAGGCGCAGCGGCTGTGGCTGCGTGTCGCGCGGGACGCCCTGTCCGGCGAGGACGCCTGGGGCACTTCCGCGCGGACGGGGGCGCCCGTGCTGCGTCACGCCCTGGCCGACCATCTCGGCGTGCCCGCCGCGGAGCTCGCCGTGACCTCCGGCATCCGGGGGCAGGTCGCCTCTCTGCTGGCGGGCGCCACCGCGCTGGTGGTGGAGCGTCCCACCTTCCTGAGCGTTCCCAGGCTCGCCGCGCAGTACGGCGTGCCGGTCGTCGCGCTCGACTGGGAGGACATCCTCGACGGCCGTGGTGTCCCCGAGGGCGCCACGGTCTGGGTCACCAGTCCCGCGCGGAACCCGGACGGCAGGACCCTGACGCGCGCCGAGGCGGACCGGCTCGACGAACTCGCGGGCGCGGGCAGGCGCGTCGTGGTCAACCAGGCGTACCACTGGTGCGTGCCCGACGCCCCCCGGCCCCGCGCCGCGATCCTGGTGGGCAGTCTGCACAAGCTGGCCGGCGGCGGCACCGCGCTGGGCTGGCAGGTGACGCCCGGCGGTGCCGGGCCCGACCGCCCCGCCGCCGGTGGGCCGCCGACCGCCTGGCAGCACGCGTGGGCCTCGTTCATCGGAGCGGGCGGCCTTGAGCTGCTGGCCGAGGCCGCCCTGGAGGCGCCGGCCCGCCGCTGCCGCCGCTTCGCCTCGGCCGTACGGCTGCCGTCCGGAGTGGAACTGCGGTACGGGGACGGGCCGTCGCTGAGCCTGCTGCTGCCCGACGGTACGAGCGAGGAAGCGGCCGTCGAGGCGCTGGGCGGCCAGGGGCTCGCCGTGGGCGCCGGTGCCGCGTTCGGCTGGGACCGGGCCGCCGTACGCCTGTCCTTCACCGGGGTCTCCGAAAGCCAGGTGGCCGGGTGCGTCGAGGGAGCCGAGAAGGCTCTCGCGGTCCGCAGCCCGGCCTGAGCAACCACGAGAGGGATGGAAGCCCATGTCAGAGAAGGTTTCAGAGGTCCAGTCAGAGGGCCGGTCGGAGACCGCAGTCCATGAAGGCGCTCGTGAACGGGTGCTCTCTTTCGGGCTGTTGCAGCCGAAGTACGGGACGCGGCAGATGCTCGAGGCGCTGGCCGATGTGGGGACCCGCGACGCCGCCGATCTGCTGTTCCGCCACAAGATCAGCACCATGGCGCGGGACACCGCCCTGCGGCTGGCGAAGGAGGCGGAGCCGCGGGACGCGGAGCTGCTCACGGAGCTCGCGGAGCGCGTCGGCGAGCGGGCCTCGGTGATGGCCGACCGCTGGCGCAGCGCGCCCGCCGTCGGTGCCCTGGTGACGCGCTTCGCGCAGGAGGAGGGGGTGCGCTGGTGGACGATGAAGGGCTTCTCCTTCCGGCCCCTGTACCCGGAGGGCTGTCACCGCGACGTCGGTGACCTGGACGTCCTCGTCGCCACCATGGACGACGCGTGGAAGCTGGCCCGCCGGCTGCGTGCGGACGGGTACATATACCTGGACATCGAACTGCCGTGGTTCAAGCGCGACGTGCGCACCGGCGAGCTGTACGGACAGATCCGCCTCACCACGCCCAACCGTGACCGGCTCTCCATCGACATCCACGCCGGGCCGTACTCCGTGCGGCACTGTGCCGTCATGCCGCTGCGCCGCACCTTCGAGGGCGGCGGCACGGTCGCGGGGCCTCTCGCGTTCGAGGACGACATGTGCGCCGTGGTCGCCAACGCCGCAGGGGACTGCTTCGTCACCGCGAAGATGGTCAACGATCTGCTGCTCTGCCTGGACCGGGAGATCGACGTCGCCTACCTGCACGACACCCTGGACCACGCGGGCCTGCTCCCGTTCCTGGCGACCTGCCTCGGGCGGGTGGCCGACTGGTGCGAGGTCACCGGGGCGCAGGCCGGACGGATCGCCGGACTCATGCCGGACGTCGCCCCCGAGCCGGTGCCCCCGGTGACCGCGGCCGACCCGGACGGGCGCTGCGAGGTCACCGTCGGCCACGCACGGGCCGTCACCGCGCGGCTGTTCCCCGAGGAGCCCGCGCGGGTGGCGGCCGTGACAGCGTCGGCGCGGGACGCCTACGGCAAGGACCACCCGCTGCGCCTCGTCCCCGACGCCGAGGCCCGCCCGGTGGAGTGGGACGAGCTGAACAACTGGACGTGCGTACGTCTGGTGCCGGGGCACCTGGCCGTCGCGGAACTCAGCGGCGACGCACCACGGGCCGGGGCGGTCCCCGCCGAGGGGCGGGCGCTGTCGGCGGAAGTGACCGTGTCGAAGGCCGACGGCGGCGACCTCGTCCACGCCATCGGCGACACCTTCGTGCCGACCGTCGACTTCGCCCTGCCCGTCGGGCTCGTCACCTCGCTCGCCGGCAGCTGAGCCGGGCGGCCTGCCCCGGCGTCGCGCCCAGCACGTCCGCCACGTCGCGGGGGCGGTCCGTCATCATGTCGTGGCCGCTGTCGACGTCGGTGCAATGCCAGGCGGGGTGCTCCCGGGTGAAGGCGGCCGCCTCCTCGTACGGCGCCGAGGGGGAGCGCCGGGCCGCACGGACGTACGTCCGGTGGAACGGCCGCTCCTCCACGGGCGCCGACAGGGCCATGGGCTGCAGGAACGTCCGCGGAGGCTGGAGCGACAGGCGGACCGCGGGCAGCAGCCGGGCCAGCCGTGCCGGGTCGACGTCCCGGAACCGGGGCGGCGCGATGCCCCGCGTACCGCTGGGGGCCGGGTGGCGGCGCAGGTCCTGTACGCAGTGGCCGTCCCGCGCCAGTAAGGAGTCGAGCAGGACGAGGTGGGCGACCCGGCGCGGGGAGCGGTCGGCCGCGAGCTGGGCGACCACCCCGCCGTAGCTGTGGCCCGCGAGCACCACGTCCTTCAGGTCCTCGAAGCGCAGCAGGTTGCCGACGTCCTGTACGTGGGTGTCCAGGTCCGTGTCCGGGCGGGCGAGGTGGACTCTTTCGCCGAGCCCGGTCAGCGTCGGCGTGAACACCTCGTGCCCGTCGGCGCGCAGGAGTGCCCGGACGCCGTGCCACACGTACGAGCCCGTCCACGCCCCGTGCACCAGCACGATCGTGGTCACGCGAGGGTCCGTTCGGTGAGGCCGGACAGGTAGCGGTCCAGGAGGGCCAGGTCGGGGGCGGCCTGTGCGAACGGGCGTCTCCACCAGCGCTGTTCGAGGACGGGGCGGCGTTCCGGGTCGGCGATCCCGCGGGCCCAGAACAGGTGCGCGGCGCCCCAGCGCAGGCAGATGGCCAGGTCGTACCAGCCGGGCACGGCGGACAGCACCTCGCCGGGCACGCCCGCCGACCGCAGCCCGGCGACGTACCCGTCGAGCACCGCGTCGTGGAACGCGGCCAGGTCGTCGGCGGGTACGAGGAGGCGGGCGGCGCTGGAGGCGAACAGCTGCGCCGCGTCCGTGCCCAGCGCCTCGACTCCCACGTACGACCAGTCGACGGCGACGGAGCGGCCGGGCTCGGCGCGCAGCAGGTTGAGGCGGTTGGCGTCGAGGTGGGCGAGCGCGACCGGCACCCTGTCGAGCCTCGCGAGCAGTTCGGAGCGTGCGCGCCACAGGGCGGTGGTCCCGGCGACGGACGCCTTCGGGTCGGTGACCTCCGCCAGGGCGGCGCGGGCGTCCGGTGTCAGGGTGCGCAGGCCCGACACGGCCGCCGGGGTCATCGAGGTGAACCACCAGCGCAGCCACGAGCGGCTGAGCCAGCCGGGAGGGTCGGGCAGCGGGCGCAGGAAGTGGTGTCCGTTGAACACGCCCAGGTGCGCGGCCACTTCACGGTAGTCGGGCGCCCGCCAGTCCCCGGGCGGCTCGGCCACGTCCTCCAGGGTGAGGACGAGTGCTCCGTCGGGCCGCTCGTCGAACCCGTACGGTGTCGCGGGACGCAGCGGGAGGTCCGCCCACGAGCCGAGCTCGCCGCGCGCGAAAGCCCGGTAGAACCGGTATTCGCGGGCCCAGTAGTGACAGTCCTGTTCGGCGAGCCCCACGCCGGGGCCCATGCCGTGCACATTGCCCGCGTGCGGTGAGAGCACCTTGCGCACGTGCCCCGGCGCACCGTCCCGGGCGGCGACCCGCACCACCTCGTCGGTCGCGGCGCCGAAGGGTTCGGCGAGGGCGGTCACCGGGCTCGGACCTGTCGCGGTCACCGGGCTCGGACCCGTGGCGGTCACCGGGCTCGGACCCGGGCCTGAAGGCGGTCGCGCACCGCCGGCCACTCCGAGTCGAGGACGGAGTAGACGGCGTTGTCGCGCACCGCGCCGTCGTACCCGGCCTGGGCGGCCCGCAGCACGCCGTCGAGCCGCGCGCCGAGGCTTTCCAGGGCCCGCCGGGACCGTTCGTTGCGGGCGTCGGTGCGGAAGGTGACCCGGCGCATGTGCCACCGCTCGAAAGCCACGCCGAGCAGCAGCAGTTTCGCCTCGCGGTTGGCGCCGCCTCCCTGGGCCGAGTGCGTCAGCCAGGTGTAGCCGATCTGTACGGCCTCGGGCACCCCGACGGGGCGCGGGCGGTGCTCGTCGCGCCAGCGCCAGTGCTCGAAGTAGCAGAACCGGGTGGTGCCGAGGACCCTTTCTCCGGCTCCTTCGGCCGCGTCCACGACGGCGAACGGCACCATCTCCCGCCGGGCCCTGCCCTCGACGGCCCGTTCCACGTAGGCCCGCATGCCCGCCTCGTCCGCCGGTACGTCGGTGTAGCGGAACCGGGCCCGTTCCCCCTGGGCGGCCTCGACCAGCGCGGCGGTGTGCTCGGACCCGAGCGGGACCAGCCGTACCGCCGTGCCTTCGAGGACCGGCACGTCGAAGAAGCGCGAGAGGTCCACGGCGTTCACGCGTCCCGGCCGGTGCGGGCGAAGAAGGCCGTCGTGCCGTCGGCCCCGGCCGTGCCGGGAAGCCGTATCTCCCGGTCGAGCAGGGCCAGTTGGCCGTTGGCGACGAGGAGGCGGTCGTTGGCGTACATCAAGGAGGCCGCCCGCAGGTCGCGGAAGGCGCGCTCCAAGGGGTTGCCGGGGGAGCGCGTGTATCCGTGGCGCAGGCCGCCGATGGAGACCAGCTCGTCCACGACGGCGAACGCCGTCTCGGACACCTGCACCTTCAGACCGTTGATGTGCAGCTGGAAGGCGACGTCCGAGAAGCGGCCCTCACCGGCCGACGTCCTGGCGTCCAGTTCCACGTACTCGTCCAGACACGCCTGGAGGAACGCGGCCGCCGTGTCCAGCTTCAGCCGGGCGCGGGCGAGGTGGTGCGCCGCGAGCTCCGAACGATCGCGCGCGGAACGGACCTTGGGGTCCCGCAGCAGGCCGACGACGTGCCGGAACGCGCCCTGCGCCACACCGAGCCACACGCTGCACCACGCCAGGTGCCCCACCGGGATCAGCGTGGCGACGGCCACGGGCGGGAAACCGCCGGGGCCGTTGACCAGCTGTTCGCCGGACACCCGCGTACGCAGCGTCAGGCCGACGCTCGCCGTGCCGCGCATACCGAGCGTCTCCCAGCCGGAGCGGAAGGAGACCTCGGCGTCCTCGCGCGGCACGAACGCCAGCGACACGTCGCTCGGCGGACTGTCGGGCCGGGTCCGCATGGTGATCAGGTAGGCGTCGGCCTCCAGTCCCGCGGTCACCACCGGGGCGTCGCGCCGCAGCACGTGCCCGTCGCCGTCCTCCTCCAGCGCGGCGAGGCCGGACAGCAGGTGGCCGCCCTTGCCGGCTTCCGTGGTGATGGAGGCGAGCAGGCAGTCGCCCGACGCCACGCGCGGCAGGACCCGGCGGAGCAGCCGCTCGTCGCCGTGCCGCACCAGTGTCGCGACCTGCTGGCAGTGCATCGCCCAGATCATCGCGGTGGAGGCGCAGCCGCCGCCCAGCACGCGGGCGACCTGGGACAGCTCAGCGAGGCCCAGGCCCATGCCGCCGTACGAGGACGGTACGAGCAGCCCGAGCAGCCCGGTCTCCCGCAGCCGCTGCACGTTGCCGGCGGGGAAGGCGGCCGCCTCGTCGGTCTTGGCGGCGTGCTGGGCGAACTCGGCGCTCAGCTTCTCGGCGAGCGCGAGGGCCGTGTCCGGGGAGTGGTCGCCGCTCACTGGGCCTGCCGCAGCTCGTGGACGGCCTGCCACAGGGAGCCGACGGTACGGAACGTGTCGGCGCTCAGCTGCTCCTCCGGGAACGTCATGTCGAATGTCTCCTCCAGGGCCAGCATCAGCGAGATGGAGCCGAGGGAGTCGAGGCCGTACGAGGCGAGGGCGCCGTCCGGGGCGGGCCGCTCGTCCGCGGGCAGGGCGGGCAGGAACTCGCGGAGTACGGCGAGGAACTCGTCCGTGGGCTCCGGGCGTACGGCGCTGTCCGTCGTCTGGGTCGTCACTTCTGTGCTTCCTTACTGTCGCTTACGTCGTCGTGCACAAGCCGTCGCACGGCCTGCGCCACCTCGGTGGGGGTGATGACCGCCTGGCGTTCCAGCTCGTGGGCGACCGGCTGGACGTCCGAGCAGGCCAGGCAGGAGAGCCGGACGCCGCGCTCCCGTTCGGCGAGGTCCGCGGCGAGCCTCGGCCCGATGGCCTGCCCGCGCGCGGCCGGGTCCACGAACAGGCCGCGGCCCGTGCGGCGCACGGCGTCCGCGAGGGCCGGCCAGTCCGTCGCGACGGCGTCCAGTGCCCGCAGGTCCACGACCTCGGCCGAGATTCCCTCGGCGGCGAGCTCCCGGGCCGCGCTCAGCGCCCAGTGGACGCCGAGGCCGTACGTGAACACGGTGGCGTCGCCGCCGGGCCGCACCACGCGGGACCCTTCCAGCGGCAGACGGGCCGTGAAGTCCGCCTCGGAGAGTTCGTACACCTCGTCGTACAGCTGCGTGAACTCGACGATGAGGACGGGATCGTCGCAGTCCAGGGCGGAGTTGAGAGTGCCGAGGTAGTCCTGGGCGTCGGCGGGCGCGTACACCCGCCAGCCGGGGAACGAGGTGAAGAGGCCGACGGGGTTCAGGCCGTGCTGCGGCCCGTACCCGAGACCGACGGGAACCTTGGTCCGTACGATCACGGGTGCCTGGGCCGTGTTGCCGTACAGGGCCCGGATCATGCCGATGTGGTTGAAGAGCTGATCGGCCGCGATCAGCGCGAAGCTCCCGTACATCAGCTCCACGACCGGCCGCAGCCCGGCCATCGCGGCACCGCCCGCCATCCCTACGAACGCGGCCTCGGATATCGGGGTGTCGACGATCCGCGACCCGACGAGCTCCCGGTCGAGCCGCCCGGACCGCGCCAGCAGGCCGCCGGGCTTGCCCACTTCCTCGCCGAGGAACACGACCTCGTCGCTTCCGCGCAACGCCCGCGCGAGGCCCTCGGCGATCGCGTCACGGAAGGTGAGGCGTGCCGGTGGTGCTGCGGGCGCGGCCCCGGCCGTCCCGGTGTCGGCCGTCCCGGTGTCCGCGGTGAAGCGGGGGAGGGCGGGGGCCCGCAGCAGGGCGTAGGGGTCGAGCACCGGTGTCGTCGCGGACGGGGTGCGCACGGCGGTGAAGACCCGGTCGGCCACGGCGGCCGCGCTCCGTTCCACCGCCTCGGCCTCGCCGTCGCACAGCAGCCCTTCCCGTACGAGGACCGGCGGCAGCGACACGAGCGGGTCGCGGCGGCGCCACCGGGCCTCCTCGTCACCGCTGCGGTAGCCGGCTTCGCTGCCCGTGCGGCCGCCGGTGTGGTCCAGGTGCCGGTAGGTGCGGACCTCCAGGAGGGCGGGGCCGTCGCCTCGCCGTACGCCCGCCAGCAGGTCGGCGGCCACCGAGGTGAGGGCGCCCGGCTCGTCGCCCGCCACCTCGGCCGCGCGCAGTCCGTGCGCCGCGCCCTGGCCCGCCAGCGGCAGGACCGCGGAGACCTCTTCGGGGCGGGTGGCCTCCGCGTACCCGTTGTTCTCGACGACGATGAGCAGGGGCAGCTTCATGGTGCCCGCGATGTTCGCCGTCTCGTGGAAGGTGCCCTGGTTGACGGCCCCGTCACCGATGAAGCAGACCGCGCAGCCGCCCGTGCCGCGCAGCGCGTGCGCGAAGGCGAGACCTCCTGCGACGGGGATGCCGCCGCCGACGATGGCGCTCGACCCCATGAAGCCGACGCTCGCGTCCCGCAGGTGCATGGACCCGCCCGCGCCGTGGTTGACGCCGCTGGTGAGGCCCATGATCTCGGCGAAGGACGCGGTGAGCTGTTTGGTGGCGCCCTCGGGGAAGCCGTCGGTCAGGGGGTCCCAGTCCGCGGGCAGGGTCTGGGCGAGCGACTGGACCAGGAAGTGGTGGTGCGCGCGGTGGCTGCCCACGACGTGGTCGGCCGGGCCCAGATGCCTCAACACCCCGGCGGCGACGGCCTCCTGGCCGATCGCGGTGTGCACGGGGCCGGTCACCTCGCCCCGCTGGGCGCGCTCCACGAGGCCGGTCTCGAAGATCCGCACCAGGTGCATGTCGAAGAGCATGCGCAGAAAGGCGGCCCTGCCGACGCGGGCCCGTCCGTCGGGCCCGTCGCGATGCCGGCTGACGGGCTGGAAGGGCTGATGGGTTTCGCTGAGCACACGTGCCTCATTTCGCACTGCGTCGATGGTCCGAGAAGACGGCTCTCATGCTCGGCAGCGACCGCACGCCCCCCGGCACATCGCACAACTGAACTTAAGCCACGCCCCCGTGGCAGCGCGCCGCACTATACCCACGGGGAATGTCGGCGGAAATGGGCTGTCCAGCATGTGTACATCGCAAGCGGCGAACGGAACCGGTAATTCCCTTCGCTGGTGGAGGGGGTTTGATACCTTCCCCCGCAATCCCCTCATGCCGGTGAACCACCGCGACAGGAGCGAAGCCGTGCCCGAGATTTCCGAACTCCTCGACCAGGTGGTCCCACAGGAGGAACTGCCCACGGACACCGTCGCGGTGTTCTGCGGCGACCTGCGGTCCGGCCGCCCCGATCCGGTCGCCCACGACGTGCACGTCGTCACCGTCTCGCCCTGGGCTCCGGCCGGTTCGACGGCCAGGAGCGTGCCGCTCGACCCGGCCCGCGTCGCCACGCTCACCAGGCACGTCCGGGGGCAGAGGTACGCCGTGACCTGCTGGACCGAGAGCCAGGCCGAGCAGGTGCTGGCCAAGACGGGCCGCGACCGGCTTGCGGCGGCGGGTGTCGCGCCCCTGCTCGTCGAGACGGAGGAACTGCTGGTCCAGGGCATCGTCACGGGCCGCGCACGCAACGGGCATGCCGCGTTCGACGGTTGGCGGGAGCGGGCCGAGCGGAGCGCCTTCCGGGACATCGCCGTCACCCGGTCCCTGGGCGACGCCGAAGGGTCCGTCGAGGACGCGGTCGGACAACTCGCGTCGGGTGATCTGCACAGCGCCGTCCTTTCGGCCCGCAAGGCCTTCGGACACACCGTCGACGCCCTCCTCGAAGGCCAGGGGAGTTACGGGACGTACACCCCTGAATGGCGCGCACGCCGAGTCCGTGAAGTCGCCCCGAAAGCCCTCGGTTTCGACGAGTACTGGGCGATCGAGACCATGTCGGGACTGCGCGTCGAAAACAGTCGGGAGTGGGTCGGTTCAGTGCTCTCGGTGTGCCGCCGCCTGTTGGCCGAACAGCCCGAGCACCTGGTGCGCGGCGCCCTCCGCGGACCCCGCCGCGGCTGGTGAACTGCCTGGTCAGAGGCCATACTTGGGAGTCTCTTTAGATCTCGTCCCGATAGATGGGCACCCTCTGGCCCGCCGATCTACGAGCAGGTATGGTCACCGCAATCTCGGCTCTGCCGGGATTGCGCATCCATGTGAACGGGGGAGGGAAATGGGTGTTCCTGCTGCCATGCCCACAGCCGAACGCGGCCCGGGCAGTATCCAGAAGCAGGCGTGTCTGATAGCGGTCGAAGGCACGGACGGATCGGGCAAGACGACAGCCGCACTCGCACTCGTGGACATGCTGCGGAAATGCGGCCGTTCCGTCACGTGGTTCCCCAATCGAACCTTTCGCCCGGTGCGCACCGCACTCGATCGACTGGCTCGTGAAGAAGGCCACGAGAACCGTTTCGAGTTGTTCGGCAGAGACTTCGCTCAGCTCATTCCCAGCATCATGAAGTGGCGGGAACTGCTGGAGCTCGAAACGGACCTGAACCGCCCGGACCACTTCGTCGTGGTCGACCGCTACAAGTACGCGCAGTTCGCCCTTGCCCGTACCTTCGAAACAGGCAACGAGCCGCTGCTGCGGAGGTTGTTCAGCGCTTTCCCGGAACCGGATCTGGTTTTCTTCCTGGACGTCGAACCGGGCGTCGCCGCCGAACGCGTACGCACCCGCGGAGTCGACACCAACACCACGGAATTCCTCGCCGGTTTCAGGGACGCATTCCACCGGCTTCCCGAGTACGAGACCTTCCACGTCATCGACGCGTCCCGGTCCGCCGACGACGTGTTCAAGGAGATCTGGTCGGGCCTGACGGCCCTGCGGCCGCTCGACACGGCCGCCCCGCGGCCACTCGACACGGCCCCCGGACATCCCGTGGCGACCCCGTCATGACCGCGGGCAGACACGGCGACGACAGCACCACCGCGGACGTCGTCGTCATCGGCGGCGGCATCAACGGCGCCGCCGCCGCCTTCCACCTGGCGACACGAGGCGCCGGACGCGTCGTCCTGCTGGACGTCCCCTCGCCCCGGTCGGCCACGCCCAAGTCCGGCGCCATGCTCACCCTGCACCACCCCTCGCTGCCCCAGGCCTCGCTGGCCCACGCGGGCCTGCGGGAACTGGCTCGCGTCCCCGAACTCACCGGCCTGCCCACCGGGTTCACCCGGAGCGGCATCGTGCACCTGCTGCCGCCGCGCTACGCGAACACCATGCGGGACGCGGTCGCCGCACAGCAGGCCGCGGGCATCCCGGTACGGGAACTGCCGCTGCCGGAACTCGCCGCCCTGTTCCCCGGGGCGGACCTCGACGACGTGGGCGCCGCCGTCGTCGAACCGGACAGCGGATACGCCGACCCGGTGCTCACCACCCGCGCCTACCTGGAAGGAGCGCGCCGGGCCGGCGCGGACGTCCGGCACACCGCCGTACGCCGCGTCCTGACCGGCGGCGGCCGGGTCAAGGGCGTCGAGACCGAGGCGGGCGACACCGTGTCCGCACCCGCGGTGGTCCTCGCCGCCGGAGTGTGGTCCGCGCGGCTGCTCGAACCGCTCGGCATCGACCTCGGGCTCGGCGCGCGACGCGTGCAGATCACGCGGTTCCGCGTCGAACCGGGCTCTCTCCCCGACGGCGCCCCCGTACTCCTCGACCAGGTGCGCGGCTCCTGGATCCGCCCCGACACCCCCACATCGCTCCTCGCGGGGCTGGAGATGGGCGTGCCCGTGGAAGGGCCCGCCGACGGGCCGGAGGGCGTCGACCAGTGGTACGTCGACATGTGCCGCGCCAAGCTCGCCGGGCGCTTCGCCGGGCTGAGCTCGGCCGCCATGCGCGGTGGCTGGGCCGGACTCATCGCCATGAGCCCGCACGGCCGTCCCGTCATCGACGAACTCGCCGAGGCCACCGGCCTGTTCTGCGCCGTCGCGGACAGCGGCAGCTCCTTCAAGACCGCCCCCGTCGTCGGCAAATGCCTCGCCGAATGGATCGTCGACGGCGCGCCCCGCAGCGCGAACCTGACCCCGTTCGGCCGCTCCCGCCCCGCCGGCCCCGGTCCGTCCGACGACGGATACGGGCGTTTCGGCTCCGCCGCCAAGCTGGCCAGGGAGATCCACCAGCTGCGCCGAGCACCATCCCGTACCCAAGAAGGTCGATCAACGTGACAACACAGACCGCGGGCGTCATCCCCGTATCGGAGACCGTTACGGATGCTCCCTGGCTGAACTGCGACAACGCCCACCTGGCCGCACTCCAGCAGTTCCACGGCGCCGCCGACCCCTCGGCGGCCATGGGCCTGCAGTGGAGCTTCGAACTGCGCTCCACCGACGAGGTGCCCGTCACCCTGCGCGTGCCGGTCCTGGAGTCCATCGCCCGGGAGACCGGGCTCGTCTTCGACCGCCGGCAGATCGCCCTGCCCGGGTACTACGAAGCCGTGACGGCCCTCGTCGCCGACGGCACCCCGCTGATCGTCTACGGCGACGCCTTCCACATGCCGTGGCTGCCCTACTTCGGCAACGACAGCTCCGCACACCCGACGATCCTCGCCGGCGTCACCGGCGACACGTTCCACATCGTCGAGGCCTACACCAACTCCACCCCGTGGGGCCGCGTCGTCCCCGGACCCGCCCAGGTCACCCGTGCCGAGTACGAGAAGCTCGTCGAGGCGCTCGGCCCCGGACAGCTCGGTGAGGTGATCTCGCTGTCCTCCCGCGGCACCGCCCGGCCCACCCCGCCCGCCGAAGCGCTCCGCGCCAACGCCGAAACGATCCTGCGGCTGGTGGGCGAGCGCGGCGACCTGCACGCGTACGCCCAGTGGGCGCGGGACCACGCCGACGACACCGATGCGATGGCCCGCTACGACCTCGGATGCTGGGAAGTCACCCGCGCCCGCTCCTGCCACTCCGCCTGGCTGACGCGGCTCGCCGAGGCGCGTCCCGAGCTGGTGCCCGCCGGACTCGCCCGGCGCTTCCACGAGGAGATCGACCTGCCGTGGCGCCGCGCCTCGCAGTTCGCGTTCGTCAACGCGCAGCGCGTGGCCAAGGGCGCCAAGTCCTCCACGGCCAGCTTCGACCTCCTGGACAGCCGGCTCGCGGCCGCCGAGGCGACGTTCGCGCGCGACCTGCTGGCCCACCTCGACGGCGAGGGACTGTGACCATGAGAGGAGCCGTCGCCCATGAACGGCTCACCGACCGCATCCTGGCCGCCGCCGAACGGCGCCCGGACGCCACCGCGCTCGTCTTCCGCGGCGAACGGACCTCCTACGGAGAGCTCGCCCGGCAGACGCGCACGCTGGCCGCAGCCGTCGCGGACGCCAGTCCGGCGTCACCGGTCGCGCTGCACGCGACCAAGACGCCCGGCACGGTCGCCGCGATGCTCGGCTGCCTCCTCGCAGGGGTTCCGTACGTCCCGGTCGACCCGGCGGTACCCGCCGCCCGCCGCGAACTCCTCCTCGGCGACAGCGGCGCCCGCATCCTGCTCGTCGACGACACCGCGCCCGGCGTACGGCCACCGGTCCTCGCCGAGACCTCGCGGGCCCGTGCCGTCCCCCTGACCGGGTTCGCGGCGGGAGCGCCGGAGCACCCGGAGCAGTCACAGCTCTCCGGGCGGGCCGAGCCGTCGGCCGTCGCCAACGTGCTCTACACCTCCGGCTCGACCGGCGTCCCCAAAGGCGTCCTGACCACCCACACCAACGCCGTGACGTTCCTGGCCTGGGCCCAGGACCTGATCGGCGTACGCGAGGACGACGTCGTCGCCTGCTACGCGCCGCTCCACTTCGACATGCACATCTTCGACCTGTTCGGCACCCTCGCCCGGGGCGCCACGGTCCTCCTGCTCGACGACCGCACGATCCTCTTCCCCGAGGCCGTCTGCACCACCCTGCGCGAACAGGGCGCGACCAGCATGTACGCGGTCCCCTCGGCGTGGACCGGCCTGCTGCGCAGCGCCTCCCTCGCCGACGGCCTGCCGCGGCTGCGCACCGTCATGTACTCGGGCGAGGAGTTCCCCGTGCCGCCGCTGCGCGAACTGGCCGCGCTCCTGCCGCACGCGCAGATCGTCAACATCTACGGTCCCGTCGAGACCAACGCCGTCACCGCCCTGAAGGTGACCCCGGAACACCTGCGCCTCGACCGCATCCCCATCGGGCTGCCGTTCGGCGGCTCGAAGGTGTTCCTGACCGACGCGAGCGGCGCGGTCGTCACCGAGCCCGGTGCCGAGGGCGAGATCGTGGTGCACTCCGCGACCATGTGCGAGGGCTATCTCGGGGACCCGGCGATGACCGAGGCGTCCCGGCTGACGGTGGAGGCCGGGGGACAGACGTACGTCACGTACCGCACCGGTGACTTCGGCGCCTGGGACGGTGAGGGGCTGCTGCACTTCCGCGGCCGCCGTGACGGGCGCGTCAAGACGCGCGGTTTCCGTGTCGAGCTCGGCGAGGTGGAGGCGCGGCTGCTCGCGCATCCCGCCATCCAGGACGCGGTGGTCAGCACCCGGCCGCACCCGGAGCGCACCCACGAACTGATCGCGTTCGTCACCCTGCGCCGCGAGGGCGCCGTGTCCGAGGCGGAACTCACCGCCTGGTGCCGCGAGCTGCTGCCCGTCTACATGCTTCCCCGGGAGCTCCGCATCCTCCCCGAACTGCCCCGCACGGGCACCGGCAAGGCGGACCGGGTGGCGCTGAAGCGGATCGCGGCCGAACCCGCTGCGGCCGAACCGGCCATGGCCGCACCCGTCGTGGCCGCACCCGCCGTGGCCGCACCCGGTTCCGAGGTGCGCGCGTGAAGAAGGGCATGAACCGATGAACTCCCACCGCGCCGATCTGCTGGCCGGCGTGCTCGAGCGGCTGCGCGAGACGATCCCCGGCAGCCCTGTCCTGGCCGCCGACACCGAACTGCTCGACTCCGGCCTGCTCGACTCGCTGGGCATCGTCTCCGTCACCAGCGCCCTGGAAGCGGACCACGGCGTGGAGTTCCCGCCCGTGGCGCTGCGACCGGAGACCTTCACCGACCCGAACGCCCTCACCGACGCGCTCGTCGAGGCCCTGGCCACGCGGCCCCGCCGAGGAGAAAGGCATCCGACAGCGCCATGAGCGAAGCCGCAGCCCAGCCCGCTGCCGTCCGCACCCGCAAGCCCGCAGGGCCGGTCCGCAAGTTCGGCCGCCCGCTCGCCGAGGGGGTCACCCTCAACGATCTCGTGCTGCCCCGCGCCATCGGCCGGGACATGCCGTTCACCCTGAACACCGCCGTCGTCGACGCGGGAGCCGAACTGCCCCTGCACTCGCACCCCCAGCACGAGATCTGGGTGGTGTCGTCGGGGTCCGGGGTGCTCGACCGGGGCGAGGAGACCTTCGAGATCGCCGCAGGTGACGTCGTGCTGTTCGAGTCCGGCATCGAGCACCACCTCACCAACAACGGCCCGGTCGAGCTGCGGCTCGTCTCCGTGTACTGGGGCCGCACCGCATGACCGTGCCCACCGGTGTCCTGCACGGCCTGCTCGACGACGCGGCGGCACGGCACCCCGACACCGTGGCGCTGCGGACGGCGGACACGTCATGGACGTACGCCCGACTCGACCGCCACAGCCGTGCCGCGGCCGCCGGACTCGGCGCACGGGGCATCACGCGCGGCGACCGCGTCGTCCTGTTCGCCCACAACAGCGCCGCGCTCGTCTCCGCGCTGTTCGCGCTGTCCCGGCTCGGCGCGGCGTTCGTCATCGTCTCCCCGACCGTCAAGCCGTACCACCTGCGGCACATCCTCGCCGACTGCGCGCCCGCGCTGGTCCTCGTCGACGACGAGCTGGGCACCGTCGTGGCGGGAACGGGGGCGGACGTCCCCGTGGAGCCGCTCACCGCGATCGCGGAGGACGGCACCTGCCCGCAGGGCGCCGTCGGCCCCGACGACGTCGCCGCCCTGATCTACACCTCGGGCAGCACGTCCATGCCCAAGGCCGTCATCAGCGATCATGCCGCGATGCGGTTCGCCACGGGCGCCGTTCAGGAACGGCTGGAGCTGCGCCCCGGTGACGTGATCGGCTGCTTCCTGCCGCTGGCGTTCGACTACGGGCTCTACCAGGTCTTCCTGGCCTGCGCGTCCGGCGCGACCCTGTCGCTCGGCACGATGGCCGACGCCGGGCCCGGACTGCTGCGGCTCCTGAACGAGTGGGAGGTGACCGTCCTGCCGGCCGTGCCGGCCCTCGCCGCCGTCCTGCTCCGGCTCGCCGCCCGGCGCCCAGCCGGACTGCCGCCGCTGCGCATGGTCACCAACACCGGGGCGCACTTCCCCGAGAGCTACGCCCAGGAGCTGCGGCGGCACTTCCCCGCAGCCCGGCTCCACCCCATGTTCGGGCTCACCGAGTGCAAGCGCGTCTCCATCCTGCTGCCCGGCGAACTCGCCGAGCGGCCCGGTTCCGTCGGCCGCCCCCTGTCCGGCACCACCTGCCTGATCGTGGACGAGCACGGGCGCCCCGTGCCGCCGGGCACCAAGGGCGAGCTGGTGGTCCGCGGCCCCCACGTGATGCGCGGCTACCACAACGCGCCCGAGCAGACGGCGCGGCGGTTCCGCACGCTCGACGGCGAACGGGCCCTGTTCACGGGCGACTTGTGCTCCATGGACGAGGACGGGTTCCTCTACTTCCACGGGCGTGAGGACGACGTCTACAAGAGCCGTGGCTTCCGCGTCAGCGCGCTGGAGGTCGAGGCGGCCGCCCTGGACGTGGACGGCGTGACCGCGGCGGCCGTCGTGCTGAGCGAGGAGCGGGGCGCGCTGCTGGCCGTCCGCACCGCGCGCACCACCGACGAGGTGCGGGCCGGGCTGCGGGCCAGGCTCGACGACCACAAGGTGCCCGACCACATCCACAGAGTGGACGCCCTGCCCCTGAACACCAACGGCAAGGTCGACAAGGCCGCGCTGCGAAGAGCACTGGAGACCGGCCGATGAGCCCGGACCTGGCACCCCTGATCGCCGCGTACGGAAGCCCGCTGTACGTGTACGAACTCGACGACGTCCGGGCCGCGTTCAAGGGGCTGGAGGAGGAGCTGCCCGCGGGCTCGCGCGTGCTCTATTCGCTCAAGGCCAACCCGCACCCCGCACTGGTCGCGGAGCTGGCCCGGCTGGGCTGCGGCGCCGAGGTCTCCTCCCGTTCCGAACTCGTCACCGCGCTGGCCGGCGGCATGAGCGCCGAGACCGTCGTCTACACCGGCCCCGGCAGGTCGGCGGCGGAGACCGGCACCGCGATCAGGTGCGGCGCCCGGCTGTTCTCGGTGGACTCGGCGGACCAGCTCGACGTCGTGCGCGCCTGCGCGGCCCGGCTCGGCGTCCCGGTGGAGGTCATGCTGCGGGTCAACCCCGAACAGGGCACGACGGAACCCGGCCTCGCCATGACGGGGGTCCCCTCCCAGTTCGGCGTCGACGCGGAACTGCTGCTCGCGCACCCCGGCCGGTTCGCCTCGTCGGACGGCTGCGAGATCATCGGCCTGCACTACTACCTGGGCAGCAACGTGCCGACGGCAGAGGGCCTTGCCCGGCAGTTCGCGGACTCGGTCGAGTCGGCGGCCCGCGTCTGCCGCGCGCTCGGCATCCGGCCGCGCGTCCTCGACCTGGGCGGCGGTTTTCCGCGGGCGTACGCACGGCCCGACGAGGCCGTCGACCTGCGGGGCGTCGGACCGGCGGTCGACGCGGCGCTCGCCCGGCACTTCCCCGACGCGGCACGCCGCCCGAAGCTGCTGTTCGAGTCGGGGCGGCATCTGGTCGGCGCCGCGGGCCGGCTGGTGGCCGAGGTGCTGGATGTGAAGGAGTCCAAGGGCAAGCGGTTCGCGGTCCTGGACTCCGGGATCAACCACCTGGGCGGCATGTCCGCGATCGGACGCCTGCCGCGCATCCAGCCCGCCTTCGTCCCTGCCGCGGAGCCCGCCGCGGAGCTCGCCGCGGAGCCCGGGGCAGGGGATGTCCGGCGCACGGACGTCGTGGGGCCGCTCTGCACCCCGCTGGACTTCTGGTGCCGGGGCAAGGAGGCGGAACTGGCCGTCGGCGACCACGTGGTGGTGCCGAACGTGGGCGCGTACGGACTCACCGCGAGCCTCGTCGCGTTCCTCGGGCGGGACTGCCCCACGGAGGTCGTCCTCGACCACGGCACGGTCACGGACGTCTCCACACTGGTCTACGAACGCCGCCCGGTATGAGGCGGGTATGAGACGACCCCCGCTACGGGACGCGTGCGAGCAGCCCCGACGCCTCGAAGGCCTCCGCGGTCGCCGGGTTGTCCAGGGCGCCCACCTCGCAGAAGTAGCGCACCGCCGACCGGGCGGCCGCCGCCACGTCACCCGTCACCCGGTCGCGCGGCAGACTCTCGGCGAGCACCTGCGCCACCTCGTCCGGACGCAGCCCCACGGCCCGCAGGGCGAGGCCGGCCGCCCGGTAGTCGGGCTCCAGGAAGGCGTAGACGATCTCCGGGAGCAGCGGGCCCACGGCGGCCCGCTCGCGGGCCGACAGCGCGGGCCAGAAGGCGTCGAGCAGCTGCCGGAAGTAGGCGTGGTGGCGGCCTTCGTCCTCGGCGTGGTCGCGTACGAGCTCCCGCACCGCCTTCGGAAGACGGGCGTCGTGGGGCAGGTCCGCGAGGATGGCGGAGATCAGCGTCTCGCTGACGATGCTGAACATCAGCCCCTCCAGGCCGCGTACGGCCGGGTCGAGGCGGTCGCGCACGGCGTCGAGACGGTCGACGAAGAGCGGCAGCTCCGGGAGCCGGACCGCGATGCCGGAACCCCGCTCGACCTGGCGGACCAGGTCATAGGAGAACTGGGCGTGCCACGCCTCGTCCGTGTAGATCTTGAACGCGTCGGCGCGCATCGCCTCGGGCAGGAGCAGGCCGGCCCGGTTCCGGCTGATCTTGCCGACGACCGGGATGACGGCCAGCTCCTCCAGCTCCGTCGTGAAGTGCAGGTACTGGTACAGGCAGTGGGTCAGCACCTCTCGTACCGCCGCGGGCCCGCGCCCGGTGACCAGCGGATGCGTGGCCACCGGCGCCAGCTCCGGAGGGAAGGGGACCGCCAGCTCGTCGCCCTGCCCCTCCAGTCGGCGCGCGGGCTTGCGGCGCACGCTGGCGCGCGCCTCCCAGTTGCCGAACCGGCTGTCGTACGCGACCGCCGCCCGGTACCCGGTCTCGGCCACGCGCAGTTCGCTCGCGGCCAGCCCCGCGTAGAAAGGCGTGCTCGTCATGCGTAGTCCACCATCGCGTGCGACTGCAGCGACTCGGCGACCGACGTCACGTCCTCCAGAGCCTCGTCGAACGGTATTCCGTACGCGTCGACGAGCCGCCGCGCGATATCCGCCAGACTGCTCCGGCCTTCGAATTCACGGACGATGAAGGCCGCCGACTCCGAAAGCTCCATCAGGGATTCCCCGTACATGAGAAGGAGGGAGTCCTTGGTTCTTCGTATGCGCAAGTCCAGCGGCATCTTCGGAACGGAGTCGGGGCCCGGCGACGGCTGGTTCATCTCTTCACCGGAGGTCATTCAGAGCACCACATCGAAGGAGATGTTCCGGCAGACCTGGACGATCTCCTCCACCCAACGGGCCGGGTTGTCGGGGTCGAAGTCACGCATGGTCTCCAGCGCCCAGTAACGGTCGAAAGTAAGAACGTCCTGCTTGACCTCGTGGAACCTGCGGGCCCGCCATTTCCAACTGCGACCGACTTCACCGTGGTAGGCGAGCAGCGCGTCCATGGCATGTCCGAACGCCATTTTCGCGGACAGCACGGAGCTCTCCAGGTCGTCCGCCTTCAACTGGCCGACGGCGTCCTCCAGATAGGCGTCGGCGAGGTTGAGCTGGGCCGACGTCGCCAGGGAGCGCAGCGCCGAGGAGGCGACCTCCTCGCGCCGGTCCCGCAGCCACTCCTCGCCCACCAGCGGCACCGCGTACGGCAGCCGCTCCAGGAAGTTCAGCTCGTGCTGCATGGGCGACGTCATCAGCTCGGTCGCCCTGGGGTTGCTGTCGAAGGACGCCCAGGACACCTTCGCGATCAGCTGTTCCACCTGGCTCTGCGACCAGTACTCGATGTCCCACCGCACCTTGTTCACGTGCGTGATGCCGATCGGCACGAAGTTGGGCTCGAGGCCGACCGGCGCGGAGGCCTCGCCGTCGCCGGCCCACGGCTCGGGCGTGATCACGTAGATGTCGAGGTCGCTGGTCTCGTTGCCCCAGCCACGCGCGATCGAACCCGAGATGTACACGGCGCTGTACTCGTCGGGGAGCAGCGCACGCTTCTCCAGTTCGCTCAGGCAATTCTTGAAGTCTGTGGCCATCGCTCTACCTCCACCGGGAGTACCGCATCACTTGCCCGGCATCGACGCTCAGGCCAGCACGAGGTTAGGCAGGGGAGAGGGGAACCGCCATGGATTCGGAGAGAGCCGAAAGGCCCTCAATCTCCGTTCGGGAAAGGGAGAGAAGGGGAGCATTCGGCGGCGGACGAAAGGCTTGGCCATATCGCGCCGCGGCCGTCTATGGTCGGCAACACGACGGCCCTGGCGATCTCATCGTAGATCGGCGGCGTGTTCCTATCGCCACCGGGCAGGGCCCGAATTCCCCGCGGCACCCGCGAGTTCCTCGTCGGGGCCGCGCAACAGGAGGTGAATCGCCATGCAGAAGTACTCGAAGCCGGCCGTCAAGCCGATCAACTCCAGCAGCATCCTGCGCGTCAACGCCTGATTCAGGTAGACAGCGTCAGTGAGGAAGGTGCCGGGTCCACGGACCCGGCACCTTCTTGAATCTCCCGTGTGTAGTGAAGCGAGGTAGCCCATGTGTGGCCTGGCCGGAGTGGCCCGGATCGACGGTGCGGATCTGACCCCGGACGCGGACAGCCTGCTGTCCCGCATGGCGGACATCATCTCCCACCGCGGCCCGGACGACCGTGAACTGCTGCGCAGAGGCCCGATGGGGCTCGCCTTCACCCGCCTCTCCCTCGTCGGCCCCGACGACGGCGCTCAGCCGCTGGTCAGCGGCGACGGCGACCTCGTCCTCATCGCCAACGGCGAGGTGTACAACCACCGCGAACTGGCCGCGGCCCTCCCCGCGGGCGCGGTGCGCACCGCCTCCGACTGCGAGGTGCTCCTGCCGCTCTACGCGAAGCACGGCGTGGACTTCCTCGACACCGTGCGCGGCATGTTCGGCATCGTCATCTGGGACCGTCGCAACGGACAACTCGTCCTGGCCCGCGACCGGTTCGGCGTCAAGCCGCTCTACTACCACCGCAACGCCGAGCGGATCGTCTTCGGCTCGGAGATCAAGGCGCTCTTCAGCGACGCCGCCACTCCGCGGCGGGTCGACTGGGGTGCCGCGCTCACCCAGCCGATGATGACGGCGGCCCCGCACCTGAAGGAGGCCGAGCCGGTCACCTGGTTCGAGGACATCCATCTGGTGCCCGCGGGGACCGTCGTCCGCATCGACCTGGCCGACGGCAGGACCACCACCCACCGCTACTGGGACTTCCCGGGCGACGGCGACGGAGTAGACGTATCCGGCTCCGACGAGGAACTCGTCGAGCGGTACGGCGCGTTGCTGGCCGACTCCGTCGCCGACTGCGCCACGGCCGACAGCGAGCTCGGCCTGTTCCTGTCCGGCGGCATCGACTCCGCCTCCGTCGCCGCGCTGGCCACCCGCCACACGGACTCACTGCACACCTTCACGGTCCTCAGCGGCGCCACCTACCGCAACGGCGACGCGCGGAACGGCGCGCTCGTCTCCGACTTCCTCGGGCTGCCCAACCACCAGGTCGTCTTCGACGCGGACCGGGTGCCGGGCGTCGAGGAGTGGAAGCGGCTCCTGTGGCTGTCCGAGACGCCGGAGTGCGGACCCGAGCAGTTCTACAAGCACGAACTGCACCGGTACGCCAAGACCGCCCGGCCCGAGCTCCGCGGGATGCTGCTCGGCTCGGCCAGCGACGAGTTCAACGGCGGCTACTCGCCCGACCTGGCCGGCGGCGGCGACTGGCACGACTTCGAGGCCCACCTGCGCGACATGACCCGGCGCGGCGCGCTCCTCGACGCACCCGCGCTCGCCGCCTGGTGGGAACAGACCCCCTACCCCGTGCTGCGCGACGACGCGGTGCACCACCACCTCGGCATCGCAGCCCAGGACCCCTACCCCCAGTACCTGCGGCGTCAGTGGCACAAGATCCAGCAGTACAACTGCTGGCACGAGGACCGCACCGCCGCCGGCAGCGGCATCGAGGCCCGCGTCCCCTTCCTCGACCACCGGCTGGTCGAGCTGTCCGCCGCGATACCCGCCGAACGGCGTGCCCGGCTGCTCTGGGACAAGCAGATCCTGCGGTCCGCCGTGTCCGGGCTGCTGCCCGAGCAGATCGTCCGGCGCGAGAAGGTCCCGTTCTTCTACGGGCCCGGCGACGTGCACACCTTCCGGGCCTTCTCCCGGATGCTGGCCCAGGACGGCGGCGCCCTCATCGACGAGGCCCTCTCCACCGAAGAGGCCCGGCGCCACCTGGACGCCGACAAGCTGCGCGCCATGGTCGCGCACCTCGCCGAGAAGCCCTCCATCGACGTGCAGTTGGTGCTGCGCCTCGTCAACCTCGGCCTCCTCGCCCGCATGGCGGAGGACGTGCCCGCCCCGCTGGTCACCACCGGCGCCGGGCCCGCCCCGCAGAGCCTGAAGGTCACCGACTGGGACGCCGAGAGCATCGCCGTCGAGGAACGCATCGGTGTCGCCCCGGTCCTCGACGGCGACCTGGTCGTCGAACTCGCCCCCGAGGTGCTGCTGCTGTCCTCACCCGGCAAGGACGGCGAGTCCTGGTTCCTGGCGGTGGACGGCGTCATCGAGTACGTGGTGGACGAGAAGCCGTGGCTGGCGTTCCTGGGCGCGCTGGACGGCGTCCGCACCCTGTCCGGCGTACTCGGCGACTGTGGCCTCGAACTGTCCGACATACGCGAGGAGTTGGTCGCCTCGCTGGAGCACGGGCTGCTGCGACGGAGTGCGGCGTGACGGCAGACGGCGTGACGGCAGACGGTCGCACTCCGGGCCGGGCCGCGCTGGTCGTGGTCGAAGGGATCGACGGGTCCGGCAAGAGCACCCTGGGGCGCCGCATCGTCGACGAGGTCCGGGCGACGGGCCGCTCCGCCGACTGGTACCCCAACAAGAACCTCGCGCCGGTCCGCGACACCCTCGACGCCATCGCGCGGGAAGAGGGGCACGCCGACCGCTTCGCGATGCTCGGCCGCGACGAGGCCCAGTTCCTCGCCTCGATCCTCAAATGGCGGGACATGCTCGACCTCACGGACGACCTCGCCCGCCCCGGCCACGTCGTGGTGCTCGACCGCTACTACTACACGCACCTGGCCCTGGCCGCCGTCTCCGGCACCGCCAACCTCCCCAGGCTGCGCCGCCTCTACGAACTGCTGCCCGTGCCGGACGCGGTGCTGCTGCTCGACCTGCCGCCCGCACTCGCCCTGGAACGGGTCACGGCCCGCAACACCGACACGAACTCCCTCTCCTTCCTCAGCAGGTTCCGCGACGCCTACCGAGGTCTCGAGGAGTACGAGGAGGGGGGCTTCACCACGCTGGACGCCACCGGCACCGCGGACGAGGTGTTCACCGAAGCGTGGTCACGCCTGCGGTCCGTGCTGCCGGCACGCCCCCCGGAAGCAGCCGGCTCCGCAGCGGCACGCACCCCGGAAGCAGCACGGTGAGCGCGCCGCCGCCCGCTGTCCCGCCGCACGCCGCGCCGCCGCCCGCCGTCCCGCCGCTGGTGACGGTCGCGGGCGCCGGGCACCTGGGGCGCTCCGTCCTCGCCGGACTGCTGGCCGCAGGCCACCCCGCGCACCGGCTCCGCGCCACCACCCGCACCGCCGAACAGGCCGAACGGCTCGCCCGCAGCCATCCGGTCGGCGTCTCCACCGACAACGGCCGGGCCGCCCGCGACGCCGACGTGCTCGTCGTGACCGTGCGCCCCGCCCAGGCGGACGAGGTGCTCGCCCTCGCGCTGCCCGGACTCGCCCCGGGCGCCGCCGTCGTCTCCTTCGTCGCGGGCCGCCCGCTCGACCGGCTCCTGCCGGGCCCGGCACGGTCCGCGCACGCCTTCCGGGTCGCCTCGAACGCCGCGTCCGTCGAGCGGGGCGGCCTGCTGGCCCTCAGCTCCGCGCGGGGCACCCCCGGCCACGTGCACGCCAGGGTCACCGCCCTCCTGGAACACCTCGGCACGGTCGTGGAGATCCCCGAGGACCAACAGGACCTGGCCGCCTCCACCCTGGGCAGCGGCGCCGCCTTCCTGGCGCTCGCCGCATCCGGGATCGGCTCGGCCGCGACACGGGCCGGCGCCGAGTACACGCACGCCAGGGCGTTCGCCGCGGACGCCCTGGAGAGCGCCGCCGCGCTGCTGCGCCGGGCGGACGCCTCAGGCGCGGCCGCCTGGGAGAGCCTGGCGACCGCGGGCGGCATCACCGAAGCCGGCCTCTCCGTGCTGCTCGCGGCCCGCACCGCCCCGGCGATGGCGGACGCGGTGCACGCGGCCGTGGCCCGCGCCGGTGAACTCGCGGCCGGTGAAGTCGTCGCCGGTGAACTTCCCGCGCCCACATAGCACTGACGAGCCCGCGCGCCCCGGCCGGCGCGCGTCACGACATCGCCGCGGGGCCTCGTCTCACCTTTCGAACGGCAGTTGCGCAGATGATCGCCGATGGCAAGTCTGTACCCCGTTCGACCTGGCCTCGTGGGGGACGACCTGGGGGAACTCGATGATTCACATTCCGATCCAGAAATCCGGGCACAGCTCTGTGCGGATTTCCAGCAGCTGGCTGTGGGAGGTCTTCGGCAGCCTCGGGCTGCTCGTCTCACAGCGTGCGACACCACCGTGGCCGTACGCCAAGTGGGCCAAGGAAGCCCGGCGTTCGGTCACCGCGGCGGGCATCGAGATCCCTCCCTGGCTGGTCGAGCTCTACCGTTCCGGCCGGGGAACCCTGCCCTCCTTCCTCGCCGTCGTGCCGACGTCACCGAAGGCCGACCTGGAGGAGAGCCTGGCCGCCCTGCGCGCCCTGCCGCCCGCCCACGTCCGCGCCGGGCTCGCCCGCTGGTACCCCGACGGCGTCCCGAGCGTCGTCCAGCCCCTGAACGCCGACCCGGAGACCGCGCTGCGGCAGCTGAGCCGGACACTGGACCGCTACTGGCAGGCAGCCCTCGCGCCGTACGCGTCGTCGCTGCGCTCCACCATCGAGGAAGAGATCCTGCTGCGCTCCCGCGTCCTGGCCACCGAGGGTTCCGACCGGCTCTTCGACACCCTGCACGGACGGCTGCTGCGCGACGCGTCCGCGCTCAGGATCGACGCGGGACCCGGCCGCATCTCCGTCCCCCTCGCCTCCCGCATCGTCATCGTGCCCCTGCTGTTCGGCCGGGGCGCCTCGCTCTTCGCCATGGACGAGGAGGGCAGCGCCGCCTTCTCCTACCAGGCCAAGGGCGCCGCGATCCTCTCCGGGACGAGCGCCCCCGACCGGCGCACCGACATGCCCGTGCGCGGCGACCGGCTGGAGATCCTGCTCGGCCGCAGCCGCGCGGGCGTCGTGCGGGGACTCGCCGTCCCCACGACCACCACCGCACTCGCGGCGGTCCTCGGCCTGGCCGCGAGCACGGTGTCCGAGCACCTCACCTCGCTGGTCTCCGCCGGGCTCGTGCACCGCCGCAGGGCGGGCACCCGCGTCCTGTACGAACTGGACGGCTCGGGACTCGCGCTCCTCGACTACCTGGACAACGAAGGAGTTTCCGTCATGGACCGGCGACGCCCCCGCAGGTCGGCATCGTGATCGACTACAACGGCGAGGCCGAGCAGTACGACGCCTCGCGGGGCGGCGAGCCCCGCGCCGAGGCCGCCGCCGAAGCCGTCGAACGGCTCCTGCCGCACGACGCCCGCACCGTCCTCGACATCGCCTGCGGCACCGGCATCGTCACCCGGCGCCTCGACCGGCCAGGCCGCACAGTGTTCGGCGTCGACAGCTCGCCCGGCATGCTCGCGCTCGCCGCGCGGCGCCTCCCGCGCCGCGCCGTGCTCGGCGACGCCACCCGCCTGCCGCTGGCCACCGGCTCTGTGGACGCGGTGGTCCTCGTCTGGCTGCTGCACCTGCTGCCCGACGCCGCTCCCGTCCTCGCCGAGGCGGCCCGCGTCCTGCGTCCCGGCGGCGTACTGATCACCACGGTCGACAAGGACGACGCTTACTTCACCGTCCCCAGCGACCTCGCCGAGGTGACGGCGCCCCTGCGGAACGCCTACGCGCCGAAGGTCACCGACCACACCGACCGGGTCCTGTCCCTGACGGCAGGGCACGGCTTGGCCCCGGCCGGGGAGACGGTCTTCGAGGGCACCGGGCAGGGCCGCAGCCCCCGCACCTGGCAGCAGGTGATCACGAAGGGCCGCATCCCCTGGGCCAACGCGGCGCCCCCGCGCCGGGTCGAGGACCTGTGCGAGCGGCTGTCGCGCCTCCCGGCCCAGGACGATGCCCGCCCCGACCCGCACTACCGCCTGCTCGCCCTCGACAAGCAGGCCCCGGCGCCGATCGGCTGATGCCAGGGCCTGTCACGGCCGGTGCAGTCCGTACGCGTGGTTCGTGTCGCGGTCGGGGAGGCGGACGTAGCCGGCCCGGGTCGCCACCCGCTGGGACGGGGCGTTGTCGGGGGCGGTCACGGCGAGGAGGGACGTCACCTCGGAGTGGGTCATGGCCCACTCGGACAGGGCGCGCAGCGCCTGCGTCGCGTAGCCGTTGCCGCGGGCCGCGTCCACCAGGTCGTAGCCGACCTCGACGCAGCCGTTGTCGTCCGGCGGGCCGTGGAAGCCCATGCCGCCGATGGCCAGCTCGTCGGCGGTGCGGACCATCACGTACATGCCCCAGCCGGGGCGGAGCGCCCCGGCTGCGTACGCCTTCGTGCGCATGCCGGCGGCCGCCCGCGTCCCCTTGAAGGGGCCGCCGCCCAGCCAGGTCAGTCCTCCCGTGCCGCCCGCGGCGAGGTCCGCGGCGGCGGCGGGCGTCACCTCGCGCAGGGCGACGGGTCCCGCGGGGAGGGAGTGCGGGTTGTGCCAGCGCCACTGCGTGACGGGCGCGCGGCCCGACAGGGTGCCGCGGCCCGTGGCCCACAGCAGGGTCGTCCAGGGCGTGGCGCCCGGGAGGGCAGGCGGTACGTGCGGGAAGAGGTGGGCGAGGACCGCTTCGCACAGGGCGGCGGGCGGTTCCGCGTCGACGTCGAGCGCGCGGGCGATGTCGTACGTGTGGAGCAGGACCTCCGCGACGCCCATCGCGGCGAAGCCCGTCGCGTCGGCGCTGCCGGAGGGGTAGGTGTGGTAGCCGCGGGTGCCGCGCGGCACCGTGCGGACGACGGCCGCCAGGATGCCGCCGGTCGCCTCGATCGCGTGGATCGCGCCCTCGGGACCCGTGCCCTCGTCGAGCGTGATGTCGAAGGGCACCCAGCCGTCCGTGGCGCGGCCCGTCAGCTGGCCCGCGTAGGCGCTGAAGTCGCCCGCGATGTGTTCCGCCGTCCGCAGACAGCTCCAGTCGAGCCCGCCCGCCTTGACGCTCCAGTCGCGGTCCGCCGCCGCACGCAGCACCCCGGCCGCGTGCGCGACGGCCTCGTCGATCTGGTCCCCACCCATGAGAAGCATGCGGTGAGAGTACGGGAGAGGGGCGCGGGCGGCCTCCGAATTCCGCGGGGCGGCGGCGCGGGCGTCCAGGGCGCGTCCGAGGCGCGTTCAGGGGGTGTCAGGGGGCGAGCAGGGTCAGTTCCGTCGCCAGGTTCTCGCGGGCCGGCGCCTCCCAGTTGGCCGCCCCGTACGGCGTCCTGAACAGGCGGGGCAGCGCCACCAGCCGGCGCAGCACGTCCGCCCTGCCCGAGCGGAACGCCTCGTCCGGCACGAACCCGTACTCCTCGCGGACGGCCGCGGCGTAGGCGGCGTACGTGTCCGGGGGCGCGGCGAGGATCGCCAGGTCGGCGTCGCACAGGGCCTCGCCGTTGTGGTCGCCTTCGGCGGGGTCGTGCGTGACGGTGAGGCGGACCAGGCGGGCCACCTCGGCCGTCCGGCCGTCCGACAGGCCGGCTTCGGCGAGGGCCCGCTCGGCCAGGCGGGCGGAGCGTTCCTCGTTCTCGGAGCGGTCGGGCGCGTACACGGCGTCGTGGAACCATGCCGCCAGGCGTACGAGTTCCGGGTCGTCGGCGTGTTCCTCCAGTACGTCGATGTGGTCCAGGACCGCCGCCAGGTGGTCGGTGGTGTGGTAGCGGCGCTGCGGCTCGGCCCAGCGCGCGAGGAGACGCTCCGCGTAGGGGGCGGGGTCGGGGGTGCCCGAACTCGCGCGGAGCAGGGTCACGGCCCAGCGGGCGTGGAGGTCCTTTTCGTCGGCCATGGGGCGACTGTAGTCGCCGCTTACCCGCGGGGGGTATGTTGCCATGTGCGGCCGCAGGCTGTTGGCTGCCGCCATGGCCACCAACGACGAAACCTACGATCCCGACCGCGCGGGACGCCTCCTCCGTACCGAACGCGACGCTCTCGTACCGCTGTTGAGGTCCGCCCCGGACGACGCGTACGAGATCCGCACCTGCTGTCCCGGCTGGACCGTGCGGCATGTGCTCGCCCACTGCGGCTCCGCGCTGACGCGGGTGGTGGAGAGCCGCTTCGAGGAGGGCGTGTTCACGCCCGAGAGCAACGAACGTGACATCGCCGAGCGCGCCGACTGGTCCAACTCCCGTGTCGTGGACGAGCTGGAGCGCGGCATGACGGAGGCGGGCCCGGTCATCGCCGCGGCCGAGGGGCTCCTGGACGGTGTCGCGCTGGGCGAGTGGGTGCACGCCGGCGACGTACGGGATGCGTGGGGGAAGCCGGGCGCGTACGGCGGTGCGGGGCTGGCCGACGCGCTGCCGCTCCTGGAGTGGTACAGCAGGTCCAGGCGGGCCGCCTCCCCGCTGCCGCCGCTCCACGCCGACGTGGACGGCTGGGACGAGCCGCTGGTTCTGGGCGTCGTCGACGGGCAGCGGCCGCCCGCCCGCTACATCGGGGACGCGCCGACGCTGATACGGCTGTGCACGGGACGGCCGATGACGGGCACGCGCTACGAGCTCGCGGGCGTCACGGAAAAGGAGTTGTCACTCTTCGGCTGACGTGGATCATGGGGGGATGGCTTCCGACACGCCCGCGTCCGGCTCCGGCGCACCGCTCGTACCCGCCGATCCGAACGTGCTGCATCCCATGCCGGGGCAGGAGCGGGTGGTTCTGCTCAAGCCGCTCGTGACCTCGCCGCTGATCGAGGTCGGGGACTTCTCGTACTACGACGATCCCGACGACCCCACCGCCTTCGAGACGCGGAACGTGCTCTACCACTACGGGCCGGAGCGGCTCGTCATCGGGAAGTTCTGCGCGCTGGGCGAGGGGGTGCGGTTCATCATGAACGGCGCCAACCACCGGATGGACGGGGCCTCGACGTTCCCGTTCCCGATCATGGGCGGGTCCTGGAGCGAGCACTTCGACCTGATCGCGGGGCTGCCGGGCCGCGGTGACACGGTGGTGGGCAACGACGTGTGGTTCGGCTACCGGTCGACCGTCATGCCCGGCGTCCGCATCGGCCACGGCGCCATCATCGCGTCGGGGGCCGTGGTCGTCGACGACGTGCCCGACTACGGCATCGTCGGCGGCAACCCGGCGAAGCTCATCCGCCGCCGCTTCGGCGACGAGGACATCGCCCGGCTGCTCGAACTCGCCTGGTGGGACTGGCCGCTGGAGCATCTGACGGCACATGTGCGGGCCGTCATGTCGGGCTCGGTGGACGAACTGGCGGCCGTCGCGCCCACCGCCTGAGCCACGTAGGGCGGCCGCACGGGGTGGCGTCAGTGCCCGTGGCCGTCGCCCTTCTCGGGCTCGGCGTCAGGGTGGTCGCCGGTGTCGCCGTTGCCGCCGGCGTGCACCGTGAACGCCGCCGTGCGGACCTTGCCCTCGTGCTTGAAGTCCAGGAACAGGCGGTACGCGCCCTTGCTGGGGGCGGCCGTGCCGAACGAGACACCGGGGCCCGGCTTCGTCTTCCCGTCGCCGGGCGCGCCGTTCGGGTGAACGTGGAGGTAGGCGAGGTCGCCGTCCCGCAGCGCGACCAGGTGGCCGTACGCGCCCAGGTAGGGCTGTAGGTCGGTCACCGGCCTGCCGTTCTTCGCCACGCTCAGCGTGAGGTCGCCGCCCGCGCCCGTCTTCAGCTCGCCCTTCAGCGTGACGTCGTAGCCGTCGACCCGCGTTGTGGTGCTGTGCGCGGGCAGCTTCTTCGGGGCGTACGCGCCCGCCACCGCGAGGTCCGCGCCCAGCGTCAGTCCCTCCTTCGCGCCCTCGGGGCGGAAGTCGGCGAAGACGCGGTAGCCGCCCGCCTCGGGCAGCTCGGCCTTCGTCGACCAGGTGCCGTCGGCCGCGCGCGTCGGGTGCAGATGGCGGTAGGTGGTCAGGTCGCGTGAGGCGACGATGAGGTGGAGCTCCTTGTCGTGCTCCTCCTGGTACGCGGTGACGTTCCGGCCGGTGGCGTCCTTGACGACGGCGAAGCGCAGCTCCTGTGGCCGGTCCGCCTCGACGCGCGGGGTCTCCAGGTCCAGCGTGTAGCCGCGGTCGGAGACCGCGAGGCCCCCGGGGGCGGCCCCGTCGGCCGTCTGCTTCTCCTTCTCTTTCTTCTTCTCCTTCCCCACCTCCTTCTCTTCCCGCTGCCCGCCGTCGTGTTCTCCGTGCCGGGCGGCCGCGGGTGCCTTGTCCGTGACGGGGTCGATGCCCGTGCCCACGCCGTACGCGGTGCCGAAGGTCGCGGCGACGGCGGCGGCGAATGCGGTGATCCTCAGTCCGGTATTCATATGTCGAAGATACCCCCCTGGGGTATGAAGTCAAGCCGGAGTTTCTGATCGGCGCCTCTTGCGTCAGGTACCCCCCAGGGGTATACATGGACCTCGTCAGCGGTACCCGCCCCGGGTATCGGGACCCCGACTCGTACAGGAGCCCGAGACATGGCCACCACCACACCCGGTGCCGCCGAGGCGGCGCCGCCCGCCGCAGAGGTCGAACTCGCCATCGGTGGCATGACCTGCGCCTCCTGCGCGGCCCGGATCGAGAAGAAGCTCAATCGCATGGACGGCGTCGAGGCGACCGTCAACTACGCCACCGAGAAGGCCAAGGTCAGCTACCGCGGCGAGGACATCTCCGTACAGGACCTGATCTCGACCGTCGAGGCCACCGGCTACACCGCAGCTGAGCCCGCTCCCGTACGCGACGAGCCCGCGTCCGGCGGAGCCGAGCGGCAGACCGACGACGAGCGGCAGGCACACGAGGAGCGGCAGGCATACGAGGAGCTGCGGCCGCTGCGCCAGCGGCTGGTCACCGCGGCCCTGCTGTCCGTGCCCGTCATCGCGATGGCGATGGCCCCCGCGCTGCAGTTCGAGTACTGGCAGTGGCTGTCGCTCACGCTGGCCGCGCCCGTCGTGACGTACGCGGCCTGGCCCTTCCACAAGGCGGCGTACACCAACGCCCGGCACGGCGCCGCCACCATGGACACGCTGATCTCCGTCGGCACGTCGGCCGCGTTCCTCTGGTCGCTGTGGGCCCTGTTCTTCGGGACGGCCGGTACGCCCGGCATGACGCACCCCTTCGAGCTGACCATCGCCAGGAGCGACGGCGCCGGGAACATCTACCTGGAGGCCGCGGCCGGAGTGACCGCGTTCATCCTCGCCGGGCGCTACTTCGAGGCCCGCTCCAAGAGGAAGGCGGGCGCCGCCCTGAAGGCGCTGCTCCAGCTCGGCGCCAAGGACGTCACCGTGCTGCGCGACGGCGGCCGCGAAGAGACCGTCCCCGTCGGGGAGCTGAAGGCCGGCGACCGCTTCCTGGTCCGGCCCGGCGAGAAGATCGCCACGGACGGCACGGTCGTCGAGGGCTCGTCGGCCGTGGACGCCTCCATGCTCACCGGCGAGTCCGTGCCCGTCGAGGTCGGCGCGGGCGACGCGGTCACCGGCGCCACCCTCAACGTCGGCGGCCGCCTCGTCGTCGAGGCCACCCGCGTCGGCGCCGACACCCAGCTCGCCCGCATGGCCAAGCTCGTCGAGGACGCGCAGAACGGCAAGGCCGCCGCCCAGCGCCTGGCCGACCGGATCTCCGCGGTGTTCGTGCCGGTCGTCATCGGCCTGGCGCTCGCCACCCTCGGCTTCTGGCTCGGCAACGGCGCAGGGCTGACCGCCGCCTTCACCGCCGCCGTCGCCGTACTGATCATCGCCTGCCCGTGCGCCCTGGGCCTCGCCACGCCGACCGCGCTCATGGTCGGCACCGGCCGCGGCGCCCAGCTCGGCATCCTCATCAAGGGCCCGGAGGTCCTGGAGTCCACCCGCAAGGTCGACACCATCGTCCTGGACAAGACCGGCACCGTCACCACCGGAAAGATGACGCTGCTCGCCACCCACACCGCCCCCGGCACCACCGCCACCGACGTCCTGCGCCTGGCCGGCGCCCTGGAGCACTCCTCCGAGCACCCCATCGCCCGCGCCGTCGCCGCCGGCGCCGCCGCCGAGGTGGGCGAGCTGCCCGTCCCCGAGGACTTCGCCAACGTGGCGGGTCTCGGCGTGCAGGGCGTCGTCGAGGGCCACGCGGTCCTGGCAGGACGCGAGCAGCTGCTGGCGGAGTGGGAGATCCGGCTGCCGGCCGGGCTGGCCCGCGCCAAGGCCGAGGCCGAGGCGGCGGGACGTACCGCCATCGCGGTCGCCTGGGACGGCGAGGCCCGCGCGGTCCTGGAGGTCGCCGACGCCGTCAAGGACACCAGCGCCGAGGCCATCGAGCGGCTGCGCGCGCTCGGCCTGACCCCGATCCTGCTGACCGGCGACAACAAGGCCGTCGCGGAGTCGGTCGCCGCCGAGGTGGGCATCGCTCCCGAGCACGTGATCGCCGAGGTCATGCCGCAGGACAAGGTCGACGTGGTGAAGCGGCTGCAGGCCGAGGGCAGGTCCGTCGCCATGGTCGGCGACGGCGTGAACGACGCCGCGGCGCTGGCCCAGGCCGACCTGGGCCTCGCGATGGGCACCGGCACGGACGCGGCGATCGAGGCGGGCGACCTCACGCTCGTACGAGGTGACCTGCGGGCGGCGGCCGACGCGATCAGGCTCTCCCGGCGCACCCTCGGCACGATCAGGTCGAACCTCTTCTGGGCCTTCGCCTACAACGTCGGCGCCCTCCCGCTGGCCGCCGCCGGACTGCTCAACCCGATGATCGCGGGCGCGGCCATGGCCTTCTCGTCGGTGTTCGTGGTGGGCAACAGCCTGCGGCTGCGGGGGTTCAAGCCGCTGTCCTGATGTTCGCCCTGTCCTGACGTCCGCCCTGTCCTGACGTTCGCGCACCCCGGTGCGGGCCAACCGGCTCGCGCCGGGGTGTTCTGCGCGTAGGCTGGTAATTGGACTAGACCTATGTGACTGGTATCGCGACCAGAAGGAAGAGACATCCATGAGCAAGCGTGCAGTCCTGGAGGTGATCGCCCTCGACGCCGAGGACGCCGTCGCCGCCCAGGCCGGCGGGGCGGACCGCCTCGAGCTGGTGACCGACATGGCCGCGGACGGCCTCACCCCGTCCCGCGAGACCTTCGCCAGCATCCGCTCCTCCGTCGACATCTCGCTGCGCGTCATGCTCCGGCTGGCCGACGGGTTCGCCGCGGGTGACGTCGACGAACTGCTGCGCCACGCCCAGGAACTCAGGAGCGAGGGCGCCGACGAATTCGTGCTCGGCTTCCTCGACGAGGCGGGCGGCCCCGACCTGCCCGCCGTCGAAGCCCTGCTCGGCGCGCTCGACGGCTGCCGCTGGACCTTCCACCGCGCCATCGACCGCGCCGCCGACCGCGACGCCCTGCGCAAGCAGCTCGCCGACCTGCCCGGACTCGACACCTACCTCACCGCGGGCGCCGCGGCCGGCGTCGACGAGGGCCTGCCGACGCTGCTCGCCGAGGCGGCCCGCCGCGGCGAACCCGGGTACGAACCGCAGCTGCTCATCGGCGGCGGCCTGCGCCTCGACCACCTGCCGCGCCTGACGGCGGCCGGCGTCGACGCCTTCCACATCGGCGGCGCCGCCCGCCCCGACGGCTGGTCGGCACCGGTCTGCGCCGAGGCGGTCGCGAAATGGCGGGCCGCGCTGGACGGCTGAGGGCCGGGGGCCCGCCCTCCGGCGGCCGGCCGCCGGTTGATCGTTTCCCCGCGGGACGCGATAGAACTGGACCGACACGGAGGGGACCTCATGCCGATACCAGCAGAAAAGACGCGTCCCGCGGAGCGCATGCTCGCGGCCGGGACGCTGCCCGTCGCCGCGATGCTGCTCACGGGGACGGTGGCGCTCTACATCGCGCTCGTCGCGTTCGGGAACATCACCGACTTCGGGACCAACCAGCAGTTCGTACGCCATGTCCTGTCGATGGACACCACCTTCAAGGACAACGGCCTCAAGTGGCGCGCGGTGGAGTCCACCGGACTGCAGGACGCCGCGTACGTCGGGATCATCGCCTGGGAGACCCTGGCCGCGCTCGTCCTCGGCACGTCGACGGTCCTGTGGGCCCGCGCCCTGCGGCGCCCTCAGGGCCTGCCCAGGGCCCGACGGGCGGGCAGCATCGGCCTGTTGATGATCCTCCTCCTCTTCGGGGTCGGCTTCATCGGGATCGGCGGCGAATGGTTCGCCATGTGGCAGTCGGAGGCATGGAACGGCCTCGACGCGGCGACGCGCGTCGTGACGCTCGCGGGCATCGTGCTCATCGTCACGCACCTGCCGTCGGCCACCACCGGTGCCGGCGAGGCCGCCGACCCCAAGACGCCCGCTCCTTAGGTGAGTTGCCCGGGCAGGTCGGCCGCGTGCACGACGGTCAGGCCGGACACGGCACGGGTCAGCGCCACGTACAGGCGGCGCAGGCCCGTGCGCTCGTCCGGTTCGCCGCCGACGACGGCGGCCGGCTCGTCCAGCACCACATAGTCGTACTCCAGACCCTTCGCGAGGGACGCGGGCACGAGCGTGAGCCGGGTGTCGGGCGTCGTCTCCTCGCCGGGGGAGAGGTACGTGACCCCGGCCGCCGACAGCGCGCCCGCGAGCGACGGAATCCGGGCGTCCGCGGCGATGAGCCCGATGGACCCCTCCTGCCGCAGCGACTCCGCGCACGCCTCCAGACAGGCCGCGTCCAACTCCTCGCCCCGCGCCACCCGGCGCACCGCGAGCGACCCGGGCGACTCACGCACCGACTCGACCGCCGCGAGGCCCGGCGCGATGTCCGGCAGCAGCCGTGACGCGTACGCGATGACCTCGCGCGGCACACGGAAACCGGCCGTCAGCTCCTCCACGACCGCCTGCTCCTTGCCCAGGTGCCGCAGCGCCTCGTCCCAACTACGCGTCGCCCAGGGCGTGGTGCCCTGCGCGAGGTCGCCGAGGACGGTCGCCGACCCCGTCGTGCAGCGCCGGCCCACCGCGCGGTACTGCATGGGCGAGAGGTCCTGCGCCTCGTCCAGCACGACATGCCCGAGCGAGTGCGTGCGCGCGACGAGATCGGCGGCCTCGTCGATCAGGACGGCGTCCGCGGCGGACCACTTGGCGGACTTGACGCTCCTGGCGGGCTTGGCCCACAGAACCGCCTTCTGCTCCTCCTCGCTCAGAATCCCCCCGGCGTGCGCGGCGAGGAAGTCCGCGTCGGACAGCAGCCGCAGCACGAGCTTCGCGGGCTCGACGGGCGGCCACACCGCCTTCACCGCGGCCTTCACCGCGGGGTTGCGGGCCACAGCGTCCTGCACCCGGTCGTCCGGCGCCTCGCCCGCCTGCTCCATGCGGACGAGCACGGCGTGCGCGATGCGCTGCGGCAGGGCGTCCCTCGCGGCCCCGTACCGGATGTCCCGCGCCAGCAACTCCTGGACGATCTCCTCCAGTTCGTACGCCGGGACACGCCACCTGCGCGACCCCCGCACGACCACCACGGGCTCGGTGGGCAGGGTGACGTGCGACCGGACGGCGTTGCGCAGCACCTCCGCCATCCGGGCGTCGCCCTTGACGAGGGCCGTGGCGGCCTCGTCCGTGCCGCGCACCTCCACATGGGCGACGAGGTCGTCGACGGTGGCCTGCTTGACCTCCAGCTCGCCGAGCGCGGGCAGAACCTGCTCGATGTAGTGCAGGAAGGACGCGTTCGGCCCGATGACGAGAGTGCCGGTCCTGGCGAGCCGCTCCCGGTGCGCGTACAGCAGATAGGCGACCCGGTGCAGGCCGACGGCGGTCTTTCCCGTCCCCGGGCCGCCCTGCACGCACACGCTGCCGCTCAGCCCGCTGCGGACGATCTCGTCCTGCTCGGGCTGGATGGTGGCGACGATGTCCCGCATCGGGCCGACGCGCGGCCGCTCGATCTCCCGCTGGAGCAGCTTGCTGGTCCGCTCGGCCTCACCCGGGTCGCTGAGGTGCTCGTCCTCGTACGCGGTGAGGTCACCGGCCGTGTAGCCGAAGCGGCGGCGCAGGCCGATGTCCATCGGGTCCTTCTTGGAGGCCCGGTAGAACGGCTGGGAGACCGGCGCGCGCCAGTCGATGACCATCGGGTCCCCGTCGGCGTCGTGCACGTGCCGCCGCCCGATGTAGAACTGCTCGCCCTCGGCGCCTTCCGCCTGCTCGGCACCGGGCGCGTGCAGATAGTCGAGCCGCCCGAAGAAGAGCGGGGTGTGGGCGAGGTCGGCGAGGGACTTGATGCGTTCGTCGAGCTGCCGCTCCAGGACGGCGGCGTTCACCCAGTTCGCTGTGACGTCGCGGATGTCGAGGGCCTCGGCGTCCTCACGCATGGCGCGCAGGGCGGAACGGGACGCGGCGAGATGCCCGCGCTCCCGGGCGAGGGGGTCGTGCGGATCGAGGGGGTCGTGCGGGTCGATGGGGCCTTGCGGGTCTAGGGGCTCAGGGTCGGCGTGCGCGTGCACGGGGTGCCTCCGGCGGTTCTGCGGTGTCGTGTGCGGGCCTCTGCGCTCGTGCTGCGTGTGCTGCTCGGGCGAGGTGCCGACCGGTTGCCGTCCGGGCGGCGCCGCTCCACGGGGGAGGCGGGGAAGGAGGCATCCTAGGACGGGGGCGCCTGCGGGGGCCAACGATTAATGGGGTCGCGGCGGGGCCGTAGGCCGTCCGCGTCCCGTCCGGTCGTCCGCGTCTCCCGGCTCAGTCGTCGGCGAGCTCGGCGACTCCCGTGACGCGGTGCAGGGGATACGTACGGACCTCGTCCGCCGTGTGGTCGTACGCCGTGACGAAGCCGCCCTCGACCCGGACCGGCGCGATGACCCGCTGGCTCGCGGAGCCCTCGGCGTTCACGTAGCCGATCCACACGGCCTCGCCGGTCAGCACCGCCGCCTGCATCGTGGCGAGGGTCTCGGCGGCCGTGGTCCGCGGCAGCCGGCCGTCCCCCGCCGGGGTCTCCTTGCGCGGCGCCGTCGACGCCAGGTCGCCCGCGCGGATCGCGCGTACCGCCGCGTCGATGAGCGTGACGCCGGGCAGCGGCGGACCGTCCGGCACCGGCTCCGGCGCCGAACGGGGCGGGGTGCGGTGGGCGTGGGCGCGGGTGATCAGGACGTCGCCATCGGCGCTCTCCGCGGCGGGCGCGAAGCCCATGGAGCGCAGCCCCTCCAGGAGCGCGCCGGGGTCCGCCTGGGCGGCGAGCACGGTCGGCGCGAGACGGCGCAGCCGCAGGCTCTGGGCGCGCTTGTCGGCGAGGATCTCGTTGAGCAGGGCCTCGTCGTCGCAGCGCACGTACGCGGAGGCGGCGCCGATCCGCAGGTGGCCGTGTCTCCGCGCCACGTCGTCGATCAGATAGGCCAGGGGCTGCGGGACCGGCGTACGCGAATGGGCGGCGAGGAAGGCGTGCAGGTCGGACGCGGACTGCCCGGCGTCGAGCGCGCGCCGTACGGAACCGGGCGAGAAGCGGTAGACCGTGGCGCCGCCCTTCGACTCGACATCGGCGAGCACGGCGAGCGCGTCGCCCAGCGGCCGCTCCAGCGGGCCGGGGGCCACGGCGGTGAGGTCGGCCTGGAGGAGGACGTGGTCGAGGGGCTCGGGAAGCAGCGGCGCGAGGAGCCGGGCGGCGCGGGCGGCGCGGGCGGCGGGGAGGTGGGGGTCGGCGGGGGTACTGGTGCGGTCTTCCGCGTGACGGGTGTCTCCCCTGCCACCCGCGTCGTCCTCGACCGCTCCAGGCAGCAGTGCCCGGCCGTGTGTCGACAGGGCGCCGCGGCCCGTGACGCCCAGCAACTCGGCCTCTTCCAGGGTCCATAGGGCGATGCGGGAGCGCAGGTCCGGTGCGTGGGCGGAATCGGCGGGGCGGTTGCGGGAGGCGGGTGGGCGCTCCCAGCGGAGTCGGGCCTGGAGGGACTCAGGGACGGGCGCCGAGCCCTCGGGGAGCGCGGCGAGGAGCTCCAGGACCCGGTGGCGCACCTCGGGCGCCGACGAACGGTCCAGGTGCGGGCCGAGCGCGGACAGCGTGCGGTCCTTGCCGTCGCGCCCGCCGACCAGACCTGCCGTGCGGGTGGCCGCCAGCCAGGCCGTGGCCAGCGCCGACCACCGCTCGGGGGCGGGCAGCTCCTGCCATTCGTCGTACGCGGGCGTCGCGGCGTACCGCTCGTCGGCCTCGCCGTCGGACGCCAGCAGACCCGCCGCGTAGGCCAGTTCGACCCAGAACGCGGCCAGCGGCTCCGTCGTGTCGAGCGCCACCGCGGTCCGCTTCAGGTCGCGCACGCTCAGCCCACCCGCGCGCAGCACGGCGGGCCCGCCCTCGTCCCAGTCCTTCAACAGCTCCTCGACGGTGGCGAGCGCGGTGTACGCCTGCCCGGCGGCGGTCGCGTCCACAACCTGTGGACGGTGTTCGCGCGCTGCCTCCACGGGCGGCGGAGTCGCCGCGACCGTACGGTGGGCGCGGCCCGCGCGCAGGTGCAGGGCGGCCTCGCGGGGCAGTACGACCGTGCCGGGCGCGGTCGGCAGCAGCAGCCCCCGGTCCAGGAGCCACCGCAGATGCCGGGCCGGGTCGGCGGTGACCTGACCGTACGGCGGCCCCCACACCAGGCGGGACAGCACCTCCACGGACTCGGACGGCGCCTCGTCGAGCAGCGCCGACATGCGCGCGCGGTCCGTGAACAGCGCGGTGAGCGACCGCACGGCGGACACGGGGTCGTGCGTCGTGGGCAGCCCCGCGGCCGACACGATGTCCTGGATGCGGGTCGGCGACATCCCGGCCGTGGCCTCGGCGACGGTGGGGCCGAGGCCGGTCGGGGACGGGTGCTGCGGCGACGGGGCGAGGAGCTCCCGCGCGGTACGGACGAGCCGGAGCCGGTCGTCGGGCCCCCACACGAGGGCCTGCTCGTGGAGCGTGCCGAGGGCGCGGCCCAGCGCCCGCTCGACGTCGGCGTCCCCGTCGTCCCCCGCGAGCAGGTCGCGGACCTCCTCGTACGTGGCGGGGTCCGGCGCGACGGCGAGCGCCTCGGCCACCTGCTGCGCGAACCGGTCGAGCCGCTCGAGGGCCCGCACGACGGAGGCCCGGGTGCCCGCGCGCGTCGCGAGCTGGGTGAGGTCGGTCGGCACCGGATTCAGGAGATCGGGCCGGGCCCGGAGCAGGTCGGCGATCGCGCCGTCCGCCCGTGACCGGAGCGCTTCGGCGAGGGAACGGGGCGTCTCCGCGGCACGCGGCGGCGCGGACGCGCTCGCGTCGGCGCTGTCCGTGGGCTGCGGCTCGTCGGTGCTCATCCGGTTCACGGTAGCGGGTCGAACGCATCCACAGGCGCCCTCACGCCCGTGCGGCCCCTGCCCGCCCTGCCTCTACCTCCCGTCCCGCGGCCCGAACACCGCGAGGGCCTCCGCGTCGGTGGAGCGGGCCCGCAGGTAGTGGTCGGCCCACTCGGCGGCGTCGGGGTAGCCGCAGTCACGGGTCACGCGGGCGACGGCGGCGTCGATGTCGTACTCCGTGGTCCGCAGTTCGACGCCGGGGCCCAGGAGCGCCCAGTGGGCCCCCGGCCTTCCGTAGGGCATGCCGACGCTGCCGGGGTTGATCACCATGCGGCCGTGTGCGAGGCGGGCGAACGGCATGTGGGTGTGCCCGCAGACCACCGTCCGCACGTCCGGGTCGAGATCGCCGAACACCTCCTGCCACCGTTCGAGCCGGGAGTCGACCAGGACGACTTCCTCGTCGTCGCGGGGCGTGCCGTGACAGAACAGAACATCCCCGAGCCCCCGCAGGGACAGCCGCACCGACCGCGGCAGCCCGTCCAGCAGGTCGAGGTGCCCGGGGCCCAACTGTTCGGCGGCCCAGGCGGAGATGGCGTCGTCACAGGGCTGCCCGCGCCGGTGCTCGACCAGCTCGCGGTCGGCGTTGCCCCTGACCCAGAAGACCCGGTCGCCCATCCCGGCCAGCAGCTCCAGAACCTCGACGGGCTGGGGCCCCGCCGCGATGTCCCCGGTCAGCACGATCCGCTCCGCCGCCCGCACATCCGGTTCGGCGAGCACCGCCTCCAGAGCGGGCAGCACACCATGAACATCGGACAGCACAGCCACACGACTCAACATGCCCCCACCCTGACCCACGCCCCACCTCCCACGCCGCCCCCTTTCGCTCCCCGCGAAGCCACCCACGACGCGAACGTCCCGACGAGAACGCCCCTACCCCTCCCGAAAGAGTGAACGCACCCGGAACGACGCGACATCGCGGCCCCGCCCCCGCGAAGGTTCCTCCCATGGTCACATCAGCCCACGAGGCGTCTCACCGGATCTTCCAGGACCGCCCCGAGATCCTCGTCCCGGTCTTCGACGCCCTCGACCTGCCTTTCCCGGAGAAGGCGACCGTGGACGTCCTCACCCCTGACGCGACGGAACTCCTGCCGCTGGAGCGCCGCGTGGACAGCGTGCTGCGCGTCCAGCCCTCCGACGGCGACGACTTCCTCCTCGCCATCGAGGCACAGGGACGCCACGACACGGACAAGGAGACGAGCTGGCCGTACTACGTGGCCTACCTCCGGGCGAAGTTCCGCCTGCCGGTCCTGCTGCTCGTCGTCTGCAAGAGCCGCGCCACCGCGAAGTGGGCCGTGGGTCCCTTCAGTTGCGGAGCGCGCGGCTGGATCGCCCAGAGCACCCACCCGCTGGTCGTCGGCCCGGACAACGTACCGATGATCACCGAACCGAGAGCCGTGCGGGAGAACCTGGCCATGGCCACCTTCGCGGCCCTGACACATGGCAACAGCGCGGACGCCACCGCCATACTGGAAGCGCTGGCCCATGCCGTGCAGGCGTCCGACAAGAAGTCCGCCACCTACTACAACGACCTTCTGGACGTCGGCCTGGGGAACACCCGTGCCGGAGAGAAATGGAGAGAACTGATGACCTTCGTCACCTACTTCCCCGGACGCGGCACTGTCCGCGAGACCGCCTACCTCGAGGGCAAGGAGGAAGGCAGGGAAGAAGGCAAGCAAGAAGGCGTGGCCAGAGGCGAGGCCAAAGCCATCCTCCGGGTCCTGGAGGTGCGCGGCGTCGACATCCCCGAGGACGCCCGGGAGCGCGTGAGCGCCTGCACCGACTTCGACACGCTCAACCGCTGGCTGGAGCGGGCGGTGCACGCCGAGACCGTCGACGACCTGTTCGCCGGGGACGGCACGGACGCCTGAGACGGGCGGCCCGGCGGGCGGCGTCCGGCCCCGCCGGGCCGCCGAGGGCCCGGATGCTGTAGCCGACGTCACCGCCGTGACCCGCCACCATGCGGCACACTGGACGTTTGGCCTAGGAAAGGGCGCTCGCGTGAACGGTCCCCTCATCGTCCAGTCGGACAAGACTCTCCTGCTCGAGGTCGACCACGAGCAGGCCGACGCGTGCCGTCGTGCCATCGCGCCCTTCGCGGAGCTGGAGCGGGCGCCCGAGCACATCCACACGTACCGGGTCACCCCGCTCGGGCTGTGGAACGCGCGGGCCGCCGGGCACGACGCGGAGCAGGTCGTGGACGCGCTCGTGGAGTTCTCGCGGTACCCCGTACCGCACGCCCTCCTCGTAGACGTCGCCGAGACGATGGCGCGGTACGGACGCCTCACCCTCTCCAAGCACCCCACCCACGGGCTCGTGCTGACCACCACCGACCGGCCGGTGCTGGAGGAGATCCTGCGGTCGAAGAAGGTGCAGCCGCTCGTCGGCGAGCGGCTCGACCCGGACACCGTCGCCGTGCACCCCTCCGAGCGCGGGCAGGTCAAGCAGACCCTGCTGAAGCTGGGCTGGCCCGCCGAGGACCTCGCCGGGTACGTGGACGGCGAGGCCCACAAGATCGATCTGGACGAGAGCGGCTGGGCGCTGCGGCCCTATCAGCAGCAGGCCGTCGAAGGGTTCTGGCACGGGGGGAGCGGTGTCGTCGTGCTGCCCTGCGGGGCGGGGAAGACCCTCGTCGGCGCCGGCGCCATGGCGCAGGCCAAGGCGACCACCCTCATCCTCGTCACCAACACCGTCTCCGCCCGCCAGTGGAAGCACGAGCTGGTGAAGCGGACCTCCCTCACCGAGGACGAGATCGGTGAGTACAGCGGGACCCGCAAGGAGATCCGGCCCGTCACCATCGCCACGTATCAGGTGCTGACGACCAAGCGGAAGGGCATCTACCCCCACCTCGAACTCTTCGACTCGCGCGACTGGGGGCTCGTCATCTACGACGAGGTCCACCTGCTGCCCGCGCCCGTCTTCAAGTTCACCGCCGACCTCCAGGCGCGGCGCCGTCTCGGGCTCACCGCGACCCTCGTACGCGAGGACGGACGCGAGTCCGACGTCTTCTCGCTCATCGGGCCCAAGCGGTTCGACGCCCCGTGGAAGGAGATCGAGGCGCAGGGGTACATCGCGCCCGCCGACTGCGTGGAGGTCCGGGTCAATCTGACGGACAGCGAGCGGCTCGCGTACGCCACCGCCGAGGCGGAGGAGAAGTACCGGTTCTGTGCGACCACCGCCACGAAGCGGAAGGTCACGGAGGCGCTGGTCAAGAAGCACGCCGGCGAGCAGACCCTCGTCATCGGCCAGTACATCGACCAGCTCGACGAGCTCGGCGAGCACCTGGACGCGCCCGTCATCAAGGGCGAGACGACCAACGCGCAGCGCGAGAAGCTCTTCGGCGCGTTCCGGGAGGGGGAGATCTCCGTCCTCGTGGTCTCCAAGGTCGCCAACTTCTCCATCGACCTGCCCGAGGCCACCGTCGCCATCCAGGTGTCCGGAACGTTCGGGTCGCGGCAGGAGGAGGCCCAGCGGCTCGGGCGCGTGCTGCGGCCCAAGGCCGACGGGCACGAGGCCCGCTTCTACTCCGTCGTCGCCCGCGACACCATCGACCAGGACTTCGCCGCCCACCGGCAGCGGTTCCTCGCCGAGCAGGGGTACGCGTACCGGATCGTCGACGCGGACGAGTTGCTGGCCCAGTAGCGGAGGGCGGAGGGCTAGGCGCCTGCCAGCATCGCCGTCGGGATCACCAGCACCGACGTCAGCGCGAAACCCGTCCGCAGCCACGCCGCGCGCGAGTCGCGCGGCGTGAGCCAGCCCGCCGTCAGGCAGCCGAGGCCGCCGAGCGCCGCGAGGACGTAGCGGGCCACCACGTCCTGGTGCGCCTGCGACGACGGGTCGCCGAGCTCCGCGTCGAGCGCGACCACGTACCAGCCGAGCGTGAGGAGGAGGAGCACGACGGGGGTCGCCAGGGCCAGGGCGAGGACGCGGGACCGGTGGTGGGGGGCGGGGACGGGGTGCTCGGCGGCGTACGCGGCGTTACGCGCGGCCCACTCGGCGCGCGTCTCGGTCCCGGCGCGGGGCTCGGGGTTCATGGAACGGTCCATGGAGCGAGTCAACCCGTGTGCGGGGCGCGGGCACCTCTGTCCGCGTACTCAGGTAGGTACTCAACCTCCGATACGTACTCGACCTCCGATACGTACTCGACGTCGGCAGCGCCGCCGACGCCGTCAGTACGGTCAGCCCGCCGAGGAGCGCCAGCGCCAGCAGGGCGTACGGCGATGCAAGTGGCTGCTGCCACCACGGCAGCCGGAGGTCCAGGTCGCCCCGGTGCGGCAGCAGCCAGAACGTGCGGGCGGTGAAGAGCACGGCCACGGCGGCGGCCAGGCGGGGGCGGCCCTCGGCGATCAGCAGGGCGAGGAGCGGCACGCACCACACCCAGTGGTGCGACCAGCTGATCGGCGAGATCAGCACGGCCGTGAACGCGGCCACGAGCAGCGCGCGCGGCTCGCCCGGTGTGCGGCGGGCCAGCCAGAGGCCGACGGCCGCCGTCACGGCTGCCGGGACGGCCCACAGCGGGCCGGGCTCCGCGTCGTGCAGGAGCCTGGCCGCCAGGCCCTGAAGGGACTGGTTGTCGACGATCCACGCCTTGCCGACCCGGCCCGTCTCGAAGACCCTTCGCGTCCAGAACTCGACGCTCGCGGCGGGCAGCACCAGCGCGCCGAGCAGCACGGTGCCGGCGAACCCGGCGAGCGCGGTGGCCGCCTCACGGACGCGCCCTCGCAGCACGAGGTACGCGATGAACACGGCCGGGGTCAGCTTGATCCCGGCCGCGACGCCGACGGCGAAGCCCTTGCCGAGGGCGCCGGGCGGGCGGGTGAGGTCCCAGAGGACCAGGCAGGCGAGCGCGAGGTTGATCTGACCGAACAGGACGGTCTGGAAGACGGGTTCGAGCCAGAGGGCGAGGGCGGTGGCGGCGCAGACGGGCGCGGCCCGTACGGGCAGGCCCGCCAGTCCGCAGGAGAGGCGGACGAGGAGCGCGAGTAGACCGGTGTTGCCGACGAGGAAGACGGCCTTCAGAACCCCTAGGGGGAGCCAGGTCGTCGGTACGAAGAGGATCGCGGCGAACGGCGGGTAGGTGGCGGGCAGTTCCCACTCGGTGACGGTGAACCCGTACAGATCACCGCCGTCGGCGACGGCGGCGCCCTCGGCCCGGTAGACCAGGGTGTCGGCCATCGGGACGTCCTGGACGACGCAGAGGACGGCCAGCGCGGCGAGGGAGGCCGCGAGCAGCGATGCCGCTGCGAGGGGTGAGGCGACGGTCACTTTCCGTGGTTGCACGGCGTGACTTTAGTGGACCTCGGGGCGTGGGCGGGGGCGCCCGGCGGGGCGGGTCAGCGGTGTCGTACGCCCGCTTCCTCGGCGTACTCACCGAGCACGACGACGCCGAACGCGGCGCTCACGAGCACCTTGGCGGCGCGCAGGGCGCCGCTCACGCGGTGCGGGTGCGAGGCGCCACCGGTGTCGGTGCCGGTGGCGGGGTCGGCGGAGGAACGGACGGACGCTGGGGTGAAGGTTGCGGCGCTCATGACTTCATGATGGTTTCCGCGCGTCCCCCGCACATCGGCCTGCGGTGCAACCCGCCCATCGGCCTCCGGTGCACCCTGCGACTGAGCCCCTACACCCTGAGACGGATGCCGACCCCTAGGGTGCGGGCGCCCGGTGGCCGGGAGGCGGTAACGTCGAGAGCCCTGTGCACAACCGCGGCGCGTCAACGCAGCCGCCCCGGAGGGGACTTCGTGGGGATCGAGAGCGATCAGCTGGTCTACGACTATCTGAGCCGGGTCGGAGACCTGGCGCAGCAGCGGCAGTTGCCGTCCGGCGACCGGATGCGGCTGGTCTCCGAGCTGCGGAACCGGATCGACCGCGGCCGGGCCGGAGCCACGGGCGACAGCCCCGCCGCGGTCCGCCGCATCCTCTCCCGCCTCGGCACTCCGGAGGACGTCGTCGAAGCGGCGGGCGGTACCCCCGCAGACGTAGGGGATATGGGGGAAGTGGGGGACGCAGGGGCCGCGGGGGACGCGGGGGACGCGGCGGGCGTAACGGGAGATCCCCCCGCGGGGAAGCGCGCGCCCGCCGTGCCCGAGCAGCGGGACAGCGGGCCGCGGAACGGCTCCAAGGGCCTGCCGAAGAGCCTGCGGCGCATCGTGCCGGGGCCCCGCCGCGAGGGCCGGCCGAAGGCCCCGGACGCGGGCCTTCCCGCCGACTTCGAGGGCGCGTCGCCGCCGCACCTCGCGGGCACGGACGAGCTGGGGCCCAGCGGGTCCGAGCCCGACTGGTGGCGGGTGGACAGCAGCCCGTTCGGCGTCGCCGACAGCGTCCCCGGCTTCGTCGGCGGCGTGGAGATCCCCGAGATACTCAAGCCACCGCCCTCGCTGGGCCTCACCAAGGGCGCCCCCGAGGCGGAGGACGAAGAGGCGTACGAGTACGCGGAAGAAGAGGGAGAGGGAGAAGAGGGAGAGGGAGAGGGAGAAGAGGGAGAAGGAGGGGAGTCGGGGGCGGCGGCGCGGCGGCGGTGGTGGTCGCGGGGCGGCCGGGCGGGGGCCGGCGCCGGGACGGGGCCGGCGTTCAGCAACCCGCTGCTCCTGCTCGCCGCCGCACTCCTCACCGTCGGCGCGGTCCTCGGCAACCTCGTGGTCCTCGGTGTCGGCTGGCTCATCGCCTACGCCTCCCGCAGGCTCTCCCGCACCGAAGTGAAGATCGCCGTCCTGTGGCTGCCGGGGCTCGCGGTGGCCGCGGGGATCACCTGGCTGTGGGGGCGCGCCTACAAAGGCTGGGGCGAGCCGATCACGGACGGGCACATGAGTGACGCCATCGCCGACACGTGGCCGTGGGTGGTGCGCGGCGCGGCCGTCGCCTCCGCGCTCTTCCTGCTGTGGAGATCGCAGAGGCAACGGCCGTGAGCGGCGCCTCGGGAGGCTACTTCTTCGTCAGGTCCGCCTGCATCTCGTCCAGGATCTCGGCGGCAGCGGTGTAGCCGATGCCCTGGATCCACAGCTCGTCCTCGACGGTGTGGACGTTGCCCGACTTCACCGCCTTCATGTTCTTCCACAGGCTGCTGCCCACGGTCTGCGTCTGCTTGGCCTTCTTCGGATCGCCGTACGTGGACTGGAAGATGACGTCCGTGTCCGCGAGGTCGATCTTCTCGGGCGACAGGTCGTAGGAGAAGCCGTCCTTGGCCTCCGCGGAGATCGGCGCGCGGCCGAGACCGACGTCCTTGAGGAGCGTGGCGATGTAGCTCTGCTCGCCGTAGAGGCGGATGTCGGCGCCCTCGATGAAGCGGATGATGTTGACCTTGGTCTGTGCCGCCTTCGCGGGCCCGCCGATGGCGGTGGTGACCTTCTCGGTGTGCGCCTTGTAGTCGGCGACCACCTTCCGGGCCTCGGCGCTCTTGCCCATCGCGTCGGCGTGCACCTGGAAGTTCTCCTTCCAGGGGAAGCCGGTCGTCTCCGTCATGACGGTCGGCGCGATCTCCTTGAGCTGGTCGTACTTGGCCGCGTGCCGGATCTTCGACGTCAGGATGAGGTCGGGATCGAGCGCCGCGATGGCCTCCATGTTGGGGTTCAGCATCTCGCCGACGTCCTTGATGCCGCTGACCTTGTCCTTGGGCAGGTAGCCGGGGAAGCCCGACTCGGCCTCGACGTGCGTGGAGCCGACCGGCTTCACGCCGAGGGTGATCGCGGAGTCCAGCTCGGCGGTGTCGAGGACGACGACGCGCTGCGGCTTCTCGGGGACCTTCACGTCGCCCATGGCGGTCTTGACGGTACGGGTCCTGCCGGAGGCGGCGCCGGACCCGTCGGAGTCGGAGGAGCCGCAGGCGGAGAGTGCCAGCGTGCCGGTGAGGGCCAGTGACCCGGTGAGGAGTGCCCTGCGGTGCAGCGGGGAGCGGAAGGAGGTCATGGGGACGCCTTTCATGCGGTCAGGTGGTGCCGTCAGGCGGGGCTGGTGCGGGCGGGCGCCGCCGGGGACCACGGCGCTCCGGGGACGACCAGGGGGGAGCCGGTCACGGGGTCCGGCACCACCACGCACTCCAGGCCGAAGACCTGGCGTACGAGATCCTCGGTGACGATTTCCGAAGGGGCTCCCTCGGCGACGATCTCGCCGCTCTTCATGGCGACGAGGTGGTCGGCGTACCGTGCGGCCTGGTTGAGGTCGTGCAGGACGACGACGACCGTACGGCCCCGGTCGCCCTCCCGCGTGGTCGCGGCCAATTGGCGCACCAGGTCGAGGACTTCGACCTGGTGGGAGATGTCGAGGTAGGTGGTGGGTTCGTCCAGGAGGAGGATGTCGGTGTCCTGCGCGATGGCCATCGCGATCCACACGCGCTGGCGCTGGCCGCCGGAGAGCTCGTCGACGGGGCGGTCGGCGAGCGCGACGACGTCGGTACGTTCCATCGCCTCCGTCACCGCCTTCTCGTCCTCGTCGGACCACTGCTGCCACCAGTGCTGGTGCGGCTGGCGGCCGCGCGCGACGAGGTCGGCGACGGTGATCGCCTCGGGCGCGACGGGCGTCTGCGGGAGCAGTCCGACCTGCTGTGCGATCTTCCTGGTGGGCAGCTTGGCGAGGGACTCGCCGTCGAGGAGGACGGCACCGCGCCTCGGCTTGAGGAGGCGGCCGAGGGCGCGCAGCGTCGTGGACTTGCCGCAGGCGTTGGGGCCGACGATCACGGTGACCCTGCCGTCGGGGATCACGAGGTCGAGGCCGTCGACGACCGTGTGGTCCTCGTAGGCGAGGGTCAGCTCGCGGGCCGAAAGGCGGGCGGTCACGACGTGCCTCCATTGCGGACGGAGCGGCTCCGGACGATGAGCCAGATCAGGTACGGCGCGCCGACCGCCGCCGTCAGGACACCCACCGGCAGCTCGGTCGGCGAGAACAGACGGCGGGCCAGCAGGTCCGCGAGGACCACGATCAGCGCGCCGAGCAGCGCCGAGCACAGCAGCGGGATCTGCGCGGTGCGGGTGAGGCGGCGGGCGATCTGCGGGGCGAGGAGCGCCACGAAGTCGACGGGCCCCGCGGCGCCGGTCGCCACCGAGGCGAGGACGACGCCGAGCAGGACGAGACCGAGGCGTACGTGCCCCAGGCGCGTCCCGAGGGCCGTCGCCGTGTCGTCGTCCATGGTGACCGCGCGCTGGGCGCGGGCCGCCCACAGGACGAAGGGGAGCAGGACGAGCAGGGTCAGGCCGAGCGGGTTCGCCTCGGCCCAGCCGCGGCCGTTGAGGGAGCCGGTCATCCAGATCTGCGCCTGCTGGGCGACGAGGTAGTCGCCCTTCGTCATGAAGAGCGTCGTCACCGAGCGCAGGGCGATGGCGAAGCCGATGCCGATCAGGACGAAGCGGGTGGCGTGCAGGCCGCCGCGCCACGCGAAGACGTACACGAGGGCCGCCGCGGCGACACCGCCGAGCACGGACAGATACGGCAGGACGGTGTACGAGGTGACCCCGAAGGTCATCGCGCCGACCGTCAGCGCGCTCGCGCCGTGGCTGATGCCGATGATGTCGGGGCTGGCGAGGGCGTTGCGGGCGACGGTCTGGATGAGCGCGCCGGCCACACCGAACGCGGCACCGGCCAACAGGCCCACCACCATGCGGGGTTCGCGCAGCGTGCCCACGACCAGCTCGTCGGGGGACGGCTGCCCGAGGACGACCTTCAGGGCCTCGACGGGCGGGACGAAGGACTCACCGACACAGAGGTACGCGAGACAGCCCGCGGCGAGCAGCAGGGCGAGCGCGGCGGCCACCACGGCGGCCCTGCGGTGGACGAGGAAGGCCGCCTTGCGTACGCGCAGCACCGCGTGACCGGCGGGCCGGACGCGGGTCCGGTGCGGGGTCGGGGGCGGGGTCGGGTTCGGGGGCACGACACCCGTGCTGGCGCCACTCACGCCGCCACCGCCTTCCGGCGTACGAGAGTCACGAGGAACGGCACGCCGATGAGCGCGGTCATCACGCCCGCGGGCACCTCGCTGGGCGGGAAGACGATCCGCCCGACCGTGTCGGAGACGAGGAGCATCACGGGCCCGAGGACCGCCGCCAGCGGCAGCACCCAGCGGTGGTCACTGCCGATCAGCGCGCGGGCGATGTGCGGCACGGCGAGGCCGATGAAGGCGATGGGGCCCGCGGCGGCCACGCCCGCGCCGGTGAGGACCGTCGCGCCGATCCCGCCCACTATCCGTACCGCCGCGATGTTCTGGCCGAGCCCCTTCGCCACGTCCTCGCCGAGCGCGAGCGCGTCCAGGCCGCGCGCGACGGCGAGGACGAGCACGAGGCCCACGAGCAGGAACGGCCAGATCTGGCCGACGACCTCGGAGTCGCGGCCGGAGAGCGAACCCACCTGCCAGAACCGGAACTCGTCCAGCGCGGACGCCTTGGTCGTGAGGACCGCGGTCGTCACGGAGACGAGGAGCGCGTTGATCGCCGCACCGCCGAGCGCGAGCTTCACGGGGGTCGCGCCGCCCCGGCCGCCGGCCGCGATGGCGTAGACGGCGACCGACGCGATCCCGGCACCGGCGAACGCCCACCAGACGTAACCGGTCAGGGTGTGGACCCCGGCGTAGGCGATGGCGAGGACCACGCCGACCGAGGCGCCCTGGCTGATGCCGAGGATGCCGGGGTCGGCGATCGGATTGCGGGTCATGCCCTGCAGCACCGTGCCGGCCAGCGCGAGCGAGGCGCCGACGAGCACGCCGATCACCGTGCGGGGCACCCGCATCTCGCGGATGACTTCGGCGGATTCGCCGTGCCCGTCGTGCAGCAGCGCGTCGAACACGGCGGACGGCGCGATGGCGCGGGCACCGACGGTGAGGCTGAACAGGACGGCGAGCAGCAGGGCCAGGACGCCCGCCGTCATCACGGCGGCGCGTCCGACGGGCACACGCATCGGCTGAGCTCGTTTCACGGGGGAGGGCGGCAAGGAGGGGTGAGGCGGCGGTGGCGGGGAGGGGAGCGGCGGTAAGGGTGGGCTAAGTCTATGTGCGGGCGGTGCGGCGGCCCTCGGCACAATGGCCTCATGACCTCTCACACGCTCACCGTCGGCTTCGACCTCGACATGACCCTGATCGACTCCCGGCCCGGCATCAAGGCCGCCTATCAGGCGCTCTCCGCGGAGACGGGGACGTACGTCGACGCCGATCTGGCGGTCACGCGGCTCGGCCCGCCGCTGGAGCAGGAACTTCGCCACTGGTTCCCGGAGGACAAGATCCGGGAGACGGGCGACCTCTACCGTGAGATCTACACCACACACGCCATCGAGCCGACCCTCGAGATGCCCGGCGCCCGCGAGGCCGTCGCCGCGGTCCACGCGCACGGCGGCCGCGCGATCGTGGTGACCGCCAAGCACGAGCCCAACGCGAAGCTGCACTTGACGCACCTCGGCATCGAGGCCGACGCCGTCATCGGCTGGCTGTGGGCGGAGGCGAAGGCGCAGGCGCTGCGCGAGTACGACGCGGCGGTGTACGTCGGCGACCACACCGGCGACGTACGCGGCGCGCGTACGGCGGGCGCGCTCTCCGTCGCGGTGGCGACCGGACCGTGCGACGCAGCGGAACTGCGCGCGGCGGGCGCGGACGTCGTACTCGGCTCTCTCGCGGAGTTCCCCGCGTGGCTCGACGCCTACGCCGCCCGAGCCGACGTCAAGTAGCGCTCGACCGCGCCTGTCGCCGCTGGGAGGCGATGCCGCGCAGCACACCGGTCGCCGCGAGGAGGAACCCGACGCCCATCAGCATGCACACCGCGTACGCGATGGACGGAAAGGGATCGGTGCCCAGGAAGAGCGGGGCCACCGTGACCAGTGTGGCCACGGCTCCGACGAAGAAGATGATTGCTCCGGTCCGGACCATTCCATCGCCCGGTCCGGCGGAATTCGCTTGGGTTTTGTCACGCACCCGACCAGGGTAGTTCCCAGCGCGTAGGAAGAATCCGGGGACGTCTTGTCACCGGCCCCCGGACCAATAGTCTTGGTCCTGGCGGGTCGAGCGACCCGCTGTAGTGCTATCCAGAGCCGTTTTCGCCCCGACGTTCCGGACGGGCGGACACGGCATAGACGAGTACGACGAGTACGAGGACGAGGACTTCACGTGCCTACCGGCAAGGTCAAGTGGTTCAACAGCGAGAAAGGCTTCGGCTTTCTCTCCCGCGACGACGGCGGCGACGTCTTCGTGCATTCCTCAGTACTGCCCGCCGGCGTCGACACACTCAAGCCCGGCCAGCGCGTGGAATTCGGCGTGGTCGCGGGACAACGCGGTGACCAGGCCCTTTCCGTCGCGATCCTCGACCCGACCCCGTCGGTCGCGGCCGCGCAGCGCCGCAAACCGGACGAACTGGCGTCGATCGTCCAGGACCTGACGACCCTCCTCGAGAACATCACACCCATGCTGGAGAAGGGCCGCTACCCCGACAAGGCGTCCGGCGCGAAGATCGCGGGCCTGCTGCGGGCGGTCGCGGACCAGCTGGACGTGTAGACCGCGTATCCCGACGGGAGGCTCCGGGTATCCCGGCGGGAGGCTCCCCGTATCCCGGCGGGAGGCTCCGCTCAAGAGCCGCTAGGGGAACGACAGAGCGTCCGGGCCGAGGGGCGGTACGAGTCCCTCGGCCGCGGCGCGCGTCAACAGGCCGCGGACCGCCGCGTAGCCGTTCTCGCCGAGGTCGGCCGTGAACTCGTTGACGTACAGACCGATGTGCTGGTCGGCCACCGCCGGGTCCATCTCCTGCGCATGCTCCAGGACGTACGGACGGGAAGCCTCCGGGTCGTCCCAGGCCATGCGGACCGAGGTGCGCGCCGACTCGGCGATCCGCTGCAGCGCCGCCGTGCCGAGGCTCCGCTTCGCGATGATCGCGCCCAGCGGGATCGGCAGGCCCGTCGTGGCCTCCCAGTGCTCGCCCATGTCGGCGAGGCGGTGCAGGCCGTAGTTCTGGTACGTGAAACGCGCCTCGTGGATGACCAGACCCGCGTCGACCTTGCCGTCCCGCACCGCGGGCATGATCTGGTCGAACGGCAGCACGACGATCTCGCCGACGCCCCCGCCCGGGAGCGTGTCCGCCGCCCACAGACGGAACAGCAGATACGCCGTCGACTTCTCGCTGGGCACGGCGACCGTCCTGCCCGTGAGGTCGACACCCGGCTCTCGGGTCAGGACCAGCGGGCCGCAGCCACGGCCGAGCGCGCCGCCGCAGGGCAGCAGCGCGTACTCGTCGAGGACGTACGGCAGCACGGCGTACGACACCTTCAGGACGTCCAGGTCGGACTCCGCCGGGCCCCTCTCCGCGATGCCGTTCGTGATGTCGATGTCCGCGAACGTGACGTCGAGGGCGGGCGCGTCAGGCACGCGGCCGTGTGCCCACGCGTCGAAGACGAACGTGTCGTTGGGGCAGGGGGAGTAGGCGATGCGGAGGGTGCGGTCGAGGGCCGTGTTCCGCGGCTCAGTCGTGTGTGCTGCCATGTGGGTTCCAACTCCTCAGTACCGGCGCGAACTTCCCGAACGCGTCACTCAGCGCGGACAGCGCGTCGCCGATCCGCCAGGCGGCGCGGTCGCGCGGGCCGACCGGATTGGAGACCGCGCGGATCTCCAGGACGGGCAGGCCGTGCAGGGCCGCCGCCTCGGCGACACCGAAACCCTCCATCGCCTCCGCCAGGGCGTGCGGGTGCCGTCGCCGCAGCTCCGCGGCGCGCTCGGCGGAGCCGGTCACCGTGGAGACGGTGAGGACCGTGCCCGTCGCGGCACCGCAGGCCTCGGCCACATCCCGTACGAGGGAACGCGGCGGGCGGTGGGTGACCGCGCCGAAACCCAGCTCGGTGACGGGCGCGAAACCGTCGGGGGTCTCGGCGCCCAGATCGGCGACGGTGATCTCGTCGGCGACGACGAGCGAGCCGACGGGGGCGTGGGGCGGGAAGCCGCCGCCGATGCCGGCCGAGACGACCAGGCCGTAGGGGCGGGCGGTGGCGGCGGCGCGGGCGAGTGCGGTCGCCGTGCCTGCCGCGGCGGCCGCGGGGCCCACGCCGACGGCGAGGCAGTCGGCGCCGGGTTCCCCGGTCAGCGCGCGGGCCACCGCGTCCCGTTCGGCGGGGACGGCGGTGGCTACGAGGACGCGGGTCGCGGGGGGTGCGGTGTGCGCGGCGTGCGCGGGGTCTGTGGTGCTCGCGGTGTACGTGGTCAGGAGTCCTTCTCGAACTTGAACGACCACAGGCCCGTCGCCTTGGACTCCGAGCCCTTGCCGCCCTCGAGGAGGCTGACGGTCGACTTGCTGCCGCCACCGCCGTACTGCTGGTTGAAGAAGACGCTGCCCGGGATGACCACGTACGTCTTCTTGCTGGCCTCGGTCAGCGGCTGACCGTTCATCAGCAGGGTCCAGCCCTTCTCGGCCATCTCCGGGTCGACGCCGAAGCGGACCTTCTCGTCCGGGTCGATCTTCACGGACTTGACGTCCTTGTCCTGGAGGCAGGACTTCAGCTGGGACTCCTTCAGTTCCTTGCCGTCGTTGTAGCAGGAGGCGTCCGTGTGCACGGACTCGCTGCCGACCGTCACGGTGGCCAGCGGCGTCGGCTTGTCGCAGGCCGAAAGAACGAGGAGTCCGGCGGAGACGGCGCCAAGGGTGGCCGCGGTGCGGCGGCGGCGCGCCGCGCTGTTCACATTCGCGGCTCCGCCGCGGAGCAGGGAGGTCATGGGCGAAGGCTATCGGGCGCGCCGGGGTCGCCTGCTACGTGGGGGGCATGGGCGTGCCGTGGGGCGTGTGCGCGTGGTCGCCTGCCGTCGCCTTCCGCCCGTCTGTGGGGCGGGGCCGTGGGGGTATGTACGTACTCGCTATCCCTGCGTCGCGCCTCAAGTCCAAAGACGCCAATGTTTCCTCGGTGCTCCGTGCGCACATACCCCCACGTCCCCTCCGGCCGGTTTCGCGACTGCGGCCCGTCGCCACTTCTGCCCTTGGCTGGGGCTGTGTCTTGGGCTTGCCCCCGCCCCCCCCCCGCCCCTGGGCTCCTACCTGGCAGCTGCGTCGCGGGGCAAACGGGTGGGTGGGTGGGATACATCCGCCGCGAAGCGGCGGGCTCGGTGCCCCTACCCCGGCGGGACGTCGCGGGGAACACCCCACCCACCCGTCCCTACCCCGGGGGGGGGACGTCGGGGGGACACCCCACCCACCCGCCCCTACCCCGGCGGGGCGTCGCGGGGCAACGGGCCCCACGGCCCCGGCTGCCGGCCGGTGGGGGGAGGTCACACCACTCGGGTGCGGCGGGGGGTGCTGTGGCGGGAGGAGAGGAGGAGGCCTCGTACCGTCGAGAGCCAGCCGATGGCGACTATGCCCGCCGCCACCGAGAGGCCGAGCGTCCCGATCAGTGGCAGGGCGATGCCGACGGCGCCGCCGACGACCCAGGCCATCTGGAGCAGCGTCTCGGAACGGGCGAACGCGGAGGTGCGGACCTGCTCCGGGACGTCCCGTTGGATCAGCGCGTCCAGGGACAGTTTGGACAGTGCCTGGGCGAAGCCCGCGCACGCGCCGAGGCAGGCGACCCCCACCGCCCCGAAGAACAGCGCCGAAGTCACCGCCACGCCGAGCACCACCGCGATGACCGTCACAATGATGAGCTCCGGCGCCCGGGACTTCAGCCAGGCTCCGACAGCCGTGCCCAGCGCGTTGCCCGCGCCCGCGGAGACGCCGACTATGCCGAGCGACACCGCCGCGCTCTGCCCCGCGAGGGGATGCTCCCGCAGCAGGAACGCGAGGAAGAAGATGAGGAAGCCGGAGAGGCAGCGCAGCGACGCGTTCGCCGCCAGGGCGTGGGTGACGGCAGGTCCGACCGTACGAAGCCCGAGGCGCCGTTTGCGGAGGGTGTCGGACTCGGCCTCGGTACGGGCGTGCAGATGCAGGTGCTCCTCGTCGGCGGCGAGCAGAGCCTTGCTCTCGCCCTTCGACGAGTCGACCTTGTGCGGCAGCGAGAACGACAGGAACATCCCGGACACGAAGATCACGAAGGCGCCGTACAGCGGCCAGCGGGGTCCGAGCGCTTGGAGCCCCGCCCCGGCGGGCGCCGCGACGGCGGTGGCGAGGAGACCGCCGAGAGTGACCCGTGAGTTTGCCTTGACCAGGGAGAATCCGGGTGGCAGGAGGCGTGGCACGACGGCGCTTCTGACCACGCCGTACGCCTTGGAGGCGACGAGTACGCCGAGCGCGGCGGGATAGAGCTCCACACTGCCGGTGACCACCGCGCCCGACAGGACGAGCGCGAGCAGGGCGCGGGCCAGCATCGCGCCGGCCATCGCGGCGCGGCGGCCGTGCGGGAGCCGGTCGAGGAGCGGGCCGATGACGGGCGCGAGGAGCGTGAACGGCGCCATCGTGATGGCGAGGTAGAGCGCGACGCGGCCACGGGCCTCGTCGGTCGGCACCGAGAAGAAGACGGTGGAGGCGAGGGCGACGGTGATCATGACGTCGCCCGCGCCGTTCACGGCGTGCAGCTCGATGAGCTTCCCGAGGCCCGACTCGCCCGCTCCGTGGGCGTGGGTGGCCTTGCGGATGCCGCGGGCCGTGCCGGTGAAGGGGAGGTGGAGGGCGCGCGTCAGCGCACGGGCGGTCCGTCGCGCCGGTCCCGGCGAGACGGTTCCTACGGACATCGACCTTGTGGGGGCCACCCCGTCATAGTGCCCCCTTGGGGGCGCAACTAGTGCGAATACTGGCTGTGAGCCGTGGCGCCCACCCTGACCGGGACCGCCCCCTCCCGACCGAGCCCCCCCACCACAGCCCACGACACCCCCCTCCGCAGGCTGGGCGCAACATCCCCACCTCTCCCACTCCCCGAGACCCGGCCCCGGCTCTCTCCCCCGCCCACTCGTCCGCCCCGCCCGACGGGGTGGACGAGCGCTGCGCCGCTTCGCGGCGGTGCCGCGCCCCGCACTGCGGGGTGGAGGTGCGCTACGCCGTTTCGCGGCGGAGAGGGCGGTCCCCTCCCCCCCCCCCGCCCACCCGTTTGCCCGGCACCGCGGGTGGGCGTGTGTTGTGTCGCTCCGGGGTGGGCTCCCGGCCGCCCGTCTGTGCGCCCCGCGCTGCAGGGCGGACATGTTCGGTGCTGTTACGCGGCGGGTCCCCCAGCCGCCCGCTCGTGTGCCCCGCACCGGGAAGCGGGCGTGCTGTGCCGGTTTGGGGTGGGTTTTTCGGGTGTTTGGTTGTGGGGGATGGAAAGGGCGGGTGGGTGGGGGAAACGCCGCGTAGCGGCGGCGGTTTGAGGGGTGGTGCGGGGGGCTGCGTGGAGGGGGACGAGGGGTGGTGCGGGGCGCGGTGGCGTACGTCGGTGTAGGCCCAGGGGCCAGGAGAAGGTAGCGTGCGTAGCGCGCCTGCGGCGGTTGTTCTTGGCCGCGCGCCTCTCGGTCATCCCGCAGAATGGGTGACGTAGGTGCGCCCGAGAACGTCGGGCGCGGACGTTGACGCGGCCCTCTGGTCCGCTCCGTCCGTACCCCCGCGTAAGGGTGGCGCACTCGTGAGACGGCGTAGGAGAGAAGCGATACTTGTGAGCGCAGCGACAACGCGAAGCCGTACCCCGCGCACCCCGCGTACCCCGGACCGCCTGTGCGCCGAGGCGGTCGGCCTGGCCCGTGCCGCGGCCGAGGACGCCGCCGCGCCCGGTGTGGTCGGCGAGCACGTCGAGGTCGTCGTCGAGGGCGACCGGGTCGTCACGCACCTGTTCGAGTGCAAGGAATTCGGCTACCGCGGCTGGCGGTGGGCCGTGACGGTCGCCCGTGCCTCGCGGGCGAAGGTCGTCACCCTCGACGAGACGGTGCTGCTGCCGGGTCCCGACGCGCTCCTCGCCCCCGAGTGGGTGCCGTGGAGCGAGCGGCTCCGGCCGGGCGACATGGGGCCGGGCGACCTGCTGCCGACCGACGCCGAGGACCTGCGCCTCGAACCCGGTTACTCGGGCGAGGAGGAGCCGCCGCCGAACTCCGTGGTCTCGGAGGAGATGGCCGAGCTCGTCGAGGCGGAGGACGCCGAGGTCACGGCGGTGTCGCCCGCCGAGCTGCCGGTCGCGCCCGCCCGCGGCTCCATCGCGGCGGTCGCCGACGAACTGGGCATGCGGCGGTCGCGGGTGCTGTCCCGCTACGGGCTGCACGTCGCGGCGGACCGCTGGGACGAGGCGTACGGAGCGAAGACCCCGATGGCGCAGGCGGCGCCCGCGGCGTGCGTCAGCTGCGGGTTCCTCGTGCGGATCGGAGGCTCGCTCGGGCAGGCGTTCGGTATCTGCGGCAATGAGTTCGGGCCCGCGGACGGGCGGGTCGTGTCCCTGTCGTACGGGTGCGGTGGGCACTCGGAGGCCGCGGTCATGCCGAAGCCGCCGCGGCCGGCGCCGCCGGTGCTTGACGAGACGCGGGTGGACGTACTGCCGTTGCGCCCTGCGGCGGATTCCGGGTCGGTGAGTGTGGAGGGGCCGGCGGAGGATCTCGGCCACTCGTAGTTCCGGCAGCGGTGGGGCGGGGGTGGGGTGTGGCCGTCGCCCGCCTTGCCCGGGGCTGTCCACCAGTCCCCCTGCGCCCACTCCCCCCGCGTCGCCGCTCCGCGGCGTTCTCCCCACCCACCCGCCCTTCACCATCCCCACGAACGTCCACCTTGTGGTGCCGGGCAAACGGGTGGGTGGGTGGGAGAGACCGCCGCGAAGCGGCGTAGCGCACGCTCACCTTGCGGTGCGAGGTAAACGGGAGGGTAGGTGGGCGGGAGGGAGATCCGCCGCGTAGCGGCGAAGAAACGCCCGCTTTACGGGCTGAGCGCGGCAGGTCGACCCTCCCGCCGCGAAGCGGCACAGCACACGTTCACCTTGCGGTGCGGGGCAAACGGGTGGGTGGGTGGGGGAGACCGCCGCGTAGCGGCGTAGAGATCCGCCCGCCGCACGGCCGGGAGCAGCGGGCCCACGTCCCGGCCGCGGAGCGGCGTAGCGCACGTTCACCTTGCGGTGCGGGGCAAACGGGTGGGTGGGTGGGGGAGAGCGCCGCGTAGCGGCGAAGAGATCCGCCCGCCGCACGGCCGGGAACAGCGGGCCCACCCTCCCGCCACGAAGCGGCGCAGGCAACCCCCCCCGCCCCCCCGCCCCCGCTCCACCCCCAACGCCCCCGGCGAGACGCGGTACCGTTCGCCCCCAGGCCAAGCACCAAGGCAGACCCCAAAGCACGCACCCGCCAAGAGCCACCCAGCACGCACCCACCAAGAGCCACCCAACACACCCCGCACCCACCAAGAGCCACCCAGCACACCCCGCACCCCCAAGAGCCACCACAAGAGGAGACAGTCGACCGTGAGCAAGACCGTGCGGCCGGCGGCCGAGGGTACTGATCCCTTCGGCACCGCCCGCCTCCGCCGCGGAGTCCTCGACGCCTGGGCGGGGGCGCCGGCCCGTTTCCGTGAGGACGCCAACGCCGAGGAGGATCTCGCCCTCGGCGGCTACCGCGACCGTCTCGTCGTGGAACTCGCGCAGAACGCCTCGGACGCGGCCGCCCGCGCGGGCGTGCCAGGCCGGCTGGCGCTGACGTTGCGCGGCGGGGTCCTCGCCGCGGCGAACAGCGGCGCCCCGCTGGACGCCGCGGGCGTGGAGTCCCTCTCCACCCTCCGCGCCTCGGCCAAGAGGGAGCCCGACCCGAGGGCGTCCGGCCCGCAGGCCGGAGAACAGGGGGCCACCGGCAGCGTGGGACGGTTCGGCGTCGGATTCGCCGCCGTGCTGGCCGTCAGTGACGAGCCCGCCGTCGTGGGGCGTACCGGCGGTGTCCGCTGGTCGCTCAACGAGGCGCGTGAACTCGCCGCGGAGACCGCCAGGTTCAGCCCGGGGCTCGGCGACGAGGTCCGGCGGCGGGACGGCCACGTCCCGCTGCTCCGGCTGCCCTTCGCCGCCGAGGGCACCGCCCCGGAGGGGTATGACACGGTCGTCATCCTGCCGCTGCGCGACGCCGCCGCGGAGGACCTCGTGGCGCGGCTGCTCGACGCTGTCGACGACGCGCTGCTCCTCGCCCTTCCGGGGCTGGAGGAGGTCCGCATCGAGACTCCGGACGGGTCGACCCGCACGCTGCGCCGCCGCGTCGAGGCCCCGTACACGATCGTGGAGGACAGCCGGGAGGGCACGACCCGCTGGCGTACCGTCAGCCGGCAGGGTCCGCTCGACGCCGTCCTGCTGAAGGACCGGCCCGTCGAGGAGCGGCTGCGCCCGTACTGGTCGGTCACCTGGGCCGTGCCCGCGGGCCCCGACGGCGCTCCGGAGCGGCCCCGTACGACGCCGGTCGTGCACGCGCCGACGCCGAGCGACGAGCCGTTGGGCGTACCGGCGTTGCTCCTCGCGTCGCTTCCGCTGGACACCGCGCGGCGGCACGCGGCGCCGGGGCCGTTGACGGATTTCCTGGTGGAGCGGGCCGCGGAGGCGTACGTCGAGCTGCTCGCCGACTGGCGGCCCGTCACGGAGGAGATCATTTCTCTCGTGCCGGGGCCGCTCGGCAGGAGTGAGCTGGACGGTGCTTTGCGGCAGGGCATCCTGGAGCGGCTTCCTCGCGCCGCTTTCCTGCCGCCGGCGCTGCCTCGTGCAGAGGGCGATGAGGACGAGTTGCCGGAGGTTCTGCGGCCGCGTGACGCGGAGGTCGTGGAGGGTGCCGGTGCCGATACGGTCCGTGTGCTCGCCGAGGTGCTCCCGAGTCTGCTGCCCGCCGGTCTCGAGCGCCGCGCCGAGCTGCGCACGCTCGATGTCGCGCGCGTTCCGCTGACCGAGGCGGTCGACCGTCTCGCGGGCCTTGAGCGGGAGCCGGGCTGGTGGCGGCGGCTGTACGACACGTTGGCGGGGGTCGACCCGGACCGCCTTTCCGGGCTGCCGGTGCCGCTCGCCGACGGCCGTACGACGATCGGACCCCGGCAGGTTCTGCTTCCCGCGCCCGGGGACGAGCGCGATCCGGCGTCCCTGGCCCGTCTTGGTCTGAAGGTCGCCCACCCGGACGCCGTCCACCCGCTTCTGGAGAAGCTCGGCGCGCTGCCCGCGACGCCTCGCGCGGTTCTGACGACGCCGCAGGTCCGTGCGGCCGTGGCCGCGTCCCTCGACGACGACACGTGGGACGAGGAGGCGCTGGACGCCGAGGAGTTGGCGGACGTCGTGCTCGCGCTCGTGCGGGACGCGAACCTCGCTCCGGGCGACGAGCCGTGGCTGGCGGCCCTCGCGCTGCCCGACGAGGACGGTGAGCTCTCCCCGGCCGGTGAGCTGGTCCTGCCGGGGAGCGCGTTCGCGCAGGTCATGCGGGAAGACGAATTGGCGCTCGTGGACGAGGAGTTGGCCGAGCGGTGGGGTGAGCAGCCGCTCGCCGCCTGTGGGGTGCTCGCCACGTTCGCTCTCGTACGGGCGACCGATGTCGTTCTCGACCCGGATGAACTGGAGCCGCGCGAGGGCGACTTCCCGGAGCCGGACGACGCGGGTCTGCTCGACGCCGTCGACGTGTGGTGCGAGGACGTGCTCGACCGGCTGCCGGACACTCCGGTGCCGCCGGTGGCCACCGAGATCGTCGCCGTACGGGATCTCGACCTGGTCGACGACGACTGCTGGCCGCAGGCGCTGGCGATGCTGTCGCGCCCGCCGTTGCGGGACGCGCTGACGCAGCCGCTGCGGGTGCTGCTGCCGGACGGTACGACGGAGACGGTCCGTTCGTACGCGGCGTGGTGGCTGCGTGGTCATCCGGTTCTCGACGGCCGCCGGCCCGCCGGGCTGCGGGCGGAGGGCGGTGATCCGCTCCTGGCCGGGCTCTACGACGCGGTGGACGCGTCCGGGTTCGGTGATGAGCAGGTGCTGCGGGCGCTGGGCGTACGGACGTCCGTCGGGGCCCTCCTGGAGGAGCCGGGCGGGGCGGCCGAGCTGCTCGACCGTCTCGCGGACCCGGAGCGTCCCGTTTCGGCTGCTCAACTGCACGCCCTGTACGGGGCGCTGGCCGATCTCGATCCGGAGCAGGTGACCCTTCCGGACGAGCTGCGCGCGGTGGTGGACGGCGAGGTCGTGGTGGTCGACGCGGCGGACGCGGTGGTCGCCGATGCCCCCGATCTGCTGCCGCTGGCGGACGGCGTGGCGCTGCTGCCCGTGCGGCCCGGCAGGGCGGGGGACCTGGCGGAGCTGTTCCAGGTGCGGCGGCTGAGCGAGACGGCGGCCGTGGAGCCGGCGGGGGAGGGCGTCGAGCACGCGGTGCCCGAGTCCGTGCGCATTCTGCTGGGTGCCGCGGCCCCGGAGACGTACGTCGAGTACGACGAACTGGTGGCGGGCGGCGTGGAGCTGGACTGGCGCCGCACCCCGGACGGTGTCGTGCACGCGGCGACGGTGGAGGGGGTCGCGGCGGGTCTCGCCTGGGCGGCGGGCCAGTGGCCGCGCCGCTTCGAGGTGGCGGCGCTGCTCGAAGACCCCTCGCGCACGGCGGAGCTGGCCCGGGACCGCTGGTTCGACTGACCTTCCGCTGACCTCCCGGGCGCTGTGGAGTGCCTTGTTCCGTCCTGGCCTACCGGCGTACCGGGCGGAACAGGGCATTCCACAACCCGGTCACAATTTCTTCACCCGTCGTACAACCGTTCGCTTCTGTGGCGAGTCTGATCTTGCGAGTCAACAGACTCCTAGATCACTCGGGTCTCGCGTGAAGGCAAATGCACCGCGAGGCCCCTTCTCCAACTGGGGAAACACATGCGCATCCGTGCCACCGTGGCCGCACTGTCCGGCACCCTGGCCCTTTCCGCACTCGCCGTCCCGGCCGCCCAGGCCGACGACGCCCCGAAGGCGGCCGGTGCCGCCACCTTCGCCGCCAAGGCCCCGGCCGACACCGCCGTGGGCGACACCAAGATCACGAAGATCACCGTCAACGGTGGCAAGGACATCGTGGTCGGCACCACCGCCAAGAAGACGGTCAAGATCGCCGTCACCGCGACGGACCCGTCCGGCATCGAGGACGCCGTCGCGTTCCTGTGGCACGGCACGTCCTTCGACGAGAACAACATCGACGGCTCGATGGTCCCCGAGACCGAGACCGGCGACTGCACCGCCGTGAACGCGACCACCTCGACCTGCACCGTCACGGTCGTCGCCGACCCGAACGTGAACATCTACAGCAACATCCTGGCCGGCAAGTGGAAGGTCTGGACGATCGCGCAGGGCAAGGACGGCGACCACGTCTCCGACGACGCGTACCCGACCAGCGTCTCGGTGAAGCGCGCCGCCCGCCTGACCACCAACGCCTCCCCCGAGCCCATCAAGAAGGGCAAGACCCTCACGGTCTCCGGCGCCCTGACCCGCGCCAACTGGGACACCGCCAAGTACGCGGGCTACACCAAGCAGGACGTGAAGCTGCAGTACAAGAAGAAGGGTGCCAGCAGCTACACGACCCTCAAGACGGTCAAGTCCGACACCAAGGGCAACCTGAAGACCACGGTGACGGCCTCCGCCGACGGCTACTACCGTTACGTCTTCGCGGGCACGTCCACGACCCCGTCCGTGACGTCGACCAGCGACTTCGTCGACGTCCAGTAGCAGCCGCCCGCCGTCAGGCGGGGAAGCGGCGGTCCACCCAGCGGTAGACGACCTCGACGGCCAGTGAGGACACCGCCGCGATCGCGACCGCCGCCCACGGCATCGTCGTGCCCACCAGCTTCAGCTGGAAGAAGTCCTGGAGCCAGGGCACGGTCAGCACGAGCAGGAAGCCGAGACCCATCGCGCCGATGAGGCCGATCCGCCACCACGTGTAGGGGCGGGCGATGATGGCGAGGACCCACATGGCGATCAGGAACAGCGCCAGGGTCGCCGCGCTGGTCTCGGCTTCCCGCGCGCCCGCGCCCTCGTAGTGGTGCCGGGCCAGGACGTACGTCATGAAGGTCGCGACGCCCGCGATGACGCCGCCCGGGATCGCGTACCGCATGACTCTGCGCACGAAGTGCGGCTTCGCGCGCTCCTTGTTGGGGGCGAGCGCGAGGAAGAAGGCGGGGACGCCGATCGTCAGGGTGGAGAGCAGCGTGAGGTGGCGCGGCAGGAAGATGTACTCGGCCTGCGCGCAGACGACGAGCAGCGCGATGACCACCGAGTAGACGGTCTTGACCAGGAACAGCGTGGCGACGCGCGTGATGTTGCCGATGACGCGGCGGCCCTCCGCGACCACCGAGGGCAGTGTCGCGAAGCTGTTGTTGAGGAGCACGATCTGGGCGACCGCCCGCGTCGCCTCCGAGCCTGAGCCCATCGAGACGCCGATGTCGGCGTCCTTCAGGGCCAGGACGTCGTTGACGCCGTCGCCGGTCATGGCGACCGTGTGGCCGCGTGACTGGAGGGCGCCCACCATGTCGCGCTTCTGCTGCGGGGTGACCCGGCCGAAGACGGAGTTGTCGTCGAGGGCCTGTGCCATCTCGTCGGTCTCGGTGGGCAGGCGGCGCGCGTCGACGGTGTTCTGTGCGCCGGGCAGGCCGAGTTTGCCCGCGACGGCGCTCACCGAGACGGCGTTGTCGCCGGAGATGACCTTGGCGGCGACGTCCTGCTCCTCGAAGTAGCGCAGGGTGTCGGCGGCGTCGGGCCGCAGCCGCTGTTCGAGGACGACCAGCGCGGTGGCGCGGGCGCCGGACGCCACGGCGGGGTCGTCGAGGTCGGTCTTCGCGCGGGCGAGGAGCAGTACGCGCAGGCCCTGCTTGTTGAGGTCCTCGATCTCGGCGAGGGACGGGTCGCCGTCGGGGAGGAGTACGTCGGGTGCGCCGAGCAGCCACGTCGAGTCGGTGCCGTCGCCCTCGCTGAAGGAGGCGCCGCTGTACTTGCGGGCGGAGGAAAAGGGGAGGGACTCGGTGCAGCGCCAGTCCTCGCTGTCGGGATAGGCGTCGATGATGGCCTGGAGCGAGGCGTTGGGGCGCGGGTCGGATTCGCCGAGGGCGCCGAGGACCTTGCGCACGTGCGCCTCGTCGGTGCCGTTCAGCGGGCGCAACTCGGTGACGTCCATGCCGCCCTCGGTGAGGGTGCCTGTCTTGTCGAGGCAGACCGTGTCGATGCGGGCGAGGCCCTCGATCGCGGGCAGTTCCTGTACGAGGCACTGTTTGCGGCCGAGCCGGATCACGCCGATCGCGAAGGCCACGGAGGTCAGCAGCACAAGGCCCTCGGGGATCATCGGGACGATGCCGCCGACGGTGTAGGCGATGGACTGCCGAAAGTCGTCGTCCTTGACGACGAGCTGGGAGATCACCAGGCCGATGGAGGTCGGGACCATCAGCCACGTCACGTACTTGAGGATCGTGGAGATGCCGGAGCGCAGCTCGGAGTGGACGAGCGTGAAGCGGCTGGCCTCCTCGGCGAGCTGTGCCGCGTACGCCTCGCGGCCGACCTTGGTGGCGGTGAACGCGCCGCCGCCCGCGACCACGAACGAGCCCGACATCATCTTGTCGCCGGGCTTCTTGATGACCGGGTCGGCCTCGCCGGTGAGGAGGGACTCGTCGACCTCCAGGCTGTCGGCCTCCACGGTCTCGCCGTCGACCGGGATCTTGTCGCCGGGGCCGAGCTCCACCAGGTCGCCCAGGACGATCTCGGAGGTGGGGATCTCGGCGGCCCGCCCGTCGCGCCGCACGGTGGGTTTGGCCTCGCCGATGACGGCGAGGCTGTCGAGGGTCTTCTTGGCGCGCCACTCCTGGATGATGCCGATGCCGGTGTTGGCGACGATGACGAAGCCGAAGAGGCTGTCCTGGATCGGCGCGACGAACAGCATGATCACCCAGAGCACGCCGATGATCGCGTTGAAGCGGGTGAAGACGTTGGCCCGGATGATCTCGCCGAGAGAGCGGGAGCTGCGTACCGGTACGTCGTTGATCTCGCCGCGGGCGACCCGCTCGGCGACCTCCGAGGCGGTCAGGCCGGTGGCCCGCCCCTTGGGCGGCGGCACCGGGTGGACCGGGTCGAGCTCGGCGCCCGCGTCGATATGCGTCATGCATTCGACGGTAAGGGGGGTTCTGGGGCTTCACCCCTTGAATGCCCCAAAGATCCGACCAGGGTAGGACGTGAGCCGTCCTGTGGTTGTACGGGCCGCGGCGGCGGTGTGACCTTCTACTGCGGCTGGGTGACCTTCGCCCTCTTGATCGCGGCGTCGCGTCCGCGTACGTACCAGATGCCGATGAGGCCCAGGCCGCCGCCGGCCAGGCAGGTCCACACCCACCAGGTGGTGTCGCGGTCGTCGAACCAGCCGTAGAACGGCAGCTGGACCAGGAAGAGGACGAACCAGAGGATCGTGCCGCCGGTGATGGTGGCGACCACGGGGCCCTCAAGGGGCTCCGGCGCCTCGTGCTTGGGGGTCCACTTCGCCATGGGTACACCTTACGAGGCGGGGGCAGTGTCCCGTACACCCGTTGCCCCGCAAGGGTCTACGCGCGGAGATAGCGATTTCGCTCTCATGTATTCATACTGAAACGGCTCGTTAATGGCCGATTGCTTTCGTACGAAGGTACAACTCCTTAAAGCTCGGCACATCACCTTCTTCACCACAGGTCATGAGGTTTTCCATGTCTTCCTCGGCCAGCGCTCCGGTCGATGCCCGTAAAGAGCCGCCGAAAGCCCCGCTGAACGGCCTCGACGCGTTCTTCAAGATCTCGGAGCGCGGCTCGACCCTCGCCAGGGAAGTCCGCGGCGGCTTCGCCACCTTCTTCGCGATGGCCTACATCGTGGTGCTGAACCCGATCATCCTGGGCAGCGCGAAGGACATGTACGGGCACCAGCTCGACAACAAGCAGCTGGTCACCGCCACCGTGCTGACCGCCGCGTTCACCACGCTCCTCATGGGCGTCATCGGCAACGTCCCGATCGCCCTCGCCGCGGGCCTCGGCGTGAACACCGTCGTCGCCCTCCAGCTCGCGCCCCGCATGTCCTGGCCCGACGCGATGGGCATGGTCGTCCTCGCGGGCTTCGTCGTGATGCTGCTCGTCGCGACCGGCCTGCGCGAGCGCGTCATGAGCGCCGTGCCGCTGGGCCTGCGCAAGGGCATCGCCATCGGCATCGGCCTGTTCATCATGCTGATCGGCCTCGTCGACTCCGGCTTCGTCTCGCGCATGCCGGACGCCGCGCACACCACCGTCCCGCTGCAGCTCGGCGGCGACGGGCACCTCAACGGCTGGCCCGTCCTCGTCTTCGTGCTCGGCGTACTGCTCACCCTGGCCCTGCTCGTACGCAAGGTGCCGGGCGCCATCCTCATCAGCATCGTCGTCATGACGGTCGTCGCCATGGTCATCCACGCCCTCGCGGACATCCCCTCGTGGGGCCTGACCACCCCGGAGTGGCCCGGCAACCCCGTCTCGACGCCGGACTTCGGGCTCGTCGGCCAGATCAGCCTGTTCGGCGGCTTCGAGAAGGTCGGCATCCTCACCGGTGTCCTCTTCGTCTTCACCGTGCTGCTCTCGTGCTTCTTCGATGCCATGGGCACGATCATGGGCATCGGCGACGAGGCCAAGCTCACGGATGCCAACGGCAACATGCCGGGCATCAACAAGGTCCTCTTCGTCGACGGCATCGCCGTCGCCGCGGGCGGCGCCTCGTCCTCCTCCGCCACCACCTGCTTCGTGGAGTCCACGGCGGGCGTCGGCGAGGGCGCGCGCACGGGCTTCGCGAACGTCGTCACCGGCGGCCTCTTCGCCGTCGCGCTGTTCCTGACGCCGCTCGCCACGATGGTGCCGTCCCAGGCGGCCACGCCCGCGCTGCTCGCGGTCGGCTTCCTGATCCTGTCCGGGTCCATCCGGCAGATCGACTGGGCCGACCACACGATCGCGATCCCCGCGTTCGTGACGATGCTGATGATGCCGTTCACGTACTCGATCACGAACGGCATCGGCATGGGCTTCGTCACCTTCACGGTGCTGCGGCTCGCCGCGGGCCGGGGGCGCGAGGTGCCGGTCGCGATGTACGCGGTGTCGGCGGTGTTCGCCTTCTACTACCTGATGCCGGCGCTGAACCTGACGTAGTCACGCCGCCCCGTAGAACTTCTCTGTCTCCTCGACGGACGTCTTGAACCGTTCGTCGAAGTCGTCGCGAATGAGCGTCCGGACCACATAGTCCTGGACGCTCATTCCTCTTTTGGCCGCGTGCTGTCGGAGTCGGTCGAGCAGCTCACCGTCTATGCGCAGGCTGAGCACTGGCGATCCCATGCGGGACAGCGTCCCGGGCGCCCGGCGGCCCGCGCGTCACTTTCCGAAGTCACCTCACTCGTTCGGGTGACTAAATGGTTGAGCATGGGACTGCCGGTGCTGAGGCGGGCGGAAACCAAGTGGTACTTAGCTTGGGTAATGAGTTACGCTAACAAACATGCCGGACCTCTCCCATGGTGACGACGCCGTCGCCGTGAACGCCTTGCGCTCTGCTGTGATGCGCCTGTCCCGTCGACTCAAGCACCAGCGGGTCGACGAGTCGCTGAGCCCCACCGAAATGTCGGTGCTCGGCACCCTTGCCCGCTGCGGCTCCGCCACCCCGGGCGAGCTCGCCCGGAAGGAGCACGTGCAGCCGCCGTCGATGACCCGCATCGTCGCCCTGCTCGAGGCCAAGGGGCTGGTCCGTCTTGAACCGCACCCCGAGGACCGCCGCCAGAAGGTGGTGACCCAGACGGAGACCGCCGAGGCGATGCTCGAAGAGAGCCGCCGCAAGCGGAACGCCTGGCTCGCGGGTCTGGTCGAGCATCTCGACCAGGACGAGTGGGAGCGGCTGCGCGCCGCCGCGCCCGTCCTGGAGAAGCTCGCGCACCTGTAGTCCCGCGGCGCCCCGCGGGAGACGAGACGCTACGTACGCCAAGGAGGCGAAGCCAGTTTGAGTTCGGGACCCGGAGCAGACTCCGCCCCCGCACCAACCGCCCTCGACAAACCCGTCCACCCCAAGAAGACCTCGATGTTCAGCTCGCTGAAGATCCGGAACTACCGGCTCTTCGCGACCGGCGCCGTGGTCTCCAACACCGGCACCTGGATGGCCCGCATCACCCAGGACTGGCTGGTGCTGAGCCTCACCGGATCTTCCGCGGCCGTCGGCATCACCACGGCCATGCAGTTCCTGCCGATGCTGCTCTTCGGCCTGTACGGCGGCGTGATCGCCGACCGCTTCGCCAAGCGGAACCTGCTCTTCGTCACGCAGGGCGCGATGAGTCTCAGCGGGCTCTTCCTCGCCGCGCTGACGCTCAGCGGCCACGTCCAGGTCTGGCACGTCTACTTCGCGGCCTTCTTCACCGGCCTCGTCACCGTCGTCGACAACCCGACGCGGCAGTCCTTCGTGTCCGAGATGGTGGGACCCGACCAGGTCCGCAACGCCGTGTCGCTGAACTCCGCCAACTTCCAGTCGGCCCGCCTCGTCGGCCCCGCCGTGGCGAGCGGTCTGACCGCCGCCGTCGGACCCGGCTGGGCGTTCCTCGCCAACGGCCTGTCCTTCCTCGCGCCGCTCACCGGCCTGCTGCTGATGCGCACCTCCGAGTTGCAGCACACTCCGCGCAAGGCGCGCGGCAAGGGGCAGCTGCGAGAGGGCCTGAACTACGTCTCGAAGAACCCCGAGCTGATCTGGCCGATCGTCCTCGTCGGCTTCATCGGCACCTTCGGGTTCAACTTCCCGATCTGGATGAGCGCCTTCGCGGACGACGTCTTCCACGGCGGCGTGGGGATGTACGGGCTCTTCAACACCCTGATGGCGGTCGGTTCGCTGGCCGGCGCGCTGCTCGCCGCCCGGCGCGGCACCTCGCGCCTGCGGCTGCTAGCCGGGGCGGCCATCGCCTTCGGCGCGTTGCAGGTCGTGGCGGCGTTCGCGCCGGACCTGTGGATGTTCGTCGCGCTGATCGTGCCGATCGGCATCCTCGGCCTGACGGTGAACGTCACCGCCAACTCCTCGGTCCAGATGGCCACGGACCCGGAGATGCGGGGCCGCGTCATGTCGCTGTTCATGATGGTCTTCACCGGCGGCACGCCGCTCGGCGGCCCGCTCTTCGGCTGGCTCGCCGATGCCTACGGCGTGCGGATCAGCATGGCCGTCGGCGGCCTGGTCTGCCTGGTGGCCGCGGCCGGTGTCGGCCTGATGCTGGCCCGCGCGGCGAACCTGCGCCTGAAGGTGGACCTGCGCCGCGGTCGGCAGCACGTGCAGTTCGTACCGAGGGAGCGGGAGCTGGCGGCGGCGGCGTGACGTCTGCGCGGTGTGCAGGGCGGCCCAGGGGTTCGGCCGCGCCGGGCGGGCGCCTGACGCGGCGGTGTCGACGTGGGCTGATGCTGCGGCGTGCCGCGAACCTGCGTTGCGTCGGAGGTGGCTCTGCGCCGGGCGCGGGGGCGGGCGGTTTCAGACGCGCCTGGCGAGCACCTGGCCGGGCCACGCGTCGCCCGTCTCGCGGTTGTCGGCCGTGAAGGGGGTCGTCCGCTCGAAGCCGTTGCTCTCGTAGTACGCGACGAGCTTGCCGTCGTCGCCCGCGTAGCAGTCGACCCGGAGCAGGGACACACCCTGCCTCCGGGTCTCCTCGGCGGCGTGTGCGAGGAGCGCGCGGCCCACGCCGCGGCCGGGAAAGCGGCGGTGGTCGGCGACCAGGAGGTGGATGTACCGCTCGGGTTCGTCCGCCTCCGGGATGATGTCGCCGCCGGGCCCGTCGGTGAGCGTCACCGTGCCCACGACCTCGCCGTCGATCTCCGCGATCCATGGTTCGCCCGTCGTGAGGTACTTCTCGACCAACGCGACGGCCTTCGGATTCTCCGACCAGGGCGTGGTGCCCCACTGTCCTGTGCGGCCCTGCGAGACGAGCCACTCCACGGCCCCGTCGAAGAGTGCGAGGACGGCGGGAACGTCGTCGGCACCGCCCGGCCGGATCTGCATGGGATCACTCATGGAGGGAGGCTAGCGTTCAGGCCCATGAGACTCTTCGCCGCGGTCCTTCCGCCGGACTCCGCGACCTCCGAACTGGCCACGGCGACAGGCGCGTTGCGGGAGCTGCCGGGCGCCGACGCGCTGCGCTGGACGGCCCGCGACGGCTGGCACTTCACCCTCGCCTTCATGGCGGAGGTCGACGAAGGGACGGTGCCGGACCTCACCGCCCGCCTGAAGCGGGCCGCGCACCGCACGCCGCCCTTCACCCTCTCCCTGCACGGCGGCGGGCACTTCGGCGACCGGGCGCTGTGGGCGGGCGCCACGGGTGACGTGGCCGCGCTGCGGCTGCTCGCCGCGCGGACGGACGCGGCGGCCCGCAAGGCGGGCGTCACGATGGAGGAGCAGCACCGGCACTACCGCCCGCATCTCACGGTGGCGCGCGGCCGTGGTGAGACGGGTCTCAGGCCGTACGTCGACGCGCTCGCCTCCTTCGAGGGGACCGCGTGGACGGTCCGCGAGCTGACCCTCGTACGAAGCAATCTGCCGAGGAGCGGGGTGCCGGGGGAGCGGCCCCGGTACGAGGCGGTGGGGCGCTGGGTTCTGGGAGGCGGCGTCCGGGTGCCGGGCGGGGCCGGTTAACCTCGACGGTGTGGACCCGAAGACCAGAAACCGGATCATGGCCGGTGTGCTCGTGCTGATGTTCGTCGTGGTGGCGGTGGCGTCCATGGTCGGCGGTTAGAGCCCGTGACACAGGCTCTCAGCCGACGCGGGCGCCACCGCCCCGCATAGTGGTGCGGCGCGACCGCCCCGCACGGAGGCGCGGGCGCGACCGCCCCGCCTAGTCAATCCCGCCTGGTCAATCCCGCCTGGTCAATCCCGCCTGGTCAGTCCTGCCTGGTCAGCCAGCCCCGCTTCACCAGGCGAAGGACTCCGGCGACGGCCCGGGGCCCGGGAAGATCTCGTCCAGGCCGTCCAGTACCTCCGCGGACAGTTCCAGCTCGACGGCGCGCAGCGCGGAGTCGAGCTGCTCGGCCGTGCGGGGGCCGACGATCGGCGCGGTGATGCCGGGCCGGGTCAGCAGCCAGGCCAGCGCGACCTCGCCGGGTTCGAGACCGTGCTTGTCGAGCAGGTCCTCGTACGCCTGGACCCGCGCGCGGACCTCCGGCTTGGCGAGCTCCGCGGCGGAGCGGCCCCCGGTGCGGCGCGAGCCCTCGCCCTCCTTCTTCAGTACGCCGCCGAGCAGTCCGCCGTGCAGCGGCGACCACGGGATGACGCCGAGGCCGTAGTCCTGGGCGGCGGGGATGACCTCCGTCTCGGCGTCGCGCGTGGCGAGGTTGTAGAGGCACTGCTCGCTGACGAGGCCGTAGCTGCCGAGGCGACGGGCGGTCTCGTTGGCCTGGGCGATCTTGTAGCCGGGGAAGTTGGAGGACCCGGCGTAGAGAATCTTGCCCTGCCCCACCAGTACGTCGATGGCCTGCCAGATCTCCTCGAACGGCGTGTGCCGGTCGATGTGGTGGAACTGGTAGAGGTCGATGTGGTCGGTCTGGAGCCGCTTGAGCGACGCGTCCACGGCGCGGCGGATGCTGAGCGCGGAGAGCCGGTCGTGGTTGGGCCAGGAGGTCTCCCCGTCCGGGGCCATGTTCCCGTACACCTTGCTGGCGAGCACGACCTTGTCGCGCCGTCCGCCGCCCTGCGTGAACCAGGTGCCGAGGATCTCCTCGGTGCGGCCCTTGCCGACGCTCTGTCCGTAGGTGTTGGCGGTGTCGAAGAAGTTGACGCCCGCGTCGAGTGCGGCGTCCATGAGTGTGTGGCTGTCGGGTTCGTTGGTGAGCGGCCCGAAGTTCATGGTGCCGAGCGTGAGCCGGCTGACCTTGAGCCCTGTGCGTCCCAGCTGCGTATACCTCATGGGGTCCTAGCCAACGGGGTGGAGTGGGCTCCAGGCAAGGCCTTTGCCGGGGGGCGGTCAGTCGCGGGGGAAGCTGTCGGTTTTTAGGACGAGGTCGACGACGGTGCCGGTCAGGTCGATCTCCTCGCCGAAGTCGGACTTCGACTCGGTGCGGTACTCGCCGTCCTTGGGGTCGGTGTAGACGTGGCAGCGGCCCTGGTACGGGTCGGCGATGAGGTAGACGGGGACACCGGCTTCGGCGTAGGTGGCCTTCTTCGGGCCGTAGTCGTTCATTCCGGTGCCTCGGGAGATGACCTCGGCGATGAACTCCACGTCCTGGTGCCGCCAGCGGCCTTCCGTGTCCGGCTTCGCTCCGTCCTTGAGCTTCGCCATGTCAGGGCAGAAGCCATTCTGATAGCCGGGGAAGTCGATGCGTACGTCCGTCATGACCAGTGAGTCCCGGCTGAACCTGTCATCCAGGGCGTAGAGGACCCTCCGGATGATCTGCCAGTGCACATTCCGCTGCGGCACCATGGAAACGGCCCCCTCGACAACTTCTGCCTTGATTCCCTCGGGGGTCATCCGCTCAAGCAGCTCGAACCATCGGTCCAAGTCCCACTCGACGTCGTCTTCGGCCATGGCGATCCTGTCGGTCTCTACGACGGTCATCGTGGCGCTCCTCCCCGGCCGTATCCCGGTCGAGCACGGCCGCGCGGTACAACGATACGCACGGAGCCGAGGTCACGTCCGGTCACGAGCCGCCCAGCCACCCCGCCGCGTCGAGCCGGAACGCGTCCGGGGGAACGACCGTGCGAAGGTCTGACTCCAGCTCGCCGAGCCGACGGGCCCCGAGGGCCTGTGCCCACTCCCCCCGCAGCCCGTCGAAGACCGCCGCCGACCGGCGCAGCGCGTCGAACCCGTGCGGGGTGAGCTGGACCAGCTTGCGGCGGGCGTCGGCGGGATCGTCGGTGCGGGCGGCGTAGCCGAGGGTGATGAGGCGGTCGACCGTCTTGCCCGCGGCCTGCTTGGAGACGCCGAGCCGCCGCCCGACCTCGCTGGCGGTGGCCCCGGCCGCCCCGATGGCCTGCATCGCGAACCCGTGCGCGGGGCGGAGGTCGGGGTGGCCCTGGTGGGCGAGTTCGGCGTGCAGGCGGTCGATGAGGGTGCGGAATCCGGCGAAGAGGAGAAGGGGCAGCTCATATCCCTGTCCCTCATATCCCTTGCCCGAACCGTCAACCTGGTTTACCTTCTTCTTGTCGTCAACCATGTTGTCCATTTTAGGGGCCGGGAAGGCCCGCAGGGGGTACGGGATGTTCACCGCGCACACACTGGAAACCGCACCGTCCGACTCGCGCGCCGCGATGGAGCGCACCGCCGCCGCCTTCGGGCAGGTGCCGAACGCGGTCGCCCGCCTCGCCGAGTCGCCCGAACTCCTCAACGGCTTCCTGGAGATGACGGCGGCCTTCGACCGGACGACCCTCGACCCCGTCGCCCGCGAGGTCGTCATCATGACGGTCGCGACGCGCAACGACTGCCACATCTGCGTGACGATGCACACGGGCAAGCTGCGCAAGCTGGGCGTGTCGACCGAACTGATCGCGGCCCTCCGTGAGGGGCGGGCTCTGCCCGACGAACCCCTGGAAGCCGTCCGCCAGTTCACGCTCACCGTCCTGGCCACGGCGGGCGGGGTCGACGACGCCGCGCTGAAGGCGTTCCTCGCCCACGGCTACACCGAGCGCAACGCCCTCGAAGTGGTCCTCGGCATCGGCACGTACACGATGTCGACACTGGCGAACCGGCTGACGCGGGCGACGGCCTGAGCGCCGGTTCACCGACTCCGGTTCACCGACTCCGGTACATCAGGCGACGCAGCACCACCTCGACCGGCCCGCGCCGCCCGGCCCGCTCCAGGGCGTACGCGCCGACCACGGTCACCAGCCACACCCCGACCGCGACCAGCGCCATCGTCGCGCTGGTCAGGTGCGCGCCGAGGCCGAGGCCCCACGCGGCGAGGAGCGGGGTGAAGAGGAGGGAGTGCGCGAGGTAGCAGGAGAGGGAACGCTTGCCGACGGCGGAGACCGCGGTGACTGTTGTGGCCGCGATGCCCACCGACGTCGCGATGCCCACCGACGTCGCGACGCCCGCCCCTGCGCCGCGCCCCGTCCCTGCGCCGCGCCCCGCCGCGCGCCGGGTCCACCAATGGGCGAAGAGGGCGAGGGCGGCGACGTAGCCGAGACCGGCGGCGTTCCCGGTGATGTCGCGCAGCAGGCTCAGCGCCCCCGACTCGCTCTGCGCGTCGTCCGGTACGTCGAGTACGCCGATGTGGGCGAGGGCCGCGGGCAGCGCGCCGAGCCAGCCGACTGCGATGCCGAGCACCGCCGTGCGGCGCAGGAGGGGGAGGTGGCGGCCGGGCGCTTCGAGTATCCGGCGGCGTGCGGCCCAGAAGCCGAGCAGGAACACGGTGAAGCCGCCGCCGACGAGGGAGAGCGGCGCGGCGACGAAGGTGACGAAGAGCCCGCTCTCCAGCCGGGTTCCGGCGGCGCCGAACCAGCTCGGGTCGTCCGCGGCGTAGGCGGCCGCACCGGGCTCGGCGCCCGCGTCGCCGAGCGACCCCAACTCGCCCCGCGCCCACGCCGATACGACGGGCTCCAGCGCCCCGAAGAGCAGCAGCGCGGCACCGATCCCGATCCACCACTTCAGCGCGCGGTCGCCGCGCCGCAGGAAGAGCAGACCGAGGGCGAGGCTCAGCAGCCCGTAATAGCCGACGATGTCGCCGGCCATGAGGAGCGTGGAGTGCGCGAGCCCGATGACGATCAGCAGCAGACTCCGCCGCCGAAGGATGCGCACGGCGCCGCGCGCCGAGGTCCCCGTGCAGGTCTGGCGGAGGTAGAGCTGCGTCATGCCGTAGCCGAAGAGGAAGGCGAACAGCGGGTACACCCGCATGTCGAGGGTGACGATCATCGCGAACTGCACGGCGTGATCGACCACCCCACCGTCCACGGGCTGCCACCCGGAGGGCCCGTGCTCCGCCTTCCAGAGGTGAAAGGCGGTGTTGGACAGCACGATGAGCAGGAGCATCAGCCCTCGCGCCAGGTCTGGGGCGAGGGCCCGCTCCGCCGCTGCCGGCTCTGTCTTCGTGATTTCGACCGTCATGCACTGGACGGTAGGAAGGCGGGCCGGGGGAGGGCGTCCGTCTTTCGGCCAGGGGTGGGCGACCAAGGGATGCGGCGAAAGCGGATGCGGGCGCCGGAATGCCGGGGCCGGACCGTCCAACGCCCTTACAAACACGGAGCGTTGGCCGACAATGGGAAGCTCGGCATGAGTCTGATGGCATGCCCATGACTCGGGGGTGGTGGCGTGGGGTCCGTGGACGTGGTCGCGGAAGCGGTGCGCGTGATGACGGGGTTCGCCGGTGGCGCGGCGGGCGCGGTCGGGGCGGAGGTGGGGCAGACCGTCTCCGATCTCGTACGACAGCGCATCGGCGGGAGTCCCTCCGGGCGGGCGGTGCTGGACGTCGTGGAGGAGAGGCCGCAGGACCCGGAGGCGCTGGCCGCGCTGCGGGAAGCGGTGCGGGAGCGGGTCGCCGCGGACCCGGAGTTCGCCGCCCGGCTCGCGGAGGCGCTCGCGGGTCCGCCTCCGGCCGGTCCTCCCACGGCGGGCCCTCCTGCGGCTGATCCGCCGCCGGCCGAGCCCCCTCGGGAGTACACGGGCAGCATCGTGATCGACGGCGGCGCGAAGGTGCGGGGCAGCACCCTGTCGCTGGGCCCCGTGACCTTCAACAACACCCCCGCGGGACGTACGGCGCTGGTGGCGTCGCTGGCCGTACTCCTCGTCCTCGTGGTCTTCGCGGTCTACGGCGGCACGCAGGCGTTCAGCGGCGAGGACTCGCCGGGCTCCGACCGGGCATCCGTCCCCGGCGCCCGTTCCCAGTCGGACGGTGCGGCGACCGGCGGCGGAAGCGACGCGGGCCCCGGGACGGGAACCGGTGCCGGAACCGGTGTGGACGGGACGGACGGGGCGGACAAGGCGGGCGGGGCCGAGAAGCCGGTGCCGCTGGCCGACGCCGACGCGGTCCTGAGCGTCCTGCCCGACACGACCAGCCTGACCTCCGGCTGGACCCAGAGCAGCCCGCCCACCGCCGACGTCGCCTCGCAGGACGACGGCTCGACCTTCGAAGGCTCGGCCGTGTACTACCCGAGCTACGGCATGGACACCCAGTTCCTCGTCTTCGCGTACCCGAGCGAGAAGAAGGCGAAGGCCGCCTTCACGGAGAAGAGCCGAGAGGCGGCGGGGGAGGGCGCGCAGCGGCTGAGCATGCCGGCCATCGGCGACGAACTCATCGCGTTCTCCCAGGCGGAGAGCCAGGGCGACGGGTACGTCTCCAAGACCACCGACTACACGCTGGTACGCACGGGGACGGTACTCACGGTCGTGGGCGGCAAGGACACGGAGAGCCGCAGCTACGGCAGCGACGACCTCCAGTTCGCCACGCAGCTCATGTCCGACCGGGCGCGGGCCGCGCAGGCGCGCTGAGGAAGGCGGTCCAGGTGGCGGGGGATATCTGGAGGGTGGGCCCGGCGGGGTTCAGCTTTGAGTCGCGGATGTGGATGGTGGCGGGGGTGGCGGCGACCTCCAGGCATTCGCCGCCCTGGCTGCCGCTGTAGCTGGACTTGGTCCAGGCGAGGGCCACCTCTACGCATTCGCCGCCCTGGTCGCCGCTGTAGCTGGACTTGAACCACATCAGCTCGGTGTTCATTGCGTCTGCGCCACCTGCCCGATCCATTTCGCGGACTCTTCGGGGTTGAGAGCCTGAGCCCGCAGAATGCCATACCGCGCGAACAGGTCCACCAAGTCCGAGTGTTGGCGTACGTAGTAGCCGCCGCTCGGCCCCTCGACGTAAGCGACACGGTCTCGGTCGGCCGTCTCCAGCAGAATCATCGGGCCGTTCAGCCCGGCGTGCGTCTGTCGGTTGTGCGGCATCACTTGGAGCTCGACGTTGCGCCGCTGCCCCACGTCGAGAACGTGGTCCAACTGCTCCCTGAGCGCCTGGCGGCTGCCAAGTGGGCGAGTCAATGTGTGCTCCTCCAGCACGAAGCCGACGAGGGGTGCGGGCTTGCGTTGAAGCACCTGCTGTCGGTCGAGCCGAGCTGTTACGCGCGACTCGACCTCCTCGTCCTCCAGGGGTGGGCAATGGCAGTTGAAGATCGCCCGCGCATACGACTCGGTCTGGAGCATGCCGGGGATCACGTGGTTCGCGTACATGTAGATGGCGACGGCCTCCGCCTCAAGCTCGGCGTAGTCCTCGAACCACGACGGGAATCGGCTGACCTGAAGTTTCTCGCCTGCTGCAAGAAGTGCACCTTGTGCACCGAGTGCTTCGTCCGCGATCTCGACCAGCTTGCCCTTCGGGGGCCGCTCGCCCCGCTCCACCATTGCCACTTGCGACTTGGAGTACCCGACGTATCCGCCCAGCTTCTCCTGCGTCATCCCGGCCCGTTCGCGGAAGAACCGCAGCAACGAGCCGAACATCTCCAGGTTCCCTGAGTTCTGTCCACCGGAGTGCACAGCGACCTCCCCAAGTGCACAACGCCGCACGGCCAAAGCGCAGCTCTGGTCACAGTATGTGAGCGCCCGACAGCATCTGCTGCATGAACTCGGAAACCTCATCACTCAGGGTCCACGACTGGATTCCGGCGACGGGCCACGCCCTGCGGCACGCGGGCATTCACTTCGACGCGGTACGGATCGAGGGCGCGCTGGGCGAGCAGGTCGCGTACGACCTGATGCAGTTCACGGACTTCCGCGCGGGCCCGATCGTCCGCGAGGCGACGGGCGGGCGCTACCTCTACTTCCTGTTGCCCCCGCAGGCAGCGGACTCGTACACCTGGCCGATCGGCGCGCGTGCGCTGGGCCGGCGTGCGGGAAACCTCGCGTACGTGGGCGTGCCCGCGCTGGACGGCTACACGTGGCCGCTGGACTGGAGGTCGCGCCCGACGAGTGAAGTCCCGTTCGTGGAGGGTGATTTGTTGCACGAGACGACTAAACGTGCGGTACGGTGACCGCGCAATCACGCTCTGTGCCCACCTGGACATGGGGCGGTCCCCGGAGGTGCTGACAACACCGCCCGAGGACCTTCACCACCGAATGGATCAGAGGTCCACCGGGATGCTTCGGCATGCTATCGCGCCCACCCGGCGCTACACGAAGGCTTCGCACGACGTCGTACGGCATCAGTGCCTGAACAGCGACGCGAAGATCCTGCTCCTGTACGTGCAGGGGCTCTCCGAGGCGGACGTGACCGCCCGCTCGCTCGGCGAACACGCGGCGCGGCTCGGTATCAAGGGCCGCGCCTACCAGCGGGCCAAGCAACTCCTCACGGAATCCGGCTACTTGCATGCGTGGCGGTGGCAGGGGGAGCGGGGCCGCTGGGTCACGGAGCAGCTCTTGGCGAACGTCACCCTGACGGGTGAGGAGGCGGGCCGGGCCAGGGTCGGGGACGGCCCGCCGCCGACTACGCATACGCCGACGGTCGGAGGGCCGGGGACGCGGGAACCCGGTGGCTCTTACCCCGAAGAACAACGGGAGAAGAATCTCCCCCACCCCCCGCCCGAAGACCCGGAGCCCGCAGCCGACACGGAACTGGCCGAGGCCGAGCGGGTGTTGCTGTCACTCCGCCACGTGAACCGGGACCTGCTGCTCGGCGTACGAGAGGCGAGGGTCCTGGCGGGGACGGCGGCGGAGTGGCTGCGACGGGGCATCTCGGCGGGTGACCTCCGCAAGGCGCTGACGGCGGGGCTGCCTTCGGGCGGGGTCCGGTCGGCGGTGGGATTCGTACGGCACCGGCTGGTGCAGAAGCTCCCGGACCGCGCGGGGCCGACGCCGTCTCTGGCGGAGGTGGCTGCGGCGAGGCCCGGCCTCGTGACGTGCGCGGGGCCGGGGGCGGAGCACGTCTTCCGGCCGCTGGCCGAGGAAACCCGATGCGGCCGGTGCCGAGCGGAGGGGGCTACCTCTACCACGGCGAACGACCGCCACCCACAACCCCTGCCGTGGCGCGACCGCCTGGCAGGCGCGGGCGCCTGACGGCCGACGCGTGCCCCCGTCAGGTCACGCCGTGGTCGCGGGTCAGCGCCGCCAGCAGGACCGGGTCCGCGTGAGCCTCCGCCGTATGCCGCCAGGCGGTGAGGAGTTGGGCCACGGCCGCGCTGTCGGAGAGCGACTCGACGGCGCGCATCGCGTCGTTCAGTTCGACGGCGAAGGCGTGGACGTCTGCCTCGGGGAGGGAGCGGACCCAGGGGAAGGCCTCCGGCAGTAGGTCGAGGAACGGTTCCATGCTGCCGTGGCCGGGGCCGTGGTTCATGGGTTGGAAGCTACTTCGAGGGGAGGCGGGGCGCCATCGCCCGTGAGGGTGGTGCAGGGGCCGCCGATACCCCACCCCTGGGACAGCGCCTCCGCGAACGCCGACGCCAGTTTGTGCTCGCCGGACGCGTTCGGGTGTGTGCCGTCGTACGTGTCCACGTGGATGTCGTACGACAGCGGCGGGGACGCCAGGAGCAGGGGGGAAGCCGACGTGTCCAGGTCCGCCACCGTCTTCGCGAGGAGTTCGTTGAAGCGGGTCACCTCCGTCGCGAACGGGGCGTCCGATGTCGCGCGGATGTTCGGGATGACGGGGAGCAGGACCATCCGGATTCCGGGGTTCGCCGAGCGGGCCGCCGTGATGAAGGCGCGGACGTTCGCTGTCGTCTGGTCTGCGTTCGTGTAGAAGCCCAGGTCGATCAGGCCCAGGGAGATGAGGAGGACGTCGGCGGGGTCGCGGTGCAGGGCGCCGGCTATCTGGGGGGCCATGTGCAGCCAGCCCTCGCCCCAGCCCGCGAGGTGGTGGCGGGGGAACTCCGGGGGCACGTCGGCGTAGTCCTGGGAGAGGGGCTCTCCCGTCGCCTTGTCGTGGAGCGCCGTGCGCGGGCCGACCACGGCGACGCCCTCGGGGCCGAGGGTGTCGCGCAGGTGCTGCCACATCCAGTAGCGCCAGGTGCGTTCCCCGGCGCTTCCGATGGTCATCGAGTCGCCGACGAACATGAACCTGAGCATCCGGACATCATCCCGGATGGGGGCGGCCGCCTGCGATGTGAGGCTGCGCACTCCGCCGCGGAGCGCGAATGGCACGCTTGGGCCCATGCGTTCGCTTCGGGCTGTTCCGCCATCCGTCCTCGTCGCCGGTGCCGTGCTGGTCTTCGCCACCGCCGTGCCCGCCGCCGCCGACGACCACGACGGGTTCGACATCAAGGACCCGCGGATCGTCGAGTCCAGCGGCCTCGCCGCCTCCCGCGCCCACCCGGGCGTCTACTGGACGCACAACGACCAGGACAAGGGCGCCTTCCTGTACGCCGTCGACTCGAAGACGGGGGAGACCGTCGCCACCGTGACCATGACGGGTGTGGGCGCCCCGCGTGATGTCGAGGCGATCTCGGTCGGCAGTGACGGGAACATCTACGTCGGCGACATCGGCGACAACCTCAACGGCACCTGGTCGAACGTCTGGGTCTACAAGCTGCCCGAGCCGAAGCAGCTGAAGGACCAGACCGTCCGCGCCACGCAGTACGTCGTGAAGTACGCCGACGGCGCACGGGACGCGGAGGCGCTGATGGTGCACCCGAAGACCGGGCGGATCTACATCGTGAGCAAGAACGAGGACGGCGGCGGGCTGTACGAGAGCCCGGAGCGGATGTCCGCCTCGGGCACGAATGTCTTCAAGCGCGTGTCCGAGATCGATCTCTGGGTGACCGACGGCGCCTTCTCGCCCGACGGCAAGCAGCTCGCGCTGCGCGGGTACTTCGGCGGCATCTGGTACGCGTGGCAGGGGGACGGGAAGAAGCCGCAGCGCAAGGGGCGACTGAGCGTGCCGCTCCAGCGGCAGGGGGAATCCGTGACGTACACGCTCGACGGGACCACGCTGATGTACGGCACCGAGGGCGCGCAGAGCGAGGTCAAGCCCGTCGAGGCGCCGGGCGGGGCGGGGGACGGCTCCGGCTCGTCGGATGGCGGGTCGGGTTCCGGTGACGGGAGTGGGGACGGGGACTCCGGGATCGGGGGCAGCGTGAAGACCGGGGCCGTCGTGCTCGGGGCGGTTCTGCTGGCCGTGTTCGGTCTGAAGCGTCTTGGGCGGCGCGGCGGCGCTCGCAGGTAAGCCGCACGCCGGACCGGCGACCGGCCCGGGGCTCACCTCTCGGCGCGCCGGGCCACCAGGGCGTCCAGGCCGTCCAGGAGGCGCTGCAGGCCGAACTCGAAGTGGTCGAAGTCCGGCCCGAACGAGTCGTCGGTGAGGCCGGCGAGGGTCGGATAGCGGCCGCTCTTCATGACGCGTTCGAGGGTCGGGGCCTGCGCTTCCCAGAAGTCCTGCTCGGACAGGCCGCTCCTGGTCACGGCCTCCGTTTCGTGCACCTGGGTGCGGGCGATCCCGGTGACGTACCCCTCCGTCATGACGATCACCCCGATCAGTTCGGGGTCGCTCAGACCCATCGGCTTGATGCGGGACAGTACGCGGTCGAGGCCGCTGATCGCGCCGGGGCCGAGCACCGGGCGGGCCTGGTTGACGTGGAGCAGCCAGGGGTGGCGCCGGTAGAGGACGAGGGTCTCCCGCGCGTACGCCTCGATGCCCTCGCGCCAGCCGCCGGTGAAGGGCTCGTCCTCGTCCGGGGGCGTGTGGACGCGGTCCAGCATCAGGTCGACGAGGTCGCTCTTGCCGGGAACGTACCGGTACAGGGACATCGTGCCGGTGCCGAGCTCCGTGGAGAGGCGCCGCATCGACACCGCCGAGAGGCCCTCGGCGTCCGCGAGCCGCACCGCCTCGGTGACGATCCGGTCCAGCGTGAGCCCCGGCTTGGGGCCCCGGGCCGGACGGCCCCCCTCGCCCCAGAGCAGCTCCAGGCTGCGGGTGATGTCGCTGCCGGTGCGCTGGTCGTCGCCGCCGTTCGTGCTCGTCATGGCTCTCACCCTAATCGCAGGCCCAGAAATTGAGTACGGTGTACCCATCGAAACTGAGTACGGTGTACTCTCTATTGAGTACGGCGTACCCAGAAGGGTGTCGTCCGGTGTGCCAGAGAGCAGTGCGTGAGAAGGGGCGGTCGATGAACGGGCGGTCGATGAGCAGGCGGTCGATGAACGGGAACGGCTTCGCGGTACGGGCCGAAGGGCTTGAGAAGCGGTACGGGGAGAAGCGCGCCCTGGACGGCTTCGACCTGTACGTCGAACAGGGCACGGTGCACGGACTCCTCGGGCCCAACGGCGCGGGCAAGACCACCGCCGTACGGATACTCTCCACACTCGTCCGGCTCGACGGCGGCCGCGCCGAGGTCGCCGGCGCCGACGTGGTCCGCGAGTCCGGCCTCGTCCGCAGCCGCATCGGCCTCACCGGTCAGTACGCGGCGGTCGACGAAATCCTCACCGGCCGCCAGAACCTGGAGATGTTCGGCCGCCTCTTCCACCTGGGCGGCAGGCGGGCCCGGCAGCGCGCCGACGAACTCCTGGAACAGTTCCACCTCCAGGACGCGGCGGAGAAGGGGGCCGGTCAGTACAGCGGCGGCATGCGGCGCAGGCTCGACCTCGCCGCCTCCATGATCCTCGCGCCCGCCGTCCTCTTCCTGGACGAGCCGACCACCGGCCTCGACCCGCGCAGCCGCCTCGAAGTCTGGGACACCGTGCGGGAGTTGGTGGCGCGTGGCACGACCGTGCTGCTCACCACCCAGTACCTCGAAGAGGCCGACCGGCTCGCCTCCCGCATCACCGTCATCGACCGTGGCCGGGCCATCGCCGACGACACCCCCGACGGCCTGAAGAACACGGTGGGCGGCAGCCACCTCGACGTCGTGGTGCGCGACTCCGCCGACCTGCCCGCCGCCGTGAAGGCCGTCGCCCGCGTCTGCGACGGCGAGCCGCTCACCATCGACGTGGAGCGCCGCGTGCAGGCCGCCGTGACCGACCGGGTCGGCGCCCTGACCGAGGTGGCGCGGAACCTGCGGGACGAGGGCATCGACGTCGAGGACATCGGCCTGCGCAGGCCCAGCCTCGACGACGTGTTCCTGCGCCTGACCGGCGCGACCCACGGAACGGAGACCGCCGCATGAGCGTCGCCCTCACCCCCGAGACCCCGCAGGCGGCGCACGGGCGCCTGTTCTGGGCCCTCTCCGACTGTTGGAACGTCACCCGCCGCTACCTCACCCACTTCCTGCGCCAGCCCGTCACCATCGCCTGGCAGCTGGGCTTCCCCATCATCAGCGTGCTGCTGTACGGCTTCGTCTTCGGCGAGGCGATGAAGGTGCCCGGCGGCGGCGAGGACGGCGACTACAAGCAGTTCCTGATGCCCGGCATGTTCGTGATGACCATGGCCTTCGGGTTCATGAACACCGCGATGGGCGTCGTCACGGACTCCACGAAGGGCGTCATCGACCGCTTCCGCTCGATGCCGATGGCCCCCTCTGCGGTGGCGTCGGGGCGCGGCCTCGCCGACCTCATCGTGGCCTGCGCCGAGCTGACCATCCTCGCGCTGACCGCACTCGCCATCGGCTGGCGCTCCAGCGCGGGCGTCGTCGACACGCTGCTCGCCTTCGGGCTGCTGCTGTTCCTGCGGTTCAGCCTGATCTGGGTGGGCGTCTTCCTCGGCCTCGTCGTGCCGACCCCGGAGGCGGCGGGCGGCCTGTACGCGGTGGCCTTCCCGCTCACGATGATCTCCAGCGTCTTCGTGGCGCCGTCCCTGATGCCGGATTGGCTGGCGCCGGTCGCCGCGTGGAACCCCGTCTCCTCGACGGGTACGGCCACCCGTGAGCTCTTCGGCAACCCCGGCGCGGGCGGTTCCAGTTGGGTCGAGCAGAACGCGGTCCTGATGGCCGTGGTCTGGCCGATCGTGATCTCGCTGGTGTTCCTGCCGCTGGCGGTGAGGAAGTTCAAGCAGCTGAGTCGCTGAGGTGACACGCGGAAGGGCGCCGGCACGTCAGCGTGCCGGCGCCCTTCACATGCGTACGGCTAGAGCTTCTCGATCACGTAGTCGATGCACTTGGTCAGCGCCTCGACATCCGCCGGGTCGATCGCCGGGAACATCGCGACCCGCAGCTGGTTGCGACCGAGCTTGCGGTAAGGCTCCGTGTCGACGACCCCGTTGGCCCGCAACGTCTTCGCGACAGCACCCGCGTCGATCTCGTCCGCGAAGTCGATCGTGCCGATGACCTGCGAGCGCTTCGCCGGGTCCGTGACGAACGGCGTCGCGTACTTGGACTCCTCCGCCCACCCGTACAGCGTGCGCGAGGACGCGGCCGTGCGGCCCGTCGTGAACTCCAGGCCGCCCTGCGAGTTCATCCAGTCCAGCTGCTCGGCGAGCAGGAACAGCGTGGCGAGCGCCGGGGTGTTGTACGTCTGGTTCTTGCGGGAGTTGTCGATCGCCGTGGGGAGCGAGAAGAACTCCGGGATGTGCCGGCCCGACGCGTGGACGCGCTCGGCGCGCTCGATCGCCGCCGGGGAGAAGACGCCGATCCACAGGCCGCCGTCGGACGCGAAGGACTTCTGCGGGGCGAAGTAGTAGACGTCCGACTCGGCGATGTCGACCGGGAGGCCGCCCGCGCCGGACGTGGCGTCCACGAGGACGAGGGAGCCGGAGTCGGCACCCTCGACGCGCTTGACGGGCGCCGCGACGCCGGTCGAGGTCTCGTTGTGCGTGAAGGCGTAGACGTCGACGCCCGCCTCCGCCTTCGGGTCCGGGTGCGTGCCCGGGTCGCTCGCGATCACGGTCGGCTCGGCCAGCCACGGGGCGAGCTTCGACGCCTTCGCGAACTTGGAGGAGAACTCGCCGAAGTTGAGGTGCTGCGACTTGTTCTCGATCAGGCCGTGCGTCGCCACGTCCCAGAACGCGGTGGAGCCGCCGTTGCCGAGGATCACCTCGTAACCCTCAGGGAGGGAGAAGAGGTCGGCGATGCCCTCACGCACCCGGCCCACCAGGTTCTTGACCGGGGCCTGGCGGTGGGACGTACCGAGGAGGGAGGTGCCGGTGGCGGCCAGGGCGTCCAGCGCCTCCGTACGCACCTTGGAGGGGCCCGCGCCGAAACGGCCGTCGGCGGGCTTCATGTCAGCGGGAATCTGGATCTCAGCCACGGAGGGAGCCTATCGGCTCAGGGCGCCCCGTCTTGTTCGTGTCCGTCGGCTGAGATCGCGACCCCACCGGGGGCGGACGCCTCGGGGCTCCGCCCCGGACCCCGCTCCTCAAACGCCGGAGAGGCTGATTCCTCAAACGCCGGAGAGGCTGATTCCTCGCGCTCCGCGCTCGTCCTCAATCGCCGGACAGGCTCAAATACCTGCGGCCGGCCGCAAAATCACCGGCAGCTCGTACAGGTCGTTCTGCGTCACCACCGGCTTGTTGCGGAGAGCCGAGGGCGGGACCGCCAGGGTCAGGTCCGGGAAGCGGGCGTACAGGGACGGGAGAGCCACGCCCGCCTCCAGGCGGGAGAGCGCCGCGCCGGGGCACACGTGCGGGCCGTGGCCGAACGAGATGTGGCGGGTGGGGGACGTGCGGGTGATGTCGAAGACGCCCGCCGTCGGACCGTGCGCGTGCTCGTCGCGGCCTATCGCGCCGTAGGAGACGATCAGCGCGTCACCCTGCCGGATGACCTTGTCCCCGACGGGGACGTCCTCCGCGGCGAAGCGGATCAGGACGTGCGAGGTCGGCGTGGAGTAGCGCAGGGTCTCCTCGATCACCGCGTCCCAGCCGGCCTCTCCGGAGCGGACGAGGGCGAGCTGGTCGGGGTGGGTGGAGAGGTTGACGACCGCGTTGACGATGAGGGAGATGGTCGTCTCGTGGCCCGCCGCGACCATCAGCTGCAGCGTGGAGACGATCTCCTCGTCCGTGAGGTGGTCGCCGTTCTCGGAGGCCTGGATCAGCGCGCTCGTCAGGTCGTCGCCGGGCTCCGCGCGGCGGGCCGCGACGACCTTGCCCATCATCTCGGCGAGCTCGCCTAGCGTCGCCACGACCTCCTCCGGGGGCGTCTGCGTGGAGAAGAACTTGTCGAAGAGGACCTTCAGGCGCGGGTGGTCCGCCTCGTCGACGCCCATCAGGTCGCTGATGACGTACATGGGGAGCGGGTAGGCGAACTCCGCCTTCAGGTCGATGACCTGGGGGACCGTGGGGAGGGCGTCCAGGAGGCCCTCCGTCAGTTCCGCGATGCGGGCCCGCATCCGTTCCACCCGTCGCGGCGTCAGCGCCTGCGCGACCAGCGCGCGCATCCTGCGGTGCTCCTCGCCGTCCACCGTCAGCATGGAGCGGCCGGGGTTGGCGAGGCCGATCAGCGGCCAGTCGGCGGGGATCTCGCCGCGCCGCCACGCGCCCCAGACCTCGATGTCCTTCACCAGGCGCTTGTCGGTGAGGAGCCGGCGCGCCTCGGCGTGGTGCGTGACCGCCCACACCGGGACGCCGCCCGGCAGCTCCGCCTCGGCGAGCGGGCCCGCCGCGCGCAGCCGTGCGCTCTCCCCGTCGAGATCGGTGACGAACGGGTCCAGGGCGATGCGCGTCATCTGGAGTCTCCAAACGCTGAGGTCGGGGTCGGGGTGAAGCTCACCGGCAGTTCGGTCAGGCCGCGCAGCCACGGCGACGGGCGGCGGGTCAGGGAGTCGGCGGGGACCGCCAGGTCGAGGTCGGGCAGGCGGTCGAGGAGCACCTCGATGCCCGTCCGCGCGATGACCTCGGCGACCTCCTGGGCCGGGAAGGGGCAGCGGTGCTCGCCGTGGCCGAAGGAGAAGTGGGCGCTGTTGCCACCGGTCAGGGCGGAGCCGTCGGTGCGGACCTGCGGGTCGGAGTTGGCGGCGGCAAGGCCGAGGAGGAGCAGGTCACCGGCGTTGATGCGGCGGCCGCCGAGCTGGGTGTCGCGCGAGGCCCAGCGCCCGGCGACGTTCTGCGTCGGCGTGTCCTCCCACAGGACCTCGTTCATGGCCTCCGCGACGCTGTGCCGGCCGCCGAACAGGGACGCGGCGAAGCGGTCGTCGGTGAGCATCAGGCGCAGCGAGTTGCCGATCCAGTCGGCGGACGGCTGGTGGCCCGCGGCCATCATCACCATCAGGTCCTGTGCGATCTCCTCGTCGGTGAAGCCGGAGCCGTCCTTCGCGAGCTGCGTCTCCAGCATGTACGAGGCGACGTCGGTGCCCGGCTCCGCGTGCTTGTCGGCGATGAGGCGGGCCATCGACGACGCGAGGTGCTGCTGTCCCGCAAGGGCACGTTCGCGGCCGTCGATCATGTCGTTCATGGCGGTGACGAGGCCGGGGCCCTGCTCGTCGGAGAAGCCGTAGATGCGGGCGAGGACGCGGACCGGGAGCAGCATCGCGTACTCGGAGATGATCTCCGTGGCGCCCTTGCCGCAGAAGCGGTCGACCAGCTCGTCCGCGAACTGCTCGGCGTGCGCCTTGAGTTCGAAGGGGTCGACCGCTTCGAGGGCGTGCGCGATCATCGCGGCGCGCCGGGTGTGCCGCTCGCCGACGGTGTAGAGGATCGACGGCTGCTTGTGGCCGATCATGGGGAGCAGCGGCCAGTCGGCGGGGATGTTCGGCCACTGGTTCCACAGCTCGGAGTCGCGGCTGTACAGGAGCGGGTCGCCGGTGACCTGGTGGAGTTCGCGGTAGCCGAGCACCAGCCAGGCCGGTACGTCGCCGTCGAGGAGCACGGGGGCGACGGGGCCGTGGTCGCGCCGCATCTCCCGGTACAGCTGGGCGGGTTCGGTGGCGAACCGCGGTCCTGAGAGCGGTACGGGACCGGGCGCGGCGCCGGTTACGGGGCAGGTCACGGGGTGGTCTCCTGGGCGGCGGTCAGCTGGTGCGCGTACAGCGACTGGAGGTGTTCGACGAGAGTGATCAGTACGTTCTTGCTGGACTCGCGGGAGCGCGCGTCGCAGTCGATGAGCGGCACCCCGGGGTCGAGGTCGAGCGCCTCGCGCAGCTGCTCGGCGGTGTGCGCGGGACCGCCGAAGTCGTTGCGGGCCACGATGAACGGCGTGCCGTGGTGCTCCAGGCGGTCGATCGCGTACCAGGAGTCCTCCAGGCGGCGGGTGTCGACGAGGACGACCGCGCCGAGCGTGCCGGAGAACAGGCGGTCCCACAGGAACCAGAAGCGTTCCTGGCCGGGTGCGCCGAAGAGGTAGAGGACGTTGTGCGCGTCGAGCGTGATGCGGCCGAAGTCGAAGGCGACGGTCGTGGACGTCTTGCCGCGCAGGCCGTCGAGGCCGCCCGTCTCGTCGATGCCCCGGCCGGCCTGCGTCATCGTCTCCTCGGTGTTGAGGGGCCGGATCTCGCTGACGGAACGGACCAGTGTCGTCTTGCCGACGCCGAAGCCGCCGACCACGACGATCTTCAGACCGTTGTCGGCGGTGGCGGTCAGCTCTGTTCGGGCGGGGCCGGTGGCGCTGCGTTCAGAGCTGCGTTCAGAGATTGCGGAGTCCAACGAGCACCTGCTCCAGGAGATCGGAATCGGGAAGGCTGTGGGTGGGGCCCGAACGCGGGTGGCGGGCGCTGATCCGGCCCGCGTCGAGCAGGTCGGACAGCAGGATGCGGGTGATGCTCACCGGTAGGCGCAGCTCCGCGGCGATCTCCACGACCGCCGTGGGCAGGCCGCACAGCCGCAGGATCGCGGCGTGCTCGGACTGCATGCCGGGGACCGGAGCGCACTCGGCGACGACGAGCGTCACCAGGTCGAAGGGCGCGTCGGGCGCCGACCGGCTGCGACCCCCGGTGAGGGTGTACAGCCGGTCGGGGGAGTCGTCCCGGCCGGGGCGGCTCATGAGGCGGGCGGGGTGCGGGGGGCGTCGTCCGCGCGGGGCGCGGCGCGCAGGTGCTCGCCGAGCTGCTCGACCAGTTCGCTCATGGTGTGGCCGACGAGGCCCGCGTCGGCGTCCTCGGCGGCGATGACCGCGAGGTGGGCGCCCTCGCCCGCCTCGACGATGAAGAGGATGCCGCCGTAGAACTCGGCCATCGCCGAGCGGACGCCGCCGCTGCCGTCGCCGAACTCGGCGGACGCGCCGTGCGAGAGGGACTGGATGCCGGCGGCTATCGCGGCCAGCTGGTCGGCCTGGTCGACGGAGAGCTCGGGCGTGCGGCACAGCTTCAGTCCGTCACGCGAGAGCACGAGGGCGTGGCGGGCGCCGGGCGTGCGCTCCAGGAGGCCTTCGAGCAGCCAGGTGAGCTTGGCGTCGGTGGTGCTGCCGGGGTTGGGGCCGGGGGTGGTGCCGGTGGTCATCGGGGGGTGTCGCCTTCCGGGTGCGGGGGAGTTGCGGTGGCGTCCTTGTGCACGCCCTCGGACGGGTCCGAGGGGTCCGAGGGGTCCCGGGGGTCCGTGGGCGTGGTGCGGACGGCCTGGCGGAAGCTGCTGAAGCGGGCCGCGGTGCTCGCGGCGCCGGGGGCGCGGGGCCTGCGGGTCTCCCCCGTGTCACTGTCGGCACGGGCCCGCTCGGCGGCGGCGAGGGTGCGGCCGCGGGGGCGCTTGGGGAGGGGCGCGTCGGGGACGGACTGTGCCGGGTGTCCGGGGTCCGTCTGCGGGTGCGGGGCCGCGGGGGGAGGTGCGTACTCGCCATCCCTGCGCCGCGTCGGGAGTTCCTGGACGTCACGGTCGGCCCGGTGCTCCGTGCGCACATCCCCCCACGTGCCCTCCGGCGCGCTCGCGGGTGCCGGGGAGCCGGTGGTGGTCTCCTCCTTCGCAAGGGCCGGGAGCTCGGCCGGTGTGCGTGCGGGGGAGGGGGCGGGGAGGGCTGCCGTGGTCGTGGACGACGCGGCCGTCAGCGATGCCGGGACCGGGGCCGGGGTCATCTCCGAGGGCCGGGAGAGCAGCTCCTGGGGTATCAGCAGGAGTACGCCCGTGCCGCCCCGCGCCGACGGCCGGAACGACACCGTCAGTCCGTGCTTGCGGGCCAGCCTGCCGACCACCGCGAGGCCGAGCCGGGTGCCGGAGAGGCCGGTGAGCCCCGTCGCCTCGCCCGACACGGCACGCTCGGCGCGGCGCTGCTGCACGGCGCCCATCACCAGGCCGCTGTCCTCGACGGAGATGATGACGCCGGCCGCGACCTCCTCGATGTAGACGTGCACTTCGGAGGTGGGCGGCGAGAAGTTCGCCGCGTTGTCGAGGATCTCGGCGAGGGCGTGCATGACGCCCTCGGCGGCGTGGCCCGCGACCGCGACCTCGCTGGCCGAGTGGACGCGCACGCGCTGGTAGCCGCCGATGCGGCCCATCGCGCCGCGCAGGATCGACTCCATGACGATGGGCCGGGACCAGCGCCGGCCGGAGCGGGCGCCGGTGAGCACCGCCACCGAGTCGGCGATGCGGCCCGCCTGCGCCGTCCTGTGGTCCAGGTGCAGGAGGTCGGTGAGCACGTCCTCGTCGGCGTGCCTGCCCTCCATCTCGCGCAGGTCGGCGAGCATGCCGGTGGCCAGGGCCTGCATGCGTCCCGCCGCGTTGGCGCACGCGGCGAGGGCGGCGGCCCGCTCGGACTCGGCGGTGCGGGCTCGCACGGTCAGTTCGGTGCGCTCACGGGCGAAGTACTCGGTGAGCGCGGTCCGCTCGCGGGTGAACTCCGCTGTCCGCGCGGCCTGTTCATGGACGAGCCGGTCGGCGTCCAGCCGTACGGCGTCCACGCGGGCGCGCAGCAGGGCGTTGGCGCGGAAGAAGTGGAACGCGAGCGCCACGGCGACGCTGAGTGCGAGGGCCGCGGCACCGGAGCCCCAGGCCAGGGGGGTGCGCACGGAGGCGGGCGCGAGGCCCACCGCGGCTCCGGCGACGGCCGCTGTGGCCAGGGCGCCGGCCAGTAGGACGAGCGCGGTCGGGCGCAGCGGAGGGCGCTCCGTCCCGTTGCGCGCTAGGGGGGTTGGCGCGGTCATCAATCGGGGTCCTCGATCGGAAGCGACACACTCTGCTCAAGTCGAGATCACTATAGGAGAGTTATCGACCGGGTTGGGAATCTTCCCGTCCGGATCGTGTGAAAACGGGTGAGGCGGGGTGGCCGGGAGGGGCCCGTGCGGGGGCATCCTGGACGGCATGAGCGATCTCGACGCAGATGCCGGCGGCCTCGCACAGGACCTGCGCGCCGCCGTGCGCGGCGACGTGGACCTCTCCGTCACCGCACGCGCCCTGCACACCATGGATGCCTCCAACTACCGCCGGGTGCCCGTGGCGGTGGTGGCCCCGCGCGACGCCGACGACGTCGCGGCCGCGCTCGCGGTCTGCCGGGAGCGGAACGTGCCGGCCGTCCCGCGCGGCGCGGGCACCTCGATCGCCGGACAGGCCACCGGAGTCGGCGTCGTCCTCGACTTCACCCGCCACATGAACCGCATCGTGTCCATCGACCCCGCGGAGCGCACCGCCGTGGTGCAGCCGGGCGTCGTCCTGGACGACCTGCGCACCGCCGCCGCCCCGCACGGCCTCACCTTCGGCCCCGACCCCTCCACGCACAGCCGCTGCACCCTCGGTGGAATGATCGGCAACAACTCCTGCGGGTCGCACTCGGTGGCCTGGGGCACGACCGCCGACAACGTATCCGCCCTCTCCGTAGTCGACGGCACGGGCGCGTCCCGCCACCTCGCCAAGGGCTGGGACGGAGCCCCCGCGGGACTGCGGGCGCTCGTGGACGGCGACCTCGCGCTCCTGCGCACCGGCTTCCCCGACCTGCCGCGCCGCATCTCCGGATACGCCCTGGACGCGCTGCTCCCCGAACGCGGCACGGATCTCGCGCGCGCCTTCTGCGGCTCAGAGGGCACGCTCGGCGTCCTCACCGAAGCGGTCGTACGCCTCGTCGAGGCACCCCGCGCGCGTGCGCTGGCCGTACTCGGATACGCCGACGAGAGCGCCGCCGCCGAAGCCGCGGCAGGGCTCCTGCCGCACGGGCCGCTGACCGTCGAGGGCATGGCCGCCGACCTCGTGCGCGGCACCTCCCAGGAGAACGGCCTGCCCAAGGGCGGCGCCTGGCTCTTCGTGGAGACCGGCGGCGACACCCCGGCCGAGGCACGCGCGCGTGCCGACACGATCGTGCGGGCCGCCTCCGGGGACACCATGGGCGCCCTGGTCGTCGACGACCAGGCCGGGCAGCGGGCGCTGTGGCGGGTGCGCGAGGACGCCAGCGGGACGGCCACCCGCATGCCCGACGGGTCCGAGGCCTGGCCCGGCTGGGAGGACTGCGCGGTGCCGCCCGCCCGACTCGGCGCCTACCTGAGCGACTTCAGGGCCCTGCTCGGCGAACACGGCCTGCGCGGCACCCCGTACGGCCACTTCGGAGACGGCTGCATCCACGTACGCATCGACTTCGACCTGATGAGCCCCGAAGGCGTCGCCCGCTTCCGGCACTTCTCCGAAGACGTCGCCGACCTCGTCGTCGCACACGGAGGGTCCCTCTCCGGAGAACACGGCGACGGACAGGCACGCGCGGAACTCCTCCCGAAGATGTACGGGCCCGAGCTCATCGGCGTCTTCGAACGCGTGAAGGACCTGTGGGACCCGTCGGGCCTGCTCAACCCCGGCATGCTGGTACGGCCCGCGCCCCTCGACGCCGACCTGCGGTTCGCCCCCCTGCCCCGCGAGCCCGTCGACGTCGTCTTCGGCTACCCGCAGGACGGCGGCGACTTCTCCGCGGCCGTCAGGCGGTGCGTCGGCGTGGCCAAGTGCCGCACCGGGACACCGGCTTCCCCCACCGGCGTCATGTGCCCGTCCTTCCGTGTCACGGGCGAAGAGGAGCACTCCACACGCGGCCGCGCCCACCTGCTGCACGAGATGCTCGCCGGCGAGGTGGTGACGGACGGCTGGCGCTCCACGGAGGTCAGGGACGCGCTCGACCTCTGCCTCTCCTGCAAGGGCTGCCGCTCCGACTGCCCGGTGGGCGTCGACATGGCCACGTACAAGGCGGAGTTCCTGCACCACCACTACAAGGGCCGCCGCAGGCCCGCCGCCCACTACGCGATGGGGTGGCTGCCGCGCTGGCTGCGGGCCGTCTCGGCGACGCGCACGGCCCGGGTCGTCAACGCGCTGGCCCGTGTCGGCCCACTGGCCGCACTCGCCAAGCGGCTCGGCGGGATCGCCCCCGAGCGGGCGGTCCCTGAGGTGGCACCGCGGACGTTCCGGCAGTGGTGGCACGGCAGGAACGGAGGCAGGGGCGGAGGCAGGTACGGCGGCAGGGGCGGAGGCGGTGGGGGGCGCCGGGCCGGGGTCCTGGCCGATGTCGTGCTGTGGCCCGACACCTTCACCGACCACCTCTCGCCGTCCGTGGGGCAAGCCGCGGTGGCGGTCCTGGAGGACGCGGGACTCACCGTCGCGGTGCCGCCGCGCGGCGTGTGCTGCGGTCTGACGTACGTCTCCACGGGGCAGCTCGACCGCGCCCGTACCGTCCTGCGCGCCACCCTCGACCGGATGGAGCCCGCCCTGGACGCGGGGACACCGGTCGTCGTCCTGGAGCCGTCCTGCGCGGCCGCGCTCACCTCCGACCTGGCCGAACTGCTCGGCGACGACCCGCGCGCCCACCGGCTCGCAGCGGCGGTCCGCACGTTCGCGCAGGCCGTCGAGGAACTGGCCCCGCAGTGGCGGCCGCCGCACGTCGGCCGCCCCGTGGCCGGCCAGACCCACTGCCACCAGCACGCGGTCCTGGGCGACGCGGCGGAGCGGCGCCTTCGCGCGAAGGCGGGCCTGACGGGCGAGTTGAGCGGCGGCTGCTGCGGCCTCGCCGGGAACTTCGGTTTCGAGCGTGGCCATTACGACGTCTCCAAGGCCTGCGCCGAGGAACAACTGCTGCCGTCGGTGACCGAGGCGAAGGCGGCAGCAGATACGGGCGCGGAAGGTGACGTCGCCCCGGTGATCCTGGCCGACGGCTTCTCCTGCCGGACCCAGCTGACGCAGCTGGCGGGGGTGCGGGGTCGCCACCTGGCGGAGGTGCTGGCGGAGGGCATCGGGGGAGAGGGGGGAAGCCGGTCGGTCACGGGCCGGGGGACGACGGGCCGGGAGGCGACAGGCCGGGATCAGAGCTCCGGGGACGGGTAACCGGGCATGTCCTGACCACGCGTCGCCTGCCCGCGCGTGATTTCCCTGGCCAGTTCGACCAGTTCGCGTACGTACGGGTGTGGGGTCGGGCCGTCCCGCCAGGTCAGGGAGACGGGGAGCGGTGGGGCGTCCGTGAGGGGGACGTAGGCGACCGCGGGGTGCGGGTGCATGTCGGGGGTGGCGGTGGTCGTGACGCCCACCGCGCGGTCGGCGGCGATCGCGGCCAGCCAGTCGTCGGTGTTGGCGACGGTGATCGTGGAGGTGGGGCGGCCGTCGGCGGGCCACAGGTCGAGTGTCGTGGTGCCGGAGACGGAGTTGAGGGCGATCGGGTGGCGTGCCAGGTCCGCGAGGGTCAGCCCGGCACGGTCCGCGAGGGGGCTGTCGGCGGGCACGGCGGCCACCCGGCGCTCCGTATGAAGGAGCTCGGTGACCAGGCCGGGGGCGTCGACCGGGCCCCGCAGCAGCGCGACGTCGACCGCGCCGCGGGTGAGCCCCGCCGTGCGGTCGTCGATGCGCAGGAGTTCCAGCGGGACATCGGGGTGCGCCGCGCGCCACCGGCGTAGGAGAGGAGTGGTGTAGGGGCCCGCCGCCGACCACGCGTGTCCGAGCCGCAGCGGCCTGCGCATCGAGCGGCCCGCGTCCAGCGCGTCCTCGAACGCGGCGACGGCGACCGCCGCCCGGTCGCGGAAGGCGTGCCCGGCGGCGGTGAGCGTGAGGTGGTGCGTCGAACGGTCCACGAGCCGTGCGCCGAGTGCGTCCTCCAGCGCGGCGAGCGTGCGGGACGCGGCGGGCTGCGTGATGCGGAGGCGGGCGGCGGCGCGGGTGACGCTGCCCTCCTCGGCGACCGCGAGGAAACAGCGCAGGTGGCGCAGTTCGAGGGCGCGGGCCCTGGTCGGCTCGGTCATGTCCGCGGAGCATAACGGGAGCGCAATCGGCATTTCACAAGCCGTGCCGGAGAGTCGTAGCTTCGGTGTGGGGGCGTGCCCGGGACGGGGCCGGACGCGGCTTGCGTACAGCAGTAAAACCGCACCACAATGCTGGCGTAGTGCACTACATTGCATGGCGAAGTACATGACACTGAACCTCGGGAAAGGCTCGCCCGTGAACGTCTCCCGCAGCGATCAGGCGGCATCCACGACGACCCCGCAGGGCATCCGCGGCCGCGTCGGAGCCCTCGGCCCCGTCGGACTCGTGCTCGCGGGCGGGATCTCCGTGCAGTTCGGCGCCGCGGTCGCCGTGAGCGTGATGCCGAGGGTGGGGGCGGTCGGCATCGTGACGCTGCGGCTCGTCCTCGCCGCGCTCGTGCTGCTCGCCGTGTGCCGGCCGAAGGTGCGGGGGTACGCGCGGGCCGACTGGGGCACGGTCGTCGCGTTCGGCGTGGCGATGGCCGGGATGAACGGCCTCTTCTACCAGTCCGTCGCCCGCATCCCCATCGGCCCCGCCGTCACCCTGGAGGTCCTCGGCCCGCTCGCGCTCTCCGTGCTCGCCTCGCGCCGCGCCATGAACCTGGTCTGGGCGGGACTCGCCCTCTGCGGTGTCTTCCTGCTCGGTGGCGGGGGCGGGTTCGACGGGCTCGACCCGGTCGGGGTCGCCTACGCCCTCGGCGCCGGCGCGATGTGGGCGGTGTACATCCTCTTCAGCGCGCGCACCGGGCGGCGCTTCCCGCAGGCCGACGGGCTGGCCCTCGCGATGGTCGTCGCGGCCGTGCTCTTCCTGCCGATCGGGATCGCCGACGCCGGGTCGAAGCTGGTGCAGCCGGGCACGCTGGCGCTCGGCGCGGCCGTCGCGGTGATGTCGTCCGTGCTGCCGTACACGCTCGAACTCCTCGCGCTGCGGCGGCTGCCCGCGCACACCTTCGCGGTCCTGATGAGCCTGGAACCGGCCATCGCGTCCGTCGCAGGCTTCCTCGTCCTGAACCAGACGCTCTCCGCCGTCGAGGCGCTCGCGATCGCGCTGGTCATCGCGGCGAGCATGGGTGCGGTGCGGACGCAGGTGGGGCGGCGTGGGGTACGGGCGGCGGAGGGGCCGGTGGCGGGTTCGCCGACCGGTCCGCCGACCGGTCCGGCGGCTGATCCGGCGGCCGGTCCGGCGGCGGGTTCCGTGGTCGACGAGGCGGCCGAGCCCGCCCCCGGTGCGGAGGCCGAGCCCGCCCCCGGTGCGGCCGTCGACAGCACCCCCGCACCGGTCGGGCCGCCGTCCGAAAAGTAATGCAAGCACGCTTGCTTGTTTCTCTGAGCGCTGCCATGCTCCCAGGCACTTGGCACTTCCCGAGCCCTCGGCTTCGTACGTAGGGGCAGGGGAGACCCCGTTCGTGCCCCGAGGGGAGCGTTTCGTGTCCGATGCCCTGCCCGTGCTCGACGACCTGCGCAGCGAGAGCGAGGAACTCGACCGTCTCGTGGCCGGGGCGGGCGAGGAGCGATGGTCCCTCGCGACGCCCGCGCCCGGCTGGACCGTCGCCCACCAGATCGCGCACCTCACCTGGACGGACCGGGCCGCGCTGCTCGCCGCCACCGACCCCGAGGCCTTCGCCGCCGAGGTCGAGAAGGCCGCGGCGGCACCGGACTCGTTCGTGGACGAGGGGGCCGAGGAGGGTGCCGCGCTGCCGCCCGCCGAACTGCTCGCCCGCTGGCGGGCCGGGCGCGACGAGCTGTGGCGGGTCCTGAGCGAGGCTCCCGCCGGGACGCGGCTGCCCTGGTACGGGCCGCCCATGGCCGTGCCTTCCATGGCGTCGGCGCGGCTCATGGAGACCTGGGCGCACGGCCAGGACGTCGCGGACGCGCTCGGTGTGACGCGGGCCGCGACCGACCGGCTGCGGCACGTCGCGCGGATCGGCGTGCGGGCGCGGGACTTCGCCTTCGCCGTACGCGGACTGCGCGCCCCCGGCGAGGAGTTCCGGGTCGAGCTGACCTCGCCCGTGACGGGGGAGGTGTGGGCGTACGGCCCCGAGGACGCCGCCCAGCGGGTGACCGGACCGGCACTCGACTTCTGCCTCCTCGTCACCCAACGCGCCCACCACGCCGACCTGTCACTACAGGCAAAGGGCCCGGACGCCACCCACTGGCTGACCCTGGCCCAGGCTTTCGCAGGCCCCCCGGGCCCCGGCCGCCCCCCAAAGGGAGCCACCCAGTGACCCGCACCGCCTCCCTCGCATGGGCCGAACGCCCCGACGCCGCCCACCACCCGCCCCTCGTCCGGGCCTTCGCCGGGCCGCCCCTCCCCGGCCGCCCCCCGAAAGGAGCCGCGCAGTGACCGCACGTCCCCTGCGGATCGGTAACGCCTCCGGGTTCTACGGGGACCGGTTCGGTGCCATGCGCGAGATGCTCACCGGGGGGACGCTCGACGTTCTCACCGGGGATTATCTCGCCGAGCTCACCATGCTCATCCTCGGCCGTGACCGGCTCAAAGACCCCTCGCGGGGGTATGCGAAGACCTTTCTCCGGCAGTTGGAGGAGTGCCTCGGGATCGCCCACGAGCGGGGCGTCCGCATCGTCGCCAACGCGGGCGGGCTCAACCCTGCCGGGCTCGCCGACGCCGTACGGGAACTGGCGGGACGGCTCGGGCTCGGCGCGCTGCGGGTCGCCCACGTCGAGGGCGACGACCTCGGCGGCCGCTTCCCCGGCGCCCTCACCGCCAACGCCTACCTCGGCGGCGCCGGCATCGCCGCCTGCCTGGACGCGGGGGCCGACATCGTCGTCACCGGGCGCGTCACCGACGCCGCCCTGGTCAGCGGGCCCGCCGCCGCCCACTTCGGATGGGGGCCGACGGAGTACGACCGGCTCGCGGGGGCCGTCGTCGCCGGGCACGTCCTGGAGTGCGGCGCGCAGGCCACCGGCGGCAACTACGCCTTCTTCACCGGGGGAGGGAGGGAGCTGGGGCTCCTGCGCCATCCCGGGTTCCCGCTCGCCGAGATCCACGAGGACGGCTCGTCCGTCATCACCAAGCACGACGGCACCGGCGGCTTCGTCGACGTCGGGACCGTCACCGCGCAGCTCCTGTACGAGACGCAGGGCGCCCGGTACGCGGGACCCGATGTGACCGCACGCCTCGACACCGTCACCCTCACCCAGGCCGGCCCCGACCGCGTCCGGATCGACGGCGTGCGCGGTGAGGCGCCGCCCCCCACTCTCAAGGCGGGCCTCAACCGCCTCGGAGGCTTCCGCAACGAAGTCGTCTTCGTTCTCACCGGCCTCGACATCGAGGCGAAGGCCGCCGTCGTCCGCGCCCAGATCGAGGACGCCCTCGACCGGGCCACGTCCCGTCCCGCCGACGTGCGGTGGGAGCTGGCCCGCACCGACCGCGCCGACGCGCCCACCGAGGAGAGCGCCAGCGCCCTGCTCCGCCTCGTCGTGCGGGACGCCGACGCGGACACGGTCGGCCGCACGCTCAGCGGCGCCGCGATCGAGCTGGCCCTCGCCAGCTACCCCGGCTTCCACGTGACCGCGCCGCCCGGCAAGGGCTCGCCGTACGGGGTCTTCGAGGCGGCCCACGTCGACCGCGACACCGTCGAGCATGTCGCGGTCCTGCCCGGCGGGGAGCGCGTCCCCCTCCCCTCCGGCGCCGACACCCGCGTACTCGAAACACCGCCCCCCGCGCCGCTGCCCGCACCCCTGCCACCCGGCGGCCCCACCCGCCGCGCCCCCCTCGGCCTCGTCGCCGGGGCCCGCAGCGGCGACAAGGGCGGCGACGCGAACGTCGGCGTGTGGGTGCGGTCCGACGACGCGTGGCGGTGGCTCGCCCACGAGCTGACCGTCGAGCGGCTTCGTGAACTCCTCCCGGAGACCGCCGAGTTGACCGTCGTACGCCACGACCTGCCGAACCTGCGCGCCCTGAACTTCGTCGTCGAGGGGCTGCTCGGCGAGGGCGTGGCCGCGCAGGCCCGCTTCGACCCGCAGGCCAAGGGCCTCGGGGAGTGGCTGCGCGCCCGCCACCTGGACATACCGGAGGTACTGCTGTGACCGTCCTCGCGTCCGCGCTCGACCCCGCGAGCGCCGAGTACGCCGAGCACCGCCGGGTCATGCTGGACCGGCTCGCCGAGCTCGACACCGAACAGGCCAAGGCGCTCGAAGGGGGAGGGGAGAAGTACGTCGAGCGGCACCGCGAACGCGGCAAGCTGCTCGCCCGGGAGCGGATCGAGCTGCTCCTCGACCCGGACACCCCGTTCCTCGAACTGTCGCCGCTCGCCGGCTGGGGCAGCGACTACCCCGTCGGCGCCTCCATGGTCACCGGCATCGGCGTCGTCGAGGGCGTCGAGTGTCTGATCACCGCCAATGATCCGACGGTCAGGGGCGGTGCCTCCAACCCCTGGACGTTGAAGAAGGCATTCAGGGCGCACGAGATCGGGCACGCGAACCGGCTGCCGTCCATCCACCTCGTGGAGTCCGGGGGCGCCGACCTGCCCTCGCAGAAGGAGATCTTCATCCCGGGCGGCGCCCTCTTCAAACACCTCACCCAGTCCTCGGCGGCCGGGATTCCGACCATCGCCGTCGTCTTCGGGAACTCCACCGCCGGCGGCGCCTACGTACCCGGCATGAGCGACCACGTGATCATGGTCAAGGAGCGGGCGAAGGTCTTCCTCGGCGGCCCGCCCCTGGTGAAGATGGCGACCGGAGAGGAGAGCGACGACGAGTCGCTCGGCGGCGCCGAGATGCACGCCCGCACCTCCGGCCTCGCCGACTATCTCGCCGAGGACGAGCGCGACGCGCTGCGCCAGGCCCGCCGGGTCGTGTCGCGGCTCAACTGGCGCAAGGCGTACGCCGATCCGGACCCGGCGGACATCGCGGAGCCCGCGTACGACGAGGACGAGCTGCTCGGCATCGTCCCCGACGACCTGAAGAAGCCGTTCGACCCGCGTGAGGTCATCGCCCGCATCGTCGACGGCTCCGACTTCGACGAGTTCAAGCCTCTGTACGGGAGTTCACTCGTCACCGGGTGGGCCGCCCTGCACGGCTACCCCGTCGGCATCCTCGCCAACGCGCGGGGCGTGCTGTTCTCCGAGGAGTCCCAGAAGGCCGCCCAGTTCATCCAGCTGGCCAACCAGCGCGACATCCCGCTGCTCTTCCTGCACAACACCACCGGCTACATGGTCGGCAAGGAGTACGAGCAGGGCGGCATCATCAAACACGGCGCGATGATGATCAACGCGGTCAGCAACTCGCGGGTGCCACACCTGTCGGTGCTCATGGGGGCGAGCTACGGAGCCGGGCACTACGGCATGTGCGGCCGCGCCTACGACCCCCGCTTCCTCTTCGCCTGGCCCAGCGCCAAGTCCGCGGTCATGGGCCCCCAGCAGCTCGCGGGCGTCCTCTCGATCGTGGCGCGCGCCTCCGCGCAGGCCAAGGGACAGCCGTACGACGACGAGGCGGACGCCGGGCTCCGCGCCATGGTGGAGCAGCAGATCGAGTCCGAGTCGCTGCCGATGTTCCTGTCCGGGCGGCTCTACGACGACGGGGTCATCGACCCGCGCGACACCCGTACCGTCCTCGGCCTCTGCCTCTCCGTGATCCACACCGCCCCCTACGAGGGCGCACGCGGCGGCTTCGGCGTCTTCCGGATGTGAGGACCTTGACCGATGGACGTGAGGAACTCCCCATGATTACTTCCCTGTTGGTGGCCAACCGGGGCGAGATCGCCTGCCGCGTCTTCCGCACCTGCCGCGACCTCGGCATCGCCACCGTCGCCGTGTACTCCGACGCCGACGCGGACGCCCTGCACGTGCGCGAGGCCGACACCGCGGTACGCCTGCCGGGGGCGGCGCCCTCCGACACGTATCTGCGCGGCGACCTCGTCGTGAAGGCCGCGCAGGCCGCGGGCGCCGACGCGGTCCATCCCGGCTACGGCTTCCTCTCCGAGAACGCCGGGTTCGCGCGCGCCGTCCTGGACGCGGGCCTCCGCTGGATCGGGCCGCCGCCCGAGGCGATCGAGGCGATGGCGTCCAAGACGCGCGCCAAGGAACTGATGGGCGTCGAGCCGCTCGGGGACGTCACCGAGGAAGACCTGCCCGTCCTCGTGAAGGCGTCCGCGGGCGGCGGCGGGCGCGGCATGCGCGTCGTGCGCGACATGGCGGAACTGGCGGGCGAGCTGGCGGCCGCGCAGGCCGAGGCCGCCAGTGCCTTCGGTGACGGCGAGGTGTTCGTCGAGCCGTACGTCGAGGGCGGCCGGCACGTCGAGGTGCAGATCATGGCCGACGCGCACGGCACCGTGTGGCCCCTCGGCACCCGCGACTGCAGCCTCCAGCGCAGACACCAGAAGGTCATCGAGGAGGCCCCGGCCCCCGGCCTCGCGCCGGACCTGGTCGCCGAGCTGTACGCGCAGGCCGTGCGCGCCGCCCGCGTCACCGACTACCGCGGCGCGGGCACCGTCGAGTTCCTGGTGGCCGAAGGCCGGGCGCACTTCCTGGAGATGAACACCCGCCTCCAGGTCGAACACCCCGTCACCGAGGCCGTGTTCGGCCTCGACCTCGTGGCGCTGCAGATCCGGATCGCCGAGGGCCTCGCCCTGGAGAAGGACCCGCCGCCCGCGCACGGCCACGCCGTCGAGGCCCGCCTCTACGCCGAGGACCCGGCCGCCGGATGGGCCCCGCAGACCGGCACCCTGCACCGCCTCGACGTGCCCGGCGGAGTGCGCCTCGACACCGGGTACACCGCAGGGGACACCATCGGCGTGCACTACGACGCGATGCTCGCCAAGGCCGTCGCGTACGCGCCGACGCGCGCCGAGGCCGTGCGCAAACTGGCGGGCGCCCTGGAACGCGCCGCCGTCCACGGCCCGGTCACCAACCGCGACCTGCTCGTACGCTCCCTGCGCCACCCCGAGTTCACCGGGGCCCGCATGGACACCGGCTTCTACGACCGGCACGCGCCCGCCCTCACGGCCGCCGCCCCCGACCCGCACGCCCCGCTGGCCGCCGCGCTCGCCGACGCGCACGGAGTCTCCCGGTTCGGCGGCTGGCGCAACCTGCGCTCCCAGCCCCACCTCAAGCGCTACCGCAGCGAACCCGACGGCACCGAGCACGAGGTGCGCTACCACCACACCCGGCAGGGCCCCGCCGCCGACGGGGTGAGCGTGATCAGTGTGACGGGCGGACTCGTCGTACTCGAAGCGGGCGGCGTACGACGCACGTACACGGTCGAGCGGTACGGAGACCGCGTCCACGTCGGCACGCCCACCGGGGACACCGCCCTCACCCCGCTGCCCCTGCTCCCCGAGCCCACCGCCCGCCGCGCACCCGGCTCGCTGCTCGCCCCGATGCCCGGCACCGTCGTCCGCGTCGCGGACGGCGTCACCGAGGGGCAGCAGGTCACCGCCGGGCAGCCCCTCGTCTGGCTGGAGGCCATGAAGATGGAGCACCGCATCTGCGCCCCCGCCTCCGGAACGCTCACCGCCCTGCACGCCGTGCCCGGCCGCCAGGTCGAGGTCGGCGCGCTGCTCGCCGTCGTCCAAGCCGCCGCCCAAGAGGAAGAAGTCTCATGAGCACCGCTCGAAGCACCGCTCGCAGCACCGTCCTCGAAACCGAGGAGCACCAGGCCCTGCGCACCGCCGTCGCCGCACTCGGGCGCCGGTACGGCCGCGACTACCTGACCCGCGTCGCGGGCGCCGGCGGCCACCCCGACGAGCTGTGGGCGGACGCCGCGAAGCTCGGCTACCTGGGCGTGAACCTGCCCGAGGAGTACGGCGGCGGGGGCGGCGGAATCGCCGAACTGTCCATAGTCCTGGAGGAGTTGGGGGCGGCGGGCTGCCCCCTGCTGATGATGGTGGTGTCGCCCGCGATCTGCGGCACCGTCATCGCCCGGTTCGGCACCGAGGAGCAGAAGCGGGCCTGGCTGCCCGGCCTCGCCGACGGCTCCCGCACCATGGCCTTCGGGATCACCGAACCCGACGCGGGCTCCAACTCCCACCGCATCACCACCACCGCCCGCCGCGACCCCGACTCCGGCGACTGGCTGCTGACCGGCCGCAAGGTGTTCATCTCCGGTGTCGACATCGCCGACGCGACGCTCATCGTCGGCCGTACGTCCGACGCGCGGACCGGCAACCTCAAGCCGTGCCTGTTCATCGTCCCGCGCGACGCCCCGGGCTTCGAGCGGCGGCAGATCGACATGGAACTCCAGGCCGCCGAGAAGCAGTTCGAACTCGTGCTCGACGATGTGCGGCTGCCCGCCGACGCGCTCGTCGGCGACGAGGACGCGGGCCTCCTCCAGCTCTTCGCGGGCCTCAACCCCGAGCGCATCATGACGGCCGCGTTCGCGCTCGGCATGGGCCGGTACGCGCTGTCCCGCGCCGTCGAGTACGCCAAGGAACGCAGCGTGTGGAAGTCCCCGATCGGCGCCCACCAGGCCATCGCGCACCCCCTCGCCCAGTCCCACGTCGAGATCGAACTCGCCCGCCTGATGATGCAGAAGGCCGCCCGGCTCTACGACGAGGGCGACGACGTCGGCGCGGGCGAGGCCGCCAACATGGCGAAGCTCGCCGCCGCCGACGCCTGCGTGAAGGCCGTCGACCAGTCCGTGCACACGCTGGGCGGCAACGGCCTGACGAAGGAGTTCGGCCTCGCCTCGCTGATCGTGGCGTCGCGCGTGGCACGGATCGCCCCGGTGAGCCGGGAGATGATCCTCAACTACGTCTCGCACCAGACGCTGGGCCTGCCCAAGTCCTACTGAGGAGCGCTTCCCGTGAGTCTTTCCGTCTCTTCACCGGCGCGCGGCATCACCACCGTCACCCTGGACAGCCCCGAGCGGCGCAACGCGCTCTCGGCGGACCTGCTGGGCGCCCTGGCCGAGGCGCTCGACGACCTCGGCAAGGACGCCGGGACCCGCGCGGTCCTGCTCACCCACACCGGGACGACGTTCTGCTCGGGCGCCGACCTGAAGGCGCCGCCCGACCCGCGGGACTTCGTGCGGCTGCTCCGGCAGATCGTGGCGCTCCCCAAGCCCGTCGTGGCGCGCGTGAGCGGGCACGTGCGGGCGGGCGGACTCGGGCTGCTCGGCGCGTGCGACACGGCGGTGGCGGGCCCGGACGCCTCCTTCGCGTTCACGGAGGTCCACATCGGCGTCGCTCCCGCCGTGATCTCCCTGCCCCTCCTGCCCCGCCTCGACCCGAGCGCCGCGTCCCGCTACTGCCTCACCGGGGAGCGCTTCGACGCGGCGGAGGCGGCCAGGATCGGCCTGGTCACCGCGTACGCGACGGACGTCGACGCCGCCCTCGCACCCATGCTCGACGGGTTCCGGGCAGCGGCGCCGGGCGCCCTGGCCGAGACGAAGAAGCTGCTCACGGCTAGGGTGCTCGACGCATTCGACGACCAATCGGACGCCCTCATGGCCCTGTCCGCGCGGCTCTTCGGCTCCGCCGAGGCCCGCGAGGGGATGACGGCGTTCCTCGAACGACGGGAGCGCCCATGGGTGCTGTGACCGCCGCCGACCGCGCGCCCAAGCAGGACCGCAGCCGCGCCACGCGCCAGAAACTCCTGGAGGCCGCGGTGTCCTGCCTCGCCGAGCACGGCTGGGGCGGCTCGACGGTGTCGGTGGTCGCCGAGCGGGCGGGCGTCTCGCGGGGCGCGGCCCAGCACCACTTCCCCACCCGGGAGGACCTCTTCACGGCCGCCGTGGAGTACGTCGCCGAACAGCGCTCCACGGCGTTGCGTTCCCTGCCCGCGCAGGACAGGGCCTCGGTGGTCGCGGCCCTCGTCGACCTCTACACAGGCCCACTGTTCCGCGCGGCCCTCCACCTGTGGGTGGCCGCGTCGAACGAGCCCGCGCTCGGCTCCCGCGTCACGGAACTCGAATCCCGCGTGGGCCGCGAGACACACCGCATCGCGGTGTCCCTCCTCGACGCGGACGAGTCCCGCCCCGGCGTCCGCGAAACGATCCAGGGCCTCCTGGACATGGCGCGTGGCCTGGGCCTCGCGAACCTGCTGACGGACGACGGGGCGAGGAGGGAGCGGGTGGTGGCGCAGTGGACGGTGCTGGTGGAGGGGGCGCTGAGGGCCTGATCCCTCAATCGCCGGGGGAGATTTCAGCCCCTCCGGCGATCGAGGAGCGGGGTCAGCGAACGATGTCGCCGAACCCCGCGATCTCCTGAGGGCTGCGGCTGCCCGGCCCCACGTACCGCGCCGAGGGACGGACAAGGCGCCCCGTCCGCTTCTGCTCAAGAATGTGCGCCGACCACCCGGCGGTCCGCGCGCACGTGAACATCGACGTGAACATGTGCGCCGGCACCTCGGCGAAGTCGAGGACGATCGCCGCCCAGAACTCCACGTTCGTGGCGAGGACGCGGTCGGGCCTGCGGGCGTGCAGCTCGTCGAGGGCCGCCTTCTCCAGCGCCTCCGCGACCTCGAACCGGGGCGCCCCCAGCTCGCGCGCGGTGCGCCGCAGCACCCGCGCCCGCGGGTCCTCGGCCCGGTACACCCGGTGCCCGAAGCCCATCAGCCGCTCACCCTTGTCCAGCGCCTGCTTCACGTACGCGACCGCGTCCCCCGTGCGCTCGATCTCCTCGATCATGCCGAGGACCCGGGACGGGGCACCGCCGTGCAGCGGCCCGGACATCGCGCCGACGGCCCCGCTGAGCGCCGCCGCCACGTCCGCGCCGGTGGAGGCGATGACGCGGGCGGTGAACGTGGACGCGTTCATGCCGTGCTCGGCGGCCGACGTCCAGTACGCGTCGACGGCCTGGACGTGCTTGGGGTCGGGCTCCCCGCGCCACCGCTTCATGAACCGTTCGACGACCGTCCCGGCCTTGTCGATCTCCTGCTGCGGGACCATCGGCAGGCCCTGCCCGCGCGCGGACTGGGCGACGTACGAGAGGGCCATGACGGCGGCCCGCGCCAGGTCCTCGCGGGCCCGCTCCTCGCTGATGTCGAGCAGCGGGCGCAGACCCCAGACGGGTGCGAGCATCGCCAGGGCGGACTGGACGTCGACGCGGATGTCGCCGGAGTGCACCGGGATCGGGAAGGGCTCGGCGGGCGGCAGTCCGGGGTCGAAGGCGCCGTCGACGAGCAGGCCCCACACGTTCCCGAAGGAGACGTGGCCGACCAGGTCCTCGATGTCGACGCCGCGGTAGCGGAGCGCGCCGCCTTCCTTGTCCGGTTCGGCGATCTCCGTCTCGAACGCGACGACTCCCTCAAGACCAGGTACGAAGTCGGACATCAGGCGGCTCCTCATGATGGGTTCGACAGCGATCAGCTCATGACCAAGTGTCAAAGGTGGGCGTTTCCGGTCCGGTTCCACGGTCGTGCCCGCCGATGCGCGGCGGTCCGGCGACTCGCGGTCCGGAACGGTCCTCCCGGTGATGCCCCGTGAGGCTGGTGGTCACCCAACCGTTGCGGCAGCAGGACGATATCCCTTGGTGCCACCTTTGGCGACGGAATGCGGCACTCAGTGCCACACGTCACCTCTCCGTGGCGCGCGCGTTCCCTTCCCGCCCCCTGTGGCCGTGGCAAATACGGCAAGATGACCGTGTGACCGACTCCAGCGCCCCGCTCCCGGAACCGGCTGACATGCGTGAGCAGTACGCCACCGGCGGGCTCTCCGAGGCCGAGCTGCCGGCCGTGCCCATGGACCAGTTCGCCCTCTGGTTCAAGGAGGCGGCACGTGACAGGGACGCCGTCCACGAGCCGAACGCGATGGTCGTCTCCACGGCCGACGCGGCGGGCCGCCCCAGCTCCCGCACGGTGCTCCTGAAGGGCTTCGACGAGCGGGGCTTCGTCTTCTACACCAACTACGGTTCCCGCAAGGCCCGTGAGCTCGCCGCGAACCCGTACGTCTCGCTGCTGTTCCCCTGGCACGCGGTGGCCCGCCAGGTGATCGTCACCGGCACCGCGGAGCGCGTCGGGCGCGAGGAGACGGTCGCCTACTTCCGCACCCGCCCGCACGGCTCCCAGCTCGGCGCCTGGGCCAGCGCCCAGTCCTCCGTGCTCGCCTCACGCGGCGAACTCGACCGCGCCTACGCCGACTTGGCGTCCCGCTACCCCGAGGGCGAACAGGTCCCGGTCCCTCCGGACTGGGGCGGCTTCCGGGTGACCCCGCTGGCGGTGGAGTTCTGGCAGGGCAGAGCGGACAGGCTCCACGACCGCCTGCGCTACGTACGGGAAGAGGCCGGCGGGACCTGGCGGGTGGAGCGCCTGAGCCCGTGAGCCCCGCGCTGCCGGCCGCGGACCGGGGTGTTCCAGCCCGTCCGGCGATTGAGGACGAGTAGGCCGAAGGCCACGATCGACGGCGCCCCCCGCGCGGGGCACCACGTCACCCGGTCAGGACCCCGTCCAGAAACGGTTCGACCGCGGCGCGCCACGCCTCCGGCTGGTCGTAGTGCACGAGGTGGCCCGCGTCGGCGACCTCCGCGTACTCCCCGCGGGGCAGTACGCGGACCATCTCCTGGGACTCGGCCCGGCCGAGCTCGCCGTCCTGGCCGCGCACGACGAGCGCCGGGCAGCGGACCTGGATGAGCTCCTCCCAGTGCGCGTCGTGCACCCACGTCTCGCGGGAGCTGAGCATCTGGGCGCGGTCGAAGACGGGCCGCCAGCCGTCCGGGCCCTCGGCCATCACCTCGGCGAAGAACTCGCCGCGCGCGGGATTGGGCCGCTCCACCCAAGGGTCGTCCTCGCCGAACCACCTGCGTACGTCGGCGAGCGTCGCGAACGGCACCGGCCAGGACTTGAACCAGTCCTCCCACTCGCGCTGGGAGGCGGCCCCGAGCGCGGAGGCCCGCATGTCGCAGACGATGAGGCCCTGGACGAGGTCGGGGCGGCGGGCGGCGAGCTGCCAGGCGGTGAGGGCGCCCATGGAGTGGCCGATGAGGACGGCGGGGGCGAGGCCGAGCTGGACGAGGGCGGCCTCGGCGTCGTCCACGTAGGCATCGCGGGTGTAGGGGCCGTCGGCGGGCTTGTCGCTCCTGCCGTGGCCGCGCTGGTCGAGTGCGACCGCGCGGTGCCGCCCGGACAGCCAGCGGGCGGTTTCCGCCCAGTGCGAGGCGCGGCCCATCAGGCCGTGCAGCAACAGCACCCCACCGGGCGCCCCGTCGGCCTCCCTGACCTTGGGAGGGTCGGCGTACTCCCAGGCGGCGAGGCGTACGCCACCTGTGCCCGTCACATCGATGCGCCGCACCATGATTCCTGGCACCCCCCTTGGTCCCGCCCGGGTTTCACGCCTGGCCCTGCCTCACACCCCCGCACGCTATCGAACTCCCTTTCGAAAGCGGCCGGTTCGCCGATAACACCCCTCGTTCGGGTGACCACGCTCAAGGATTGACCGGCGTGGCCGAGGGGAGATCTCCATCGGGAGGCGGGCCGCTCGGGGATGACGGTCCGAGGGGAATGACCCTGAGAGCTCGGGGCTCCGGGTCAGTACAGGGGAGGACAGGCCCCGGCGCTCTTCAGCGCCGGGGCCCTCACCAGACGGGCACATCCTCCAGCCCCCTCTCCGGCCGACCGGCCAGACCTGGCGCCGACACGGTCAAGAGCCCTCAGGTCATATGCCTCTCGCGACAGCCTCGCACGCAAAACGCGTGGGCGCTGCGATTCCGCACACTGAATCTTGGATTCCGCAAGATCTCGTGGAGATCGTGAGGACCCGTCAACTTCCTCTCGCGCAACGCGAGTTGACCTCAGTGCCGCGAAAGGGTCCGTGACCTCAGCGCTTGGCGACGAAGACGTGCGACGCGATCTCCGCGGTGAGCTCCGCGGCCTCGCCGCTGCTGCCCACCAGAATGCCGCCCGCCGACTCCGTCACGCTCACCACGGAGCCCGGCTGCACACCGGCCCGCCGCAGTGTGTACATCAGCTGTGCGTCCGTCTGGATCGGCTCGCCGATGCGGCGCACCACGACCGTCTTGCCCTCGGCGCCCGGGTCGAGCTCCGACAGGGAGACCATGCCCTCGTCCAGGAACGGGTCCGCGCCGTCCTTCTCGCCCAGCTCCTCCAGGCCCGGGATCGGGTTGCCGTACGGAGACTCGGTGGGGTGGCGCAGCAGCTCCAGGACGCGGCGCTCCACCGCCTCGCTCATCACGTGCTCCCAGCGGCACGCCTCGGCGTGCACCTGCTCCCACTCCAGCCCGATCACGTCGACGAGCAGGCACTCCGCCAGGCGGTGCTTGCGCATCACGCGGGTGGCCAGGCGGCGGCCCTCCTCGGTGAGCTCCAGGTGCCGGTCGCTGGCGACCGCCACCAGGCCGTCGCGCTCCATGCGCGCCACGGTCTGGCTCACCGTCGGTCCGCTCTGGTCGAGCCGCTCGGCGATCCGGGCGCGCATGGGGACCACACCTTCCTCCTCCAGCTCGAGGATGGTGCGCAAATACATCTCAGTGGTGTCAATCAGCCCCGACATGGGTGCCCCTCAGAATTCGCTCGTGCGCTGGCCCTGCCCTCAATTCTGACGCATACCACTGACAACCGTGCCGCGCCGGTGGAATTCCCGCCCAGTACCGGCCTGTGACGGTGTTGACAGGGCACTGGTCCAGACCGCAACGTGATGCGAATGAGCTCGAAGAGCGAGAGCAAGCTGGTAGGTCAGTATTTCGACGCCGCGATCGGCCTGCTGCAGCGGGTCCGCGACGAGGAGTCCGAGAACGTCGCCGAGGCCGGCACGCTGCTCGCCGACGCGGTCGAGTCCGGCGGACGTCTCTTCGCCTTCGGCGCCGGGCACTCCTCCCTCGCCGCGCAGGACGTCGTCTACCGCGCGGGCGGCCTCGCCCTCATCAACCTCCTCGCCGCCCCCGGCGTCGTCGGCGTCGACGTCATGCCCGCCACGCTGGGCTCCGCCCTGGAGCGGGTCGACGGCCTCGCCGGCGCCGTCCTCGACTCCTCGCCGGCCCGCCCCGGTGACGCGGTCGTGATCGTCTCGCTCTCCGGGCGGAACTCGCTGCCGGTGGAGATGGCCATGAACGCCCGCGCGCTGGGCCTGAAGGTCATCGGCGTGACCTCGGTGGCGTACGCGACGGAGACGCGCTCGCGGCACGTCTCCGGCACCTTCCTGAAGGACCACTGCGACGTGGTGATCGACTCCAAGATCGGGGTCGGCGACGCGGAGCTCTCTCTCGACGGGGTCGATGCTCCGTTCGGGCCCGCCTCCAGCGTGGTCGCCAACGCGCTGATGCAGGCGATGACCGCCGCGGCGGTCGAGAAGCTCGCCGAGCGGGGCATCCAGCCGCCGCTCCTGCGCTCCGGGAACGTGGACGGCGGCCACGACTGGAACGGCCGCGTCTTCCAGGAGTACGGCGACCGGATCTTCTACCGGCGCTGAGCCGCGGCGCCCGGCCGCGCGTCCCCTTCGAAGCACACCCGCACCGTGAGGCCGCCGCCCGTCCTGTTCGCCTCGGCCGTCACCTCCGCCCCGTGCGCCCGCGCGATCGCCGCCACGATGGACAGGCCGAGACCCGCGCCCTCGCCCCGCGCGTGGGTGCGCTCGTGCAGGCGCCGGAAGGGCTCGAAGAGGTGCGGGACGGTGTCCGCGGGCACCTCCGGGCCCGTGTTGACGACCTCCAGCGTGCCGTCGCGGGCGACCAGGACGCTCACCCGGCCCTCCGGGACGTTGTAGCGCACCGCGTTCGCCACCAGGTTGTGGACCAGCCGGTCGAGCAGCACGCCGTCACCCGTCACCGTCAGCGGCTCGGCCCGCACCGACACGGCGACGCCGCGCCCGGCCGCCTCCTCGGCGAGGCCGTCAGCGACCGCGTGCGCGAGGACGTCCACCGAGACCGGCTCGCGCCGCTCCAGACCCTGCTCCGACGCGGCGAGCAGCAGCAGCCCCTCGATGAGGCGCTCGCTGTCGTCGGCCACGGAGATGAGCTTCGTACGGATCTTCGCGACCCGTTCCCGGTCGGGCTCCCCGGCGAGACCGATCTCGGCGGCCGCCCGCTGCACGGCCAGCGGCGTGCGCAGCTCGTGCGCCGCGTCGGCCGCGAACCGCTGCTGGGCGCCGACGAGCCGCTCCATCCGGTCCAGCATCTCGTCGAACGTGTCGGCGAGGTGCTTCAGCTCGCCCCGCGGCGCGTCCAGCGCGATCCGCTCGTGCAGATTGGCCCCCGAGAGGCGACGCGCGGTCTCGGCGATCACCGACACCGGGCGCAGCACCCGGCCCGCCATCCACCACGCGAGGGCGATCGACAGGACGGCGTAGACGGTGAGGACGATCGCGGAGACCGTCAGGAGCCGGTTGAGCGCGGCCTCGCCCGCGAGATCACTGATCTTCGTCACGGCGAGGCCCTTGTCGAGGTCGACCGGGACGCCCTCCACCCGCCGGGCGGGCACCGCGGAGGCCGCGGGCACCGGGACGGTGTTCCAGGGCGGGACAGAGCCGCGGGGCACCGCCGTGGTCACCGCCGTACTGATCGACGTGTACAGGCCCTGCTGCACGAGCAGATACACGAGCCCGGTCAGCAGCGCCCCGGCCAGCACGAGCAGCCCTCCGTAGAGGGCGGTCAGCCGGGCCCGCTCGCTGCTGACCGACACCTTCACAGCGACCGCCCCACGATCCGGTACCCGGCCCCCGGCACCGTCTCCACCACCGGCGGCTCGCCCAGCTTCGCCCGGAGCTTGGAGAGGGTGACGCGGACCGCGTTGGTGCGGTAACTGGTGTCCTCCTCCCAGACCTGCTCGATCAGGTCCTCGTTGCTGACCACCGCGCCGTCCGCGCGCAGCAGGGCCTCCAGGACCGCGAACTCCTTGCGGGACAGCGCCAGATGACGCCCGTCCCGATCGGCCTGGCGGCGCGCGGTGTCCAGGACGAGCCCGGCCCGCTCGATCACCGGCGGCAGCGCGGGGCGCGCACGGCGGCCGAGCGCGAGGACCCGGGCGAGGAGTTCCTCGTACGCGAACGGCTTGGTCAGATAGTCGTCCGCGCCGAGCCCGAGACCCGCCACGCGGTCACGCACCGTGCCCGACGCGGTCAGCATGAGGACCCGGGTCAGGAGGCGCTGCTCGACGACCCTGCGGCACACCTCGTCGCCGTGCACGCCCGGCAGGTCGCGGTCGAGGACCAGCACGTCGTACTCGCCGAGCTGCAGTTTTCGCAGTGCGGTCAGCCCGTCGGCCGCGACGTCGACGGCGAGCGCGTCGCGGCGCAGCCCTTCGGAGATCATCTCCGCCAGGAATTCCTCGTCCTCCACCAGCAGTACGCGCATGCCGCCCTGTGTACCGGAGAGTGACCTTTCGCCGGTGTAAGCGTCCCCGGTGAGAGAAACGAAACCCCGCTCCCCGCCAGCCTGTGCGCGTCACCCACGCCACATGTGAAGGGGAAGCCGAATGAGGACCGTCCGTAGGACCCGCACCCGCTCAGTGGCCGTCGCGTCGGCCTGCGCCGCACTCGCCCTGTTCGCCGGGGCCTGCTCGAACGGCACAGGCTCCGGCCCGGACTCCGGGTCCGGCTCGTCGGACAGCGCCGACGGCGGCAAGGGCGCCGACGCGGACAAGGCGTTCAAGGAGCGCGAGTGCCTGCGCAAGCAGGGCCTGAAGGTGCCCGAGCCCAAGTCCGGCCAGGACAGCCGCGGCATCACCATCGGCGGCGACATGAGCAAGGAGAAGATGGAGGCCGCCATGAAGAAGTGCGGCATGGGCGGCGGCTCCAAGGGCGGCGGCATCTCACAGGCCGACAAGGACAAGATGCTCGAGTACGCCCAGTGCATGCGCAAGAACGGGTTCGACATGCCCGACCCGAAGTTCGACGGCGGCGCGATGCAGGCCCAGCCCATGCCCAAGGGCGCCGAGGCCAAGAAGATGGAGAAGGCCGCCGGGGCGTGCAAGGGCATCGTCGGATGAGGCGCCGCACCGCCGTCGTCGCCACCGTCGTCGCCCTGCTCGCCGTCACCGGCGGCGGCATAGCCGTCACAGCCCTCGCCGAGACGGGCGGCAAGCAGGATTCCGCCCACCGTGACGCGGCCCTGCCGCCGGCCACCGCGTCCGTCGAACGGGGCGACCTCAGCAGCGGCACCCAGGTCGACGGCACCCTCGGCTACGCCAAGGAACGCAAGGTCAACGCGGGTGCGGCGGGCACGCTCACCTGGTCCGCGGGGGCAGGCTCCACCGTCGGCCGCGACGAGCGGCTCTACGAGGTCGACGGCACGCCCGTCCGCCTCATGTACGGCACCGAACCCATGTACCGCACGCTGAAGCCGGGCGACAAGGGCGACGACGTGCGCCAGCTGGAGGAGAACCTCGTGGCGCTCGGGTACGGGAACGGGCTCGCCGTCGACACCACGTACACCGACGGCACCGCCGCCGCCGTCAAGCAGTGGCAGAAGGCCCACGACCGCAAGCAGACCGGCCGGGTCGGACCCGACCAGATCGCCTTCCAGCCGTCCGCGGTCCGCGTGAAGTCCACCGGATCGACCGTCGGTGACCAGGTCGCCCCGGGCAAGCCGGTGCTCTCGACGACCGGCTCCCAGCGTGTCGTACGCGTCCGGCTCGACGTGGCGGAAGGGAGTTCGGCGAAGAAGGGCACCAAGGTCACCGTGACGCTCCCGGACGGCACCACGGTGCACGGCAAGGTCGCCTCCGTCGGCAGGACCGCCGAGCCCGGCGACGACCCCGACGACAAGACCCCCAAGATCCCCGTCACCGTCACCTTCGACGACCCCGGCAAGGTCGGCGGCTTCGACCAGTCGCCGGTCACCGTGAACCTCACCGGCGAGACCCGCGAGAACGTCCTCTCCGTCCCCGTCAACGCGCTCCTCGCGCTGCCCGGCGGCGGCTTCGGCGTCCAGGTCGTCGAGGGCGGCCGCACGCGGGATGTCGAGGTCGAGCTCGGCATGTTCGGGCAGGGCAGGGTCGAGGTGAGCGGCGGCGGGCTGCGGGAGGGCGCGAAGATCGGGGTGCCGAAGGCATGAGCGAGCCCCGACCGCCGTCCGCACCGCTGTCCACACCGTCGTCCGAACCGCCGCCCGCACCACCGTCCACCGTCGTCGAACTGGCGGGCGTCACCAAGGAGTACCCCGGCGGGGTCGCCGCCCTGCGCGGCGTCGACCTGACCGTCGCCTCCGGTGAACTCCTCGCCATCGTCGGCCCCTCCGGTTCCGGCAAGTCCACCCTCCTGCACATCGTCGGCACCCTCGACAGGCCCACCGCGGGCTCCGTCGCCATCGCGGGGCACGACGTCGCCGCGCTCACCGACCGCAGCCTCTCCGCGCTGCGCGCCCGGCACATCGGCTTCGTCTTCCAGGCGTTCCACCTCGTCCCGGGCATCAGCGCCCGCGACAACGTCGCCGAGGGCCTGCTGTACTCCGGCCTCTCGCGCGGCGAACGCCGCCGCAGGGCCGCGTACGCCCTGGAACGCGTGGGCCTCGCCGACCGCATGAAGCACCGGCCGCACGAACTCTCCGGCGGTCAGAAACAGCGCGTCGCCATCGCCCGCGCCGTCGTCGGCGAACCCGACCTGCTCCTCGCCGACGAACCCACCGGCGCGCTCGACTCCGAATCCGGCGAGACCGTCATGGCCCTGCTGCACGACCTCAACGCGGAGGGCGCCACCATCGCCGTCATCACCCACGACACGGAGCTCGCCGAACGCCTGCCGCGGCAGGTGCGGATCAGGGACGGCCGGGTCGTCGCGGACACGTGCGGGGCGGAGGTCGCGGCGTGAGAAGCGGGAAGCGTACGAAGACGCGCCGCGGGGCCGCGCTCAGGGCGGCCAGGCTCGGCCCCCGCGACGTCCTGCACGTCGGCTCCGCGGGCCTGCGCAGCCGGCCCGTACGGGTCGTCCTGTCCGCGCTCGGCATCGCCATCGGCATCGCGACGATGGTCGCGGTGGTCGGCATCTCGTCCTCCAGCAAGGCCCAGCTCATGCGGGAACTCGACGCGCTCGGCACGAACATGCTGGTGGCGTCGCCCGGCGAGCCGATGTTCTCCGGCGAGGAGGTGAAGCTGCCGCGCGACGCCGCCGGGCGGGTGGGGCGTGTGCAGGGAGTCGAGGACGTCGGCGCGACCGGTGACCTCGAACGGTCCGTGCGGCGCAGCGAGAAGATCCCGGAGGACGAGACGGGCGGCATCTCCGTGAAGGCGTCCACCGAGGGGCTGCTGAAGGTGCTGCGCGGACGCATGGCGCACGGCAGCTGGTTCAACGCCGCGAACAGCCGCTACCCGTCCGTGGTCCTCGGCCACGTGGCGGCCGATCGCCTCGGCATCACGTCACCCGGGCAGCAGGTCTGGATCGACGACCGGTACTTCACCGTCATCGGCATCCTCGACGCCCTGCCGCTCGCACCCGACGTCGAGCGGTCGGCGCTGACCGGCTGGGACGCGTCGAGGAAGCTCCTCGGCTTCGACGGGCATCCGACATCGGTGTACGAACGCTCCACCGACGCCTCCGTCTCCACCGTCCGCAAGCTGCTCGCCCCGTCCATCGACCCGGAGAACCCGCGCAACGTCCAGGTCACCGACCCGTCGTCGGCGCTCAGGGCGAAGGCGGCGACGGAGGGCGCGTTCTCCACGCTGCTGCTCGGCCTCGGCGGGATCGCTCTGCTCGTGGGCGGGGTCGGCGTCGCCAACACCATGATCATCTCGGTCCTGGAGCGGCGCTACGAGATCGGCCTGCGCCGCTCCCTGGGCGCGACCCGCGGCCAGATCCGCGTCCAGTTCGTGACGGAGTCCCTGATGCTGTCGGGCCTCGGCGGGGCGGCGGGGGTCGCGCTCGGCGCCGCGGCGACGGCGGCGTACGCGGTCTCCGGCGGCCTGCCGTGGGTGGTCCCGCCCTGGGCGATGGCGGGCGGCTTCCTGGCGACCCTGGCCATCGGCACGGTGGCGGGCCTGTACCCGGCGGTCCGGGCGGCCCGCCTCTCCCCGACCCTGGCGCTGCACGCGGCGTGACGAGCGCCCGGCCGGGGTCATGGCACAGGCTCTCAGGGGTCCAGGGACCGGGCCAGGTCCAGGGAGGCCGCCACCCGTGACGCGACGCTCTCCGCGTACGTCGCGTCGCCGCGGTCGAACTGGCCTCGGCCAGGGCCCCGGAGGAACGTCAACACGCCCAGCGTGCGGCCCCGGCTGCGGAGCACCGCGCACAGGGCGTGCACCGTGTCCTCGGGCCACTGGCGGGTCGACGCCCACTCGCGCGCCTGTTCCGGAGAGGCCGCCGCGCCCGCGTCGGCCCGCACCGACCCGGTGCGCTCCACGCACTGGGGAGCGGGGTGCCCCTCGGGGTAGCGGACGGGGATGCCCGCGGTGGCGACCGGCAGACAGGGGCCCGGCGGCCCCGCGGGCGTCGCCGCGACCCGCACCAGCCGCACCGGGTCCTCGCCGGCCGTCAGGTCCACCAGGGCGTGGTCGGCGAACCCGGCGAGGGCGAAGTCCAACTGGACCGTGGCCGCCTCCGTCGGGTCCTCGCACTCCGCGGTGGCCCGCGCCGCCCGGTGCAGCTGCTGCGAGCGGAACCGCAGCTGCGCGGCCTCCTGCTCGGCCTGCCTGGCCTCCGTGACGTCCATGAAGAGCCAGCCGACACCGAGCGGCACGGGCTCCTCCGCGAGCGGCGAGGCCAGCCGCAGGAAGCCGCTGCGCCAGCACCGCCGCTCACCCCCGTCCTCCCGCCCGGCCCCGGACCGCACCGACACCCACAGCTCGGCGGGGGCGGGCGGCGTCCCCTCGGCCAGCACATGGGTCAGCGCGCTCTCCAGCTCCTCGACGCCCTGCCCGAGCAGATCGGCGAGCGGCCGCCCGAGCACGGCGGCGGGGCCCACCCCGAAGGCGCGGGCCGCGTGTTCGTTCACGACGGCGGGCCGCAGGTCCGCGTCGACAAGCACCACGCCCCACGAGGCGCTCTCGAAGAGGGCCTCGCTGAGGGCGATGGACCGCTCCAGGTCGATCTGCGCGTGCACCTCGCTGAAGGCGCAGTACACCCCGGAGGGCTTCCCGCTCCCGGCCCGCACGGACGCGGACTGCATCCGCACCAGCACCCGACCGCCGTCCTTGGTCACCAGCGCGAACTCGTGCACCTGCCGGCCCGGCGCGTCCATCGCGGACAGCAGCCGCTCCTCGACGGCCCCGGCGTCGGCGGCCCGCACGGCCCACCCCGCGAACCCGCGCCGCCCGACGGCCTCCGCCGCCGTCCAGCCGAGGATGCGCTCGGCCTCGCGGTTCCAGTGCGTCACCACACCGTCGGCGTCGAACGCGCACAGCGCCGCGTCCATCCCGTCGAGCAGTGCCGCGAGCAACTCGGCTCCGCCGGGCTCGGGCTCTTCAGGACCCAGTTCGTCAGTGGTTCCGCTCTGCCGCGAAGCACTCACGTGGCACCCCCTACAGGCCGTCTGCCTGTACCGCATGTCAGATCATTCAACTGGAACGTGACGCACCCCACAGGAAGTTCCCGGAAGTCGGACAGAAAATCGTGCGCGGAAATTCGGTTGTGCGGCGCACGGGACGGTTTCTAGGGTGGCGTGCACACGAGAAGGGAGGTGGTTCGGCAGATGTATCGAAACCGGACGCGTGAGGTGACTGCGGGCTAGCGGCCCGACGTCGCAACTCGAATTCGGCGCCGGACCAGCGCATGCGATGTGCGCAGCCGGCCCTATTCCCAAGCAGTCACCCGACCCGCGAGCCGCCGGTACGTCCGGCCGGCTTCCTCCGCCCAGGCGGCAGGAACCACGGCTCGCGGGTCGTCTGCGTCCGCACGGGTGTTCAGCCCTTGCTGACCGCCGTGAGGATCTCCGGCAGGCGCCGCGCGAGACGCGGGGCGGCCAGCCGCGTGCCCAGCTCCGTGACCACCGCGCCGTAGGCCGCGCCCAGGGGCAGCAGGACCCACGTCCAGGAGGACGCGCCCGAGGCGTGCAGCCAGATCGTGAGGGCCAGGACGGGGGCGCACAGCAGGGCCGCCGCGACCATGCCGCCGAAGATGGAGATCCACGCGAGTCCCGCCTGGCCGGGGGCGACGTTCTTGTACCCCTCCTGCGGGATCGAGTACGGGAAGCGGGCCGAGGACCACGCGCCCGTGGCCAGCATCGCGCCGAGCAGGGCGCAGGAGAGGCCGAGGACCTCGGGCAGGGCCGGCCAGTCGCCGAGCATCGCGGTGGTGAGGACGGTGACAAGCGCGGCGTACGGCAGGGTGATGAGCAGCAGCGCGAGGGCCCGGCCGCGCAGTTCCACGTACGCGTCGCGCGTCGAGGAGATCGTCATCGCCACCATCCAGAACGCCGACGTGTCCTGGCCGAACTGGTTGTACATGAGGATGCCGAGCATCCCCGCCGCGAAGCACGCGAAGTAGACGGAGCCGGTGCCCTGCAGAGCGTTGAAGAGCGGCACGATCAGACCGATGGCGAGGGACGTCACCCAGGCCGCCTTGGTCTTCGGGTCACGCCACACGTAGCGCAGGCTGCGTTCCATGACGGTGCCGGTGCGGCCCGCGGGGAGGAGCCCGCCGAGGACGCCCGAGGCACGGGATGTGCCCTTGTCCGGCTCCGCCGCGGCGAGCGTGGAGCCGTCCGGCGCCGTCATCAGGCGGGTGAGGCTGCGCTCCCAGAGGGCGAGCAGGGCCAGCAGCGCGCCGGTGGTCAGGGCCAGTTGGGCCGCCGCCGTCGCGTACGCGCCCCCGCTCACCGAGTCGACCGCGCCGAGCGCCGCGGCCGGCGGAATCCAGCGCACGACGTCGGCCGCCGGGTCGAGCGTGCCGAGGCCGGACGAACCGAGCTTCTGCGCGCCGAAGTTGACGACCTGCGCGCCGACCGCGATGACGAGGCCGCTGAGGACCGCGAGGTCGCGTCCCTTGCGGCTGGTGAGAAGGCGGATGTTGGCGGCGGCGACCGCGCGGGCCAGCGCCACGCAGACGAGGAGGGTGAGGGCGACCGCGAGGACACCGGTGACGGCCGCCGCCGCGCCGTGGGCGAGCGCGACCGCCGCACCGGCCGCGAGGCAGAGCGTGAACAGCGGCCCGATGCCGACGAGAGAGGCGACGAGCAGCGCCCGCACGAGCGGGCGGGGCCGCAACGGCAGCATCACCAGGCGCGTCGGGTCGAGCGTCTCGTCGCCGCTGGGGAAGAAGAGCGGCATGACGGCCCAGCCGAGGGCGAGCACGCCGACGAGCAGGACGCAGACGGTGGCGGCGTGCGTGTTGCCGCGCAGCGCGACGAGGCCGAGGAGCTGGAGCGCGGCGAAGAGGAGCGAGACGGCGACGGACGCGATGTAGGCGGCGCGGCGGCCCGCCGACTGGCGCAGGCCGTTGCGCAGGAGGGACAGCTTGAGCCGTACGAAGACGGGGGTGATCGCCGGGGGCGCGGTGGTGTCCGCCGCGCTCATCGGAGACCGCCGCCCAGCCAGTCCAGGTCTGAGCCCGCGTCGCGGCCGTTCGCGCCGACGAGTTCGAGGAACGCCTGCTGCAGCGACGGCGCCGCGCCCCGCACCTCCGCGAGGGTGCCGTGTGCGCGGATGCGGCCCGCGGCCATGACGGCGACCCAGTCGCAGAGCGACTCGACGAGTTCCATGACGTGCGAGGAGAAGACGACGGTGGCGCCGGAGGCGGTGTAGCGCTCCAGGACGCCCCGGATGGTCTGGGCGGAGACGGGGTCGACTCCCTCGAACGGCTCGTCGAGGAAGAGGACTTCGGGGTTGTGGAGGAGCGCCGCGGCGAGGGCGATCTTCTTGCGCATGCCGGTCGAGTAGTCGACGACCAGTTTGTGCTGGGCGCCCGCGAGGTCGAGCACGTCGAGGAGCTGGGTGGCCCGCTTGTCGACCTCGGCCCCGGGCAGGCCGCGCAGCCTTCCGGTGTACGCGAGGAGTTCGCGCCCCGAGAGCCGCTCGAAGAGGCGCAGCCCCTCGGGGAGCACGCCGATGCGGGCCTTGACCTCGACGGGGTCGCGCCACACGTCGTGCCCGACGACCTCGACGGTGCCGTGGTCCGGCCTGAGGAGGCCGGTGGCCATGGAGAGGGTGGTGGTCTTCCCCGCGCCGTTGGGGCCGACCAGACCGATGAACTTGCCCGCGGGGAGGTTCAGATCGATCCCGGCCACCGCGACCTGTTCGCCGAACCGCTTCCAGAGCCCCTGGATCCGTACCGCCGCCGCATCGGTCACCGTGCCGCCCTTCGCCGCTTCCGCCGTGCCCGCACGATACGACGGCGGCGGCCCCCCGGGTTGATCAGCCGCTCAGCGGCGCGCTTCCCTGCCGCACGCGTACGCCAGCGGGGAGATGATCTCCTCGGCGTCCGGCAGCCAGCGGTTGGCGGCGGTGGGGCGGCACGCCCACTGGACCGCGCCGGAGGAGCCGAAGCGGGTCGGGGGAGCGGCGACGTAGGTGCCCTCGCCGAGCGGGACGAGGTCGATGGCGGCCGGCGGCCAGCCCAGCTTGCGGACGAGGTCGGGGACCTTGGCCGTGGCGCCGGGCAGCACGAAGAACTGCATGCGGCGGTCCGGCGTGCAGGTCACGGGGCCGAGGGTGAGCTCCATGCGCTCCATGCGGGCGAGGGCGAGGAAGCCGGCGGTCTCGGGCACGTCGATCGCGTCGAACGTGCGCCCCGTGGGGAGCAGGATCGACGCCTTGGGCTGCTTCTGCCAGAGCCGTCGGGCGGCCGTCGCGCTGCCGGTGGCCTGGGTCGCCCAGTCCTCCCGGGCGGGGTGTGCGCCGGGCGCGTCGCACGGGGAGTCCCCGCACGAGCACTGCTCGACCCCTTCGACGGACTCGAGCCAGGTCCCGGGGAACACGTCCCAGTGACGCTCCTCCGCGTACCGCACGGCCGTGTCCAGCAAGGCTTCTCCGCGCTGCTTCGGGATCTGCGCGGCTGACGTGACTCCGATGGTCTCTTCCACGCAGTTCTCAACTCCCGGTGCCACCCGGGGTTACGGGCGCACGCGAGGGCGGGGGAGGAGCATCGATCCTGCGAGTGGGGCGCATGGGTGCATGGGTGGGGGCGCGCATGGGGATTGGCTCCCGGGTGCGGGTAGCCACGTCACGGGCAGTCAGAGAACGCCTCGGAGGAAGCCCGGGACCGACAGGTCCGTACAAGGGCCCGTGCGGAAGCCATACAGCCTTACAGATAGGCATTTATAGTTCTTAATGGCTTCTATTGCTTCTTTTGTGGCGCATCTTAGCCCTGCCTCAAGGGCATTGATCATCCCGAGGCGGCCCACGACGGCCGTCCGTTCCGATGGTCCACGGTGCACACAGGGGGTACGCCATGGCCGCCAGGCCGCTCGTCGCGCGACAGCCCAATGAAAGGCTGCAGGCGCTCATCCAGGAAGCCGGCTGCTCCAACGCCGGACTGGCCCGCAGGGTCAACATGTGCGGTGCGGAACACGGTCTCGACCTCCGCTACGACAAGACGTCGGTGGCCCGCTGGCTGCGCGGACAGCAGCCGCGCGGCCGGGCACCCGGCATCATCGCGGAGGCACTCGGCCGCAAGCTGGGCCGCACCGTCACCATCGACGAGATCGGCATGGCGAACGGCAAGAACCTCGCCTCGGGCGTGGGACTGCAGTTCTCGCCGACCGTCCTCGGCGCCATCGAGCAGGTCTGCGAGCTGTGGCGCAGCGACGTGGGCCGCAGGGACTTCCTCTCCGGGTCGTCCGTGGCCGCGTCCGCGCTCGTCGAACCCAGCCGCGACTGGCTGATCTCGTCGCCCGACTCGCAGGTCGGACGGGCCGCCGGGCCGCGCGTCGGCATGGCGGACGTGGCGGCCGTCAAGGCGATGACGGAGGCGCTGACCCAGCTGGACCACCAGTTCGGCAGCGGTCACGTGCGGCCGGTCGTCGTGCACTACCTCAACTCCGTGGTCTCCGGACTGCTCGCGGGTTCCTACCGGGAGGCGGTCGGACGCGAACTGTTCGCCGCGGTCGCCCGGTTGACCGAACTCGCCGGGTACATGGCCGTCGACACGGGCCAGCCGGGTCTCGCCCAGCGCTACTACATCCAGGCGCTCCGCCTGGCCCAGGCGGCGGGCGACCGGGGGTACGGAGGGTACGTGCTGGCGGCGTCGATGAGTCACCTCGCCGCCCAGCTCGGAAACCCGCGCGAGATCGCACAGTTGGCGCGGGCCGCACAGGAGGGGACGCGCGGAAGGGTCACACCCCGCGCGGAGGCGATGTTCTACGCGGCCGAGGCGCGCGGGCACGCGCTCCTCGGTGACGCGCGGGCCACGCAGGTCGTGGCGGGGCGGGCGGTCGAGGCGATGGACCGCGCGTCCGGCACGGCCGACTCCGGCGACGATCCGGTCTGGATCCGACACTTCGACCATGCGTATCTGGCCGATGAAATGGCGCATTGTCACCGGGACTTGGGCCAGGCCGACGCGGCGGCGCGCAGCGCCCAGGAGTCCCTGGACGGGCACCCGGAGACGCGGGCCCGGCGGCGCGCGATCGGCCTCGTACTGCTGGCCACGGCGCAGGTGCAGCGGCGCGAGGTGGAACAGGCCTGCCACACGGGCCTGAAGGCCGTCGAACTCCTCGGCACGCTGCGGTCGAACCGCGGCGCGGAGTACCTGGAGGACTTCCAGGACCGGCTCGAGCCCTATCGTGAGGAGCCGGTGGTACGGGAGTTCGGGGCGCGCGTCGACATCCAGGCGGCGTGAGAACGCGCGATGCGCCCCTGAACAGCGTCTGCGAGGGAGGTTTTGTTACTGCCGACGCCCGGCGGAGGGCGGCGTTCTGAGCTGCGTGGCAGAGGGATGTGGCGACCCGGTAGCGTGACCCGACGGTTCCGTAGGTCCCCCCAGGTGTAGGAGTACCGGTGACGCAGCAGAGCGGTCAGGGCGCTGCTTCTTCCGATCCGCAGCAGCGGCCCGCCCACGAGGGCGTAGTGCTGCCCGCGGACGGCAGCGAGCCGCTGTTCCCCGGTACCGCGGGCCGGCACAGCGCCCCGGCGGGCGGCAGCCCCTGGGACCAGCCCTGGGGCCCCGACGCCGCGGGCCCGCCACCCCCCGCCCAGGACCAGGAGTGGCCCCCGCCCGCCCAGCCCCTCCCCCCGGAGGGCAACGCCCACACCCACCCCACCGGCCACCCCGACGCCTCGTACGGGGGCCGCCAGCAGGGCCCCGGCTCCCCGCAGCCGGGCTACGACGCTCAGCAGCAGCCGGGCTATGACGCTCAGCATCAGCCGGGCTACGGCTCGTCCCCGCAGCCCGGGTACGGGTACCCGCAGCAGGGTCAGGGTGCCCCGCAGCCTGGGTACGGCTATCCCCAGCCGGGTCAGGGTGCCCCGCAGCCGGGCTACGGGTACCCGCAGCAGGGCCAGGGCGCTCCGCAGTCCGAGTACGGCAACCCGCAGCAGGGCCAGGGCGCCTCCCAGCAGGGGCAAAGCTCCCCGCAGCCCGGGTATGGCAACCCCCAGCAGGGGCAGGGCGCCCCGCAGCCCGGCTACGGCAACCCCCAGCAGGGCCAGGGCGCCCCGCAGCCCGGCTACGGCAACCCGCAGCAGGGGCAAGGCGCCCCGCAGCCCGGGTACGCCGCCCAGCAGGGGCAGGGTTCCCAGCAGCTCGGGCACGGCGCCCCCCAGCAGGGGCAGGGGGCTCAGCAGCCCGGGTACGGCAACCCGCAGCAGGGCCAGGGTGCCTCGCAGCAGGGGCAGGGGGCTCAGCAGCCTGGGTACGGCAACCCGGAGCAGGGCCAGGGTGCCTCGCAGCAGGGGCAAAGCTCTCCGCAGCCCGGGTATGGCAACCCCCAGCAGGGGCATGGTCCCCAGCAGCCCGGCCACGGCTACCCCCAGCAGGGTCAGGGTCCCCAGGCACCCGGTTACGGCTACCCGCAGCAGGGCCCGGGCGCCCCGCAGCCCGGCCACGGCGACCCCCAGCAGGACCAAGGCCCCCAGCAGCCCGGATATGGCTACCCGCAGCAGGGCCCGGGCGCCCCGCAGCCCGGCCACGGCAACCCCCAGCAGGACCAGGACCCCCAGCAGCCCGGCTACGGCTACCCCCAGCATGGGCAAGGCTCCCCCCAGTCCGGGTACGCCGCCCAGCAAGGGCAGGGCGGGCAGCCTCAGGGTGGGCCCTCGTACGGTGGCGCGCCGGGGCAGGGCGCGCACGGGGCGCAGCAGGCGCACGGCGCCCACGCCGCGCCGTCGCAGCCGGGACAGCCCTCTCAGGGCGGGCAGCCCGCGCAGCCGATGCCCTCCGCCTCACAGCCGGCCCACGGCGCCCACGCCGCCCCGCAGCCGCACGGCTCTGGCCAGTCGGCCCACGGCGGCCACGCCGGCCCGCAGTCGCAGGCGTCCGCCCAGCCGAGACGCGGCGCGCACGCCGCGCCGCAGACCGCTCAGCCGCTGCCTCCCGCCGCCCCGGCCCCGGCCCCGGCCCCGCAGAGCATGCCGCTGCCGCCCGTCGCCGCGCCGGGTGCGCCCTCCGACAGTGAGGCGACGCAGTACATCGCCCCCGTGGCGGACGAGGGGGCCACGCAGTACATACCCCCGGTGGGACCCGGTGCCCTGCCGCCCGAGGCTCCCGCCGCCGACGCCACGCAGTTCCTGGGCCGCGCGAACGCGCCCGCGTCCGACAACGCCCCCACCCAGTTCATCGCGCCGGTTCCGGCAGACGGCCCCGCCCCCGCAGGGCAGAGCGCACCGCCCGAGCCGTCCGCCGCCCCCTACGGCATCCGGCCCGGCGCCCCCGGAGACCGGCAGCCGCCCGCCGAGTTCGACAGCCTCTTCCGCACCGAGCCGGAATCCGAGGGCCCCGCTTCCACGCAGCAGATGCCCCGCGTCGAGACGCCGGGCCCCGCGCCCGTCCCCGAGCCCGCGGGCAGCGGTCACGGCGGCGGTGGCGGCGGTCGTCGCAACCGCACCGGATCGAAGGTGCCGCTGATCGCCGCCGTCGGAGTCGGCATCGCCCTGCTCGGCGTCGGCGCGGGCGCACTGCTCAGCTCCGGTGGCGGGGACGACGAGAAGAGCGACGACGGCAAGCCCGTCTCCGCCTCCGCCGAACCCGACGAGCGGCCCTCACCGACCGCCGACCCCGCCAAGGACCAGGCCGTCGCCCTGGACAAGCTGCTCGCCGACAGCAACAACAGCCGTGACACGGTCATCGCCGCCGTACGCAACGTGGGGAAGTGCCAGAACCTCAGCCAGTCGGCGAAGGACCTGCGCGGCGCGGCCAAACAGCGCAACGGACTCGTCACCCGGCTCGCCGCCCTGAAGGTCGACAAGCTCCCGGCCAACGACCAGCTGACGGCCTCCCTCAACAAGGCGTGGAAGGCGTCCGCCGCGGCGGACAACCACTACGCCGCGTGGGCGGACCAGGTCGCGGGCAAGAAGGGGTGCAGGAAGGGCCACGCCCGCAACACCTCGCAGACCGCGGCGGGCAACAAGCAGAGCGGCGCGGCGACGACCGCCAAGGAGCAGGCCGCCAACCACTGGAACGCGATCGCCCGCAAGTACGGCCTGACCGAGCGCGTCAAGACCCAGCTCTGACGGGCCGGGGCCCGCGGAGCAGTACGTACTACGCCGTCTGCTCCAGCGTCTTCTCGACGTTCACGAAGCCCTCGCGCGCCGGGACGAGCCGTCCGTCCCGCACCACCTGGAACGTGACGTCCGAGTTGATCAGGCGCGGGAACTCACTCGCCGCGAGCAGGTCCTCGAAGCGCCAGCTCAGCGGCGGCGTGAGGCCGCCCGTCCCGACCCGCAGACCGCCGTCGAGGGCGCGGCGCAGCGTGCGGGACGACACCTCGCCGCCGTCGAGCGACTCGACGGCCTGCTTCAGGACGGTGTACGCGATCCACGTCGTCTGGACGCCCGCGTCCGCCGGGTCCACCCGGTTGTCGCCGAACGCCTGCTCGCGGATGACGTCCCGCATCGGGTCCCACCGGGCGTCGCCCGCCGCCGGGTACCAGCCGGTGACGTACGCCCCTTCGTAGGGGCCGTTCGCGCCGCCGGTGCGGTCGATGAGGGACTGGTCGACGCTGCCGAGCACCGAGGAGATCCGTACGGGCGGATAGTCGTCCTTGGTGCGCCGGAACGAGTCGTAGAAGGTGTCCGTGCGCGCGCCGAGCGCGGCGGTCACACAGCCGTCGGAGGCGCCCGCGTCCTTCAGGGCGCGCTCGGCCTGCGGAGTGAGGTCGGTGCCGTCCTCGGGGGCGCGGATGTCCGAGACGGGCTTGTGGTGGCCGTCGGCGAGGCCCTGGTTGAGGAGCTTGGGCAGCTCGTCGCCGGCGAGGGTGTCGGGGCGGACGAGGGAGACGCGTTCGCAGCGGGCGGCGAGCTGCCGGCCGTTGCCCGCGAGGAGTGCCGGTTCGCCGCCGTTCACGGGATAGGAGAGCGGGCTGCTGAACTCGTCGTCGGTGATGCCGTAGCCGCCGATGTAGGGGATGCCGGCGACTTCGAGCGGGCCGAGGAAGGAGCGGCCGTGCTGGCTGTACGCGCCGACGACCGCGACCACGTCGTTGTCGACCGCCTCACGCGCGCACTCGGCGGCGCCCACCGAGTCGTTGTGGTCGTTGCAGGTGAGGACCTTCAGCTCGCGGCCGCCGAGGCCGCCGTGGGCGTTGACCCAGCGAGCGTAGGCCTGCGCCATGGCGGGCACGCCGGGTTTGTTGGTGGCCTTCGTCTTCTCGGGGGCCCACGTCATGACGGTGACGGGGTCGTCCCCGGAACCCCCCGTGGTTCCAGGGATGACCCCGCAACCGGCTATCAGCGACGTACACGCCGCCACGGCGGCCGCCGAGAGTGCTGCGGTTCGGGAGGGGCGGGGGAGGAAGGTGCGTCGCCAGCCGGTCATGTCCCTGCACGATTCCGCTACGCGGCCAACCTGGGAGTGACTCGTTCTCAACGGACAGTGACATGAAGGTGAACGGGCGGGGTCCGGTTCGCGTGCACAGCGTGGGAACGTACGATCCATGACCGTGCAAGGTTCGGAGAAGTCTTCCCGTCGCGGCCGTCGCTCCAGCACCATGGGTGGCATGCCGACCAACGACATGCCGTGGTGGCGCTGGCGCAGCAACGTGCGCTCGGCGCTGCACATGCTCTCCGACCCGGACTTCCAGCGGGAGTGCTGGCTCGCGGGGCGTGACGAGTACGGGGACGTGACCGACGCCGTCTACCGGCTCGTCGAGGACACGTGGCTGGACAACTGGTCCGCGGAGAAGTACGTGGGCACGATCTTCCGCGACCCGCAGGAGGCGGCCCTCGTCGACACGGCCGTACTGCGGGTCCTGCGGATCATGCACGAGGTCGGGCCCGACGCGATGGTCTCCGTCTACCTGGAACACCCCGGGTGGCCCGAGGCGGTCCGCGCCGCGCGCGACGCGCACGTGCGGCTGGCCGCCGGAGACGGCGAGGACCCGGACGAACCGCCGCAGACACTCGAGGTGCTGCGAATCCTGACACGGTCCGCCTGACGGGACGATTGCCGTCGGCGGTCTCCGCTGTGGGAACCTTGGCCGCATGAACGAGCAGTCCACCGCCCCCGCCGCCCCCGCTGAGCAGTACGTCCTGACCCTCTCCTGCCCCGACAAGCAGGGCATCGTGCACGCCGTGTCGAGCTACCTCTTCATGACCGGCTGCAACATCGAGGACAGCCAGCAGTTCGGCGACCACGACACCGGACTGTTCTTCATGCGCGTGCACTTCTCGGCGGAGGCCCCGGTGACCGTCGACAAGCTGCGGGCGAGCTTCGCCGCGATCGGCGACTCCTTCCACATGGACTGGCAGATCCACCGCGCCGAGGACAGGATGCGGGTCGTCCTGCTCGTGTCGAAGTTCGGCCACTGCCTCAACGACCTGCTGTTCCGCTCCCGGATCGGCGCGCTGCCCGTGGACATCGCCGCGGTCGTCTCCAACCACACGGACTTCGCCGAGCTCGTCGCCTCGTACGGCATCCCCTTCCACCACATCCCGGTGACCAGGGACACCAAGCCGCAGGCCGAGGCGCGGCTCCTCGAGATCGTGCGCGCGGAGAACGTGGAGCTGGTCGTCCTCGCCCGCTACATGCAGGTGCTCTCGGACGACCTGTGCAAGGAGCTCAGCGGGCGGATCATCAACATCCACCACTCCTTCCTGCCGAGCTTCAAGGGCGCGAAGCCGTACCACCAGGCGCACGCCCGCGGCGTGAAGCTGATCGGCGCGACCGCGCACTACGTGACGGCCGACCTCGACGAGGGGCCGATCATCGAGCAGGAGGTCGAGCGCGTCGGCCACGACGTCACCCCGGACCAGCTCGTCGCCGTCGGCCGCGACGTGGAGTGCCAGGCGCTGGCGCGGGCCGTGAAGTGGCACGCCGAGCGCAGGATTCTGCTGAACGGCCGCCGCACGGTCGTCTTCGCCTAGCTTTCCTCTTTTCCCGCTACATCCGGTTTTCCCGCTACATCCGGCTCAGCGAGGCGGCCGCGAACAGTACGTCGCGGATCGCCTCGCGGTCGCCGTCCTGGCCCGCGGCCGCCTCCTCCGGTGAGACGTGCCCTGCGGCCAGCCGGCAGAACTCGACGCCGTCCAGCGCCACATGGGCCACCTCGTGCTCCCGTGACGCGGCCGCCGCGGGGGAGTCGAGCGGGATGAGCCACTCGCCGCCGCCGAGCCCCTCGATCTCCAGGCGCAGGCTGCGGCCCGGCGACCCGGCCGCGACCAGAGCGCGGGGCGGGGTCGCGAGCCCGGAGCGGCGGCGCTCGGCGAGCGTGCCGGGGAGGAGCCGGGCGGCGAGGTCGATCATGCGGTGGAGGTGCCGGGGCGCGGGCGGCGCGTACGGATAGTCGACGGCGTCGGCGATGTCTCCCGCGTGGATCCAGCACTCGAAGGCGCGGTCCAGCATCGAGTCCCGCAGCGGCAGCTCGACCGTCTGCCCGGCCCCGGGACCGCCGCCGCCTCCCGCAGGGGCAGCCACCGTGCCGTACGGCACCGGGAGCCGGCCCGAGCCGCCGCCCGCGAACGACACCGTCCGGATCAGCTCGTGCGTCTGGTCGCGCCAGGGGGCGCGGACCGCGCGTGTGGGCGGGAAGTACGAGGCGCGCCAGTACGCCTCGGTGCGGTGGGTCGGGTCCGGCGGTGCACCGGCACCGGGGCCGAGCGGGTCGTCGAGGCCGAGGGCGAGCCCGACCATGCCGTCGACCGCGAGGAGATGCGCGATGACCCCGGCCACGGTGGTCTTCCTGCTGACCGGGCCGTCCTCCTCGAACCAGCGGAGCCGCACCGGCGCGTGCCACTCCGCGTCGCCGATGTCCTGGAGGAGGGCGTCGAGGCGGGCGGTCTCCGCGTCGTAGGGCACGGCCCACTCGGGCACGGGGATGCGGGGCGGGCGGCGGCCGAGGCAGCTCTCCAGGACGCGGGTGCGCAGCCCCGGGTCGAGGTCGAGGCTCTCCTCGGGGTGCAGCAGGCCGACGGCGTCGCGCAGCCGCAGGGCCTCTTCCGCGCAGGGGCCGCAGTCGCCCAGGTGCTCCTCGACGGCGGTGGCCTCCTCCGCGGAGCAGGCGGCGAGCGCCCAGGCGCCGAGCAGGGACTTCAGGACGCGGTGCTCCAGGACGAGCGGCGCGGGCGCCGGAGGGTCGGGCAGGGGGTGTCCGGTGTCCTCCACGGAGGAGCGCGGCAGCGGTATGCGCGGCGCGGTGTCGTCCGGGTGGCCTGCCTCCCGGTGCGGGCCGTCGTGCGCGCCGTCGTGCGGCTCGGGGCTGTCGGCGCCGGTCACAGCGCCGCCCCGGGGCCGGGCTTGGTGTCGTTGGCCGTGGAGAGGAGCTGCAGGCCGAGGCGGAGTCTGCGGCGGGCCTCGTCCTCGGTGACGCCGAGGTCGGCGGCCGTCTGGCGGTAGTCGCGGCGCTGGAAGTACGCGAGCTCCAGGGCGGCCCGCAGCGGGGTGGGCATGGCCGTGACGATGTAATCCGCGCGGGCCGCGGCGGAGGCGCGGCGGACCTTGCGCTCCAGGTCCTCCGTGGTGCCCTCGCCGCCGAGGGCGAGGGCGGCGGACTCGGTCTGGCGGAGCCTGCGGACGGCCTGCTGGTGGGCGAGCGTGGCGATCCAGGAGCGCAGCGGGCCCTGCCGGGGGTCGTAGGCGTCGGGGTTCTCCCAGACGTGGCTGAAGACTTCGCGGGTGATGCGGTCGGCGGCGGCCACGTCGCCGAGGACGCGGTGCGCGAGGCCGTGCACGAGCGAGGCGAAGCGGTCGTAGAGCTCTCCGAGCGCGGCGGCTTCTCCGTGCGCGAGCCGCTGTTGCATCCGGCGGTCCCAGCGCCGCGGCGCGTCCTTCGGCATGCGGCCCCCTCGTGCGCTTGCCCTGTACTGCCTACTCGAACGGTACTTCGAGTTGCCTGCTCCTGGTGCTGTCGCTCCCTCGAATGTAGTCGGCACCGCTGACAGAGCACTCTTGATTGCGGCAAAGCCCACCCCCTGACGGAGGCCGGATGATATTGACGGTGGCCTGCTGGTGTTTCATGGAGGGACTGGTGGGGCAGCCGAAGCAGAACGAAACGTAAGGACTGCTTCCGGATCACTGGATCACTCCGCAGGCGCGGGGCAGGCAACGGCGAGCGAGAGGCGTGGCGTGTGACGCTCAAGGTGACCGTGGGCGAGCAGGAGGGCTGGGCCGTGCTGTGCGTGTCCGGCGAGATGGACCTGCTGACGTCGCCCGTGCTGCGCCAGCGCGTGCACGACGCCGTGGCCGACGGCCGCCGCCGCATCGTGCTCGACCTCTCCGAAGTGCTGTTCTGCGACTCCAGCGGCGTCGGCGTGCTGATCGCCACCCGTCGGCTGATCCGTTCGTTCCAGGGCCGGCTGCGGCTGATACTGCCCGCCAAGGGTGCCGAGGACGGCTCGCACGTCAACCGTGTCCTCGCCGCGCTCGGCGTGCGCAGGCTCTTCGAGGTCTTCCCCGACGTACCGGCGGCGCTGGACGACGGGGCGACACCGCTCTCCGCCTAGAACCCGCGTCTCTCCGCCTAGAACCCGCGTCCCCGACCCCTCACACGGTGTGGCGTTTGGCGGTCGCCACGAAGGAGTTGATGGCGTCGCGCGAGACGCGGCGCCGCTCGGCGAGCTCGTCGCGGTCGTCGGCCCTGTGCACATCGGCGACGTGGTCGAGGGTCTCCCAGGCGAGCCGGACGAGTTCGTCGTCGCTGGTGAGCAACTGCACGCGGAACAGCGCCTCCTGGGCCTCCGAGCGCATCTCGTACGAACGGAAGCGGGACTCCTCGCTCTCCTCGTGACGGTTCTCCGCCCTGCTGAACCAGCGGTCGACCAGTATCCGCCGGTAGTTGACCAGCGCGCCCGCGTACGCGCAGTACGCGTCGATGCGTTCCTGCCGCAGTTTCTCGGTCCGTGTGAACCGCTCGGCCCGTTCGATCGACCTCCGCTGGAACGAATGGGTGAGCCCCGCACCCAGGAGAGTTCCCAGCACCGCTATGACACTCGCCGCTACCGCTTCCACGCAGGACAGTGCAGCACATCACACGCGTGGTACGCCCTTGTCCCGGAATTCCGGCGGTCTTGACACAAGCGTCGCTTTCCCGCCTCCGGGAGGCCGTCACCACGTACGCTCGCAGCCCGGGGGGAACGACACCCCCGGGCAAGTACCCAACCGCGGAAGTGAGGCGGCCCGAAGATCATGGACAGTGCCGAGTACGAGCGTAGGATCGCGGCCCGGTTCGCCACCTTCGACCAGGACGGCAACGGCTACATCTCCCGTGAGGACTTCAGTACGGCCGCGGCCGCGCTGTGCACGGAGTTCGGCGCGACGGCGCGGTCCGAGAAGGGGCAGGCCCTCTACATCGGGGCCGAGGCGTTCTGGCAGGGCATGGCCGGGATCGCGGACCGGGACGGGGACCAGCGGATCACCCGCGACGAGTTCGTGGGCGGCGCGGTGAAGCGCCTGCGCGACAACCCCGACCGGTTCGCCGAGATCGCCAGGCCGTTCCTGCACGCGGCGATCGACGTCGCCGACGGTGACGCGGACACCGCGGTGACCCCCGTGGAGGCCAAGCGCGCCCTCAAGGCCCTCGGCGTGCCCGAGGAGATCGCCGAAGGCGTGGCCGCCGCCCTGGACGTGGACCGCGACGGCCGCGTCACGGAGCAGGAGATCGTGCAGGCGTTCGCCCAGTACTTCACCGTGCCCGAGTGATCACGGTGCCTCAGTAGGCCGGTAGAGGTCAGGCTCCGGAGAAGCGTTCCCGGAGCTTGTACTTGAGGACCTTGCGCAGGGTCTCGTTGCGGGGAAGCGCCTCGACCAGCTCCAGCTGTTCCGGCAGCTTGTAGGTGGAGAGGCCTTCCCCGCGCAGGTACGCGGTGACCGCCTCCAGAGACAGCGTTCCGGTGCCGGCGCGCTGTTCGACGACGGCGCAGACCCGTTCGCCGCGCTCGGGGTCGGGCAGTCCGACGACCGCCGCCTCGCCCACGGCGGGATGCCGGTGGAGCAGATCCTCTATCTCCTTGGCGGAGATGTTCTCCCCCTTGCGGATGATGATGTCCTTCGCGCGCCCGGTGAGGACCAGATGGCCTGTCTTCTTGAGGTGGCCGAGGTCCCCGGTGATCAGGAAGCCGTCGGCGTCGAAGACGTCCGCGCTCTGTGCCGGGTCGAGATAGCCCCGGCAGACCGCCTCGCCGCGCAGCCGGACCTCGCCGTCCGTCTCGGGCGGCAGCTCGACGCCGTCCGCGTCCGTGATGCGGATCTCCATGCCGGCCGGGGGCAGCCCCTCGGTCGTCGCGAGGTTCTCGGCGGTGTCGTCCGGGGCGCCCATGGTGATCATCGGGACCTCGGTCATGCCGTACCCGTGGGTGAGTTGGCAGCCCATCTCGCGTACGACGGCGTAGTAGACGTCCGGCGGTTTGGGCGCCCCGCCGCCCGCGAGGAGGCGCAGGGTCGGGATGACCTTCTGTCCCTCCGGCAGTTGCCGCTGCTCGGTGAGGAACATCGAGTAGAAGGCCGTCGACCCGCCCGCCACGGTCACACCGTGGCGCCGGTAGCCGTCGAGCGACGCGGGGAGCGCGAAGTGCTCGAACATCACCGCGGGGAAGCCGTAGAGCAGCAGCATCACGGTGTAGTCGGGCCCCGCGATGTGTGCGAAGGGGAACGCCATCGAGCCGACGTCCGACGCCTTCAGGTGCAGCGCGTGGGCCAGGCACGAGCCGCCCGCGATGAGGGAACGGTCCGTGTGCAGCACGCCCTTGGGGTCGGACGTGGTGCCCGACGTCCAGTAGATCCAGCGCACCGAGGTGCCGTCGGAGGGCGGCGGGGGCAGGACGGACGGGTCGGCCTCGGGCAGCGACACGTCCGCCTCGAACACCTCGAAGTCGCCTCCCGCGCCGAGCCGGTGTGCCATCTCCGTGTGGTCGAAACCGCGCCAGACCCCCGGCACGACGAAGAACTCCGCCCTGGACGCCCGCAGCGCGAAGCCGACCTCGCGGTCGCGGAGGAAGGGGATCAGCGGCGACTGGACGGCGCCGATCCGGGCGAGCGCGAAGGAGAGCAGGGCCGTCTCGATTCGGGTGGGCAGCTGCCAGGCGACGACCGTGCCGGGCCGCACCCCCCTCTCGTACAGGCCGGCGGCGACCCGCTCGGCCCGGTCGCGCAGCCCGCCGAAGGTGAGCGTGCGGTCACCGGCGGGCTCGTCCGCGGCCTGGATGAGGACGGGCCTGTCGGGAGTGAGGCCGGCGCGGCGCGCGATCAGCTCCCAGAGGGTGCGGGCCTCACCCAGTTCGTACGCGGTCTCGTTCTCCGAGGTCCTCATGCGATCCCCTCCCGGCCGGGGCCGACAGAACTGACGGGCAGTCAGATCGTGCCGAGAGCGTAAGCCCCGGCGCCTTGTCGGTCCAGGGGTGCGGGGCTAGCCTGCGTCCTGACGGGGCGTCAGGAACCGTACCGGACACGTAGGAGCCGCATGGACCTCACGTACACCGACGAGGAGGAGACGTTCCGGGCCGGGTTGCGCGAGTGGCTCACGACGGTGCTGCCGAAGCTCCCCGGCAAACCCTCCCCGCAGGACTGGCCGGGACGCCGCGCCTACGACACCGCGTGGCAGCGCATGCTCCACGACGCCGGCTACGGAGAGGTGCACTGGGATGCCTCACCGACGCAGCGGCTCATCTTCTTGGAGGAGACGGAGAAGGCAGGCGCTCCCTACGTAGGCGCCAACTTCGTGGGCCTGCTGCACGCCGGACCGACCATTGCGTCCGAAGGGACACCCGAACAGCGCGAGCGGTGGCTGCCGCCCGTCCTGCGCGGCGACGAGGTGTGGTGCCAGGGGTTCAGCGAACCCGACGCCGGGTCGGACCTCGCGTCGCTGCGCACGCGCGCGTGGCGCGACGGCGACCACTACGTAGTGAGCGGGTCCAAGATCTGGACCTCCCACGCCGAGGTCGCCGACTGGTGCGAGCTCCTGGTACGCACGACACCCGTCAGTGAAGCCGTGCCCAAGCACCGGGGCATCACCTGGCTTGCGATGCCGATGGACGCCCCCGGGATCACGGTACGGCCGCTGCGCACCCTCGCCGGGTCCACGGAGTTCGCGGAGGTGTTCCTCGACGAGGTGCGGGTGCCGGTGGCGAACCGCGTCGGGGCCGAGAACGACGGCTGGCGCGTGACGATGGTGACCCTGTCCTACGAACGGGGCACCGCCTTCGTGGGGGAGGTGGTGGCCTGCCGGCGCGTCCTCGGCGAGCTGGCCCGCGAGGCCCGCGGGAACGGCCGCTGGGGCGACCCGGCGCTGCGGCGCAGGCTCGGCCGGCTGAGCGCCGAGTTCTCGGCGCTGTGGCGGCTCACGCAGTGGAACGTGAGCGAGGCCCAGCACACGGGCGGCGTACCCGGCGCGGGCGGCTCCGTCTTCAAGCTGCGCTACTCGCACGCGCGGCAGGAGCTGTACGACGCCGCCGCCGAGGTCCTCGGCGCGGGCGCCCTCGACCTCACCCACGAATGGACCCTCGACCGCCTCTCCTCGCTCTCGTACACGATCGCCGCGGGCACCTCCCAGATCCAGCAGAACATCGTGGCCGAGCGGATCCTCGGCCTCCCGAAGGGGCGGTGAGATCCCGCATGGACTTCCAACTCGACGACGACCAGAAGGCGTTGCGGGACGGCATGCGGCAGCTTCTGCGAGGGCGGTTCTCCCTGCGGGACGCCACCGGCCGCCTCGACCGGGCGCTCTGGCGCGAGCTGGGCGGCGCGGGCTTCTTCTCGCTCACGCTGCCCGAGGCGGAGGGCGGCGTCGGACTGGGGCTTCCGGAGGCCGTGTTGATCTTCGAGGAGGCGGGGCGCGCCCTGCTGCCCGGACCCGCGGTGGCGTCGTTCCTGGCGGCGGGCGTCGTCCCGGGCGCCGCGTCGGGAGACGTCGTGGTGACCGCGGTCGACGGCTCGCTGGTGCCGTGGCTGGACGAGGCGGACGTGGCGCAGGGCGACGTGACCGGCGCCGTGCCGCTGCGCTCCGTCGACCCGCTCACGCCCCTGCACCGGGTGCCGGACACCGGGAACCTCGCAGGAGGGGTCCTCCTCTACGCGGCCGAACAGCTGGGCAGCGCCTCCCGCACCTGCGAGACGGCCGTCCAACACGCCCGGCGACGCGAGCAGTTCGGACAGCCGATCGGCGCGTTCCAGGCGGTGAAGCACCTCTGCGCGCAGATGTTCGTGCGGGCCGAGCTCGCCCGCGCCGCCGTGTACGCGGCGGCCGTGACCGGCGACGCGCTGGACGCCTCGGCCGCCAAACTGCTGGCCGACGACGCGGCCGTACGCAACGCCCGGGACTGCCTCCAGGTGCACGGCGGCATGGGGTTCACCTGGGAGGCAGAGGTGCATCTGCACCTCAAGCGGGCCTGGGTGCGGGCCGAGCTGGGACGGTCGGCACGGGACGCCGAGGACGATCTCGCCGAGGCGCTCTGAAAAATTGGTCTGCCCGAAATGAGCCCTTTTGCCCATTATTTCATGGGGTGGAACCCGCTCGCACGGAGACTACTCAGCGTCGATATCGGGTTGTGTCCTACGTGTGACTCGTCACGGCATGGAGTCGGTGTCCGGCTCGGGTACCTTGTGTGAGATGCGAGTGGTTCTGATGCCGAGCCATGCCGGTGCTGCCCATGTGGCGGCGCCGCACCCGGCGATGCGCGCCTCTCGCAGGACAGGGCGGGGCTACGCCGCCGCCTGTTCGACCCCCCGCGGCGCGCGTCGCACAGTATGCAGCACGCGTACTCCTTCGCGCTGGAATATGCCCGAAGCGCTTGTTGGGGTAACTGAACGTCAATCATGCTGTCTCCCAAGGGGATCACGTTCGGTGACCCTGTGGAGTCGCGAGGCGATGTGTCCGCCGGTTCGGATGGTGTGAGCGGTGCAGGTGCTTCAAGTTCAGCTGGAGGTCGGGGCCGACCCCGCAGAAGTGGGACGGGCCAGGCGTTGGGCCCGTTCACGACTGGCGGGCTCCGGGATAGACACCGACGAGCCGGTTGCCGAGACGCTGATCCTGCTGATCTCGGAACTCGTCACCAACGCCGTGGTGCACACGGGCTGCCCGGCCGTGCTGCGCATGCTGCTCCCCGGCGTCCCCGACGACGCACCGGGGACGGTCCGCGTCGAGGTGGCGGACAGCAGTGCCCGTCCGCCCGCACAGCGGCACGCGGACGGTGACGACACCAACGGCCGCGGCCTGGAGCTCGTCGACGGCCTCGCCGACCGCTGGGGCTGGCAGCCCGAGGGTGCCGGCAAGAGCATCTGGTGTGAGGTGGACCGGTGCGACTCGGGCGTCGCGGCAGTCGCGTTCGAGGGGACGACCCATGACGGGGCGGCCTACGACGGCGTGGCCTACGACGGCGTGACCTACGACGCGACGGCCTGTGACGTACGGGCCCACGATGTGACGCCCTGTGGAACGAGGCCCTACGACGCGACACCCCTCGGCGTGACGGCGTGTGACGGGGCCGGGGCGGTCTACGGAGTGACGGTGCGGAACCGGGCGGCTTTCGGCGACGCGGACGTCGCCTACGAAGCGGTCTGACCCCCGGAAGGGTGTTGACGTAGCGTGTCCGATTGATCACGCTTGTGGCAGCGATTCGCTGCGAGGGGACGCCGAGGGTGGCCGGTGACGGAGATCCTTGACGAAGTGTGGGTCGCACTTCTCGGCGTCAGTGTCAGTCCCTTGGTGGCCGCACAGGACGGGCGCCGAGTGCCGGAACCGGACGGTGGCGCGCGTGGCGGCGCGCTCGGGGCGACAGCCGACGCGCCGCCGTCCGGGTCGGGCGCATTGTTCACAGCACGGCGACCGGGGCCACCGGTGTGCCCGTTCCGCCGGTGAACGGCTCCGGCATCGCGGACAGCAGGAAGGTGCAGCGGGAAACTTGTGCACAGGCTGTGGACAAGTTCTCCAGATTCCAGTTCTGCCCCTGCAGCATCCCCATCTCGACCAGATGCAGCGCGTGCACGGGCAGCCACAGGTTCTCGATTTCCGGCGGGAAGATCTCGAAGGTCAGAGTGTCGTTCGCGACCGCCGCCACATCCCGCGCGTGGAACCACTCGGGCGTGCGCAGCGAGAGCCCCGGTGACGGATAGCCGTACGCGTGCTTGTCGCCCGTGAGATAGACCTGGATCTGCCCCGTGCGGACGAGCACGATGTCGCCCGCGCGGACCGTGACACCCCCGAACTCCTCGGCCTCGTCCAGGTCTTCGGGCGTGACGGCGTGATCGCCGGGCAGCCGGTCGAGGCCCTTGGCGCGGGCCACGTCGAGCAGGACGCCGCGCGAGACGACATGCGGGATCTTGTCGATCCCGCTGAAGCGGGCGCCCGTATGGGCCGTGATGCTGTCCGCGGGACGGCCGTTGTAGATTTTCCCCGAGTGCGACGCGTGCGTGAGGGCGTCCCAGTGGGTGGCCGTCTGCAGGCCCATCGTCACCGCGTCGTCGCTGGTGGCGACCGTGCCGGGGCCGAACAGTTCCTGGTTGATCTGCACCATGGCGTGCAGTGGGTTCACGCGGCCGGGGATCAGGCCCGTCTGCACGCCGTCCTCCTTCAGGGGGAGCGCGAGCGGGACACGGCGGCCGGAGCGGATCTCGGCGGCGGCCGCGCGTACGACGTCGTCGGTGACGAGATTGAGCGTGCCGATCTCGTCGTCGGCGCCCCAACGGCCCCAATTGTTCACGCGTTTGGCGATGTCATGGAACTCCGGGGGCAGCGACATGGGTCCTCCCTGGGTCTTGTCTTCCGCCGTCCGACGGGCCATAAAATCTAACGGTCCGTCAGAAACCGCAGGAAGGGGCCGGCGTGGGGAACTTCTTGGCAGGCAAGGTGGTGGCCGTGACCGGCGCCGGGCGCGGCATCGGCAGGGCCGTCGCGCTCGCCGCGGCGGCCGAGGGGGCGAAAGTCGTCGTCAACGACTACGGCGTCTCCATGGAGGGCGGCGAACCGGCCAGCGAGGTGGCCGACGCCGTGGTCAAGGAGATCCGGGCGGCGGGCGGCGAAGCGGTAGCCGTCGCCGACGACATCTCGACCATGGCGGGCGGGCAGCGCATCGTCGACGTCGCGCTCGCCGAGTACGGGCGCGTCGACGGAGTGGTGTGCGTCGCCGGGATCCTGCGCGAACGGATGCTGTTCAACATGTCCGAGGAGGAGTGGGACCCGGTCGTCGCCACCCATCTGAAGGGCACCTTCACCGTTTTCCGGGCCGCCTCCGCGGTGATGCGGAAGCAGGGCTCGGGCACCCTGATCGGCTTCACCAGCGGCAACCATCAGGGGTCCGTCGCGCAGGCCAACTACAGCGCCGCCAAAGGCGGGATCATCTCGCTCGTACGGAGCGCCGCGCTCGGCCTGCACAAGTACGGGGTGACCGCCAACGCCGTCGCGCCCGTCGCCCGTACGCGGATGTCGGCGAACGTACCGATGGAGCTGAAGGAGATCGGAGAGCCGGAGGACGTCGCCGCGCTCGTCACGTATCTGCTGAGCGACCGGGCCCGCGAGGAGCGGATCACCGGGCAGGTGTACACGATCGCCGGCCCCAAGATCGCTGTATGGGCACAGCCGCGCGAGCTGCGCGCCGGGTACGCCGACGGGGCGTGGACCCCGGAGAAGATCGCGGACTTCCTGCCGGGGACGGTGGGCACCGACCCGATGCCGATGCTGGCGCAGCTGGAGGCCATGGCCAAGGCGGCGGCGGAGGCGAAGGCGGGGGCGAAGGCGGGGGCGAAGGCGGGGGCGGGGACGGAGGCGGGGACGGAGGCGGAGGGCAGGAAGAGGCCGGGCGTGTAGGGGGAGGCGGGGAGGTGGGGAGGCGGGCTGTGGAATTTGCGTTTGGGGCCGAGGACGAGGAGTTCCGCGCCGAGGCGCGTGCCTGGCTCGCGGAGCATCTCACCGGTGCGTTCGCCGGTGCGGTGGGGCGGGGCGGGCCGGGCAGTGAGCACGAGGGTGGGGCGGTTCGGCGGGCGTGGGAACGGGAGTTGGGGGCGGGGGGATGGATCGGGCTCGGGTGGGAGGTGGAGCCGAGGTCCGGGGGTGGGGGCGGGGCTGGGGCTGGGCCTGGGGGTGGGGCTGCTGGGGCTGGGGCCGGGGTGGGTTCGGGGTTGGGTTCGGGGTTGGGTTCGGGGTGGGGCCCTTACGGGAATCGGCGGGGGTCGCTCACCCAGCAGGTTGTCTGGGCCGAGGAGTACGCGCGCGTGCGGGCGCCCGGGCGCTGGGGGCACATCGGGGAGAACCTGCTCGCGCCGACGCTGCTGGCGTACGGGAGTCAGGAGCAGCGGGACGAGTTCCTGCCGCCCATCGCACGCGGGGAGGTCCTCTGGTGCCAGGGCTACAGCGAGCCCGACGCCGGTTCCGACCTGGCGGGGCTGCGGACGGTCGCCGTGCGGGACGGGGGCGGGAGTGGGAGCGGGAGCGGGGGTGGAGGTGGAGGTGGGGGCGGGGACGTGTATCGCGTCAGTGGGCAGAAAGTGTGGACGTCGCTCGCCCATGAAGCCGACTGGTGCTTCGTCCTCGCGCGTACGGAGGAGGGCTCACGAGGGCACCACGGCCTGTCGTTCCTGCTCGTGCCGATGGACCAGCCGGGGCACATCGAGGTGCGGCCCATCCGGCAGATGACGGGCACGAGCGAGTTCAACGAGGTCTTCTTCGACGGGGCACGCGCGCGTGGCGCCCATGTCGTCGGCGGGGTGGGCAACGGGTGGCGGGTCGCCATGGGGCTGCTCGGATTCGAGCGGGGAGTGTCCACGCTCGTGCAGCAGATCGGGTTCGCGGAGGAACTGGCGGGCGTCGTGCGGGAGGCCGTGGCGGGTGGGGCTGTGGGTGATCCCGTGGTGCGGGAGCGGCTGGTGCGGCAGTGGGCCGAGTTGCGGGTCATGCGGTGGAACGCGTTGCGGATGTTGGGGGGTGCGGGTGCGGGTGTGGGTGGAGGTGTGGGTGGGGGCGGGGGCGTGAGCAGGGGTGGGGGTGCGCAGGTGGGTGTGAGCGCGGGTGCGGGTGCGCGTGCGAGTGCGGGGGTGAGGGAGGGGGCGCCCAGTGTGGCCAAGTTGTTGTGGGGGCGGTGGCATCAGCGGCTCGGGGAGCTGGCCATGGAGGTGCGGGGGGCGTCGGCCGCCGTGGGGCCGGGTGACTGGTCCGCGGACGCGCCGTACGAACTCGACGCCCTGCAGCGGCTCTTCCTCTTCAGCCGTGCCGACACCATCTACGGCGGGTCGGACGAGGTTCAGCGGAACATCATCGCCGAGCGCGTGCTCGGTCTGCCGAGAGAGGCCAGGGGGCCTCGGTGAGGGGTGTGCGTGATGAGGGGTGTTGTCTTCGACGGGACGCGCGCCGAGGTCGTCGACGATCTGGAGATACGTGATCCGGGGCCCGGGGAGGTGCTCGTCGCGGTGGCCGCGGCGGGGCTGTGCCACAGCGACCTCTCGGTGATCGACGGGACGATTCCGTTTCCGTCGCCCGTGGTGCTCGGGCATGAAGGGGCGGGGGTCGTGGAGGCGGTCGGGGCGGGAGTCGCGCATGTGGCGCCCGGGGACCATGTGGCGCTCTCGACCATCGCCAACTGCGGTGCCTGCGGGGAGTGTCACCGGGGGCGGCCGACCATGTGCCGGAAGGCCATCGGGATGCCGGACCGGCCGTTCTCGCGGGGTGGTGAGCGGGTGTACCAGTTCGCGGCGACCTCCGCGTTCGCGGAACGCACCGTCGTCAAGGCCGTGCAGGCCGTGAAGATCGCGGACGACATTCCGCTGACGTCCGCGGCGTTGATCGGGTGCGCCGTGGTGACGGGGGTGGGGGCCGCGCTCAACCGGGCCGCGGTCGGGCGGGGCGACACGGTGGTCGTCATCGGGGTGGGCGGGATCGGGCTCAATGTGGTGCAGGGGGCGCGGATCGCGGGGGCGGCGACGATTGTGGCGGTCGACGCGAATCCGGAGAAGGAGGGGGTGGCGCGGCGGTTCGGGGCGACGCACTTTCTGCGGTCCACGGAGGGGGTGCGGGGCGTGCTGCCGGACGGGGCCGACCACGCGTTCGAGTGTGTGGGGCGGGTGGAGCTGGTGCGGGAGGCGGTCGATCTGCTGGACCGGCATGGGCAGGCGGTGCTGTTGGGGATGCCGGGGGCTGCGGCTGAGGCGTCGTTCGTGGTGGCGTCGATGTTTCTGGACAAGTCGATACTGGGGTGCCGGTACGGGAGTTCGCAGCCGCAGAGGGATTTCGCGCTGTACGCGGAGCTGTATCGGGGTGGGCGGCTCCTTCTGGACGAGCTGGTGACGGCTACGTATCCGGTGGAGGACTTCGACAAGGCGGTGGGGGATGCGGGGGCGGGGCGGGTGGCGCGGGGGGTCTTGACGTTCTGAGGGGGGTTCTGTTCTGGCGAGGTCTCCTTTGATGCCGGTCTTGCCTTCCGCCCGGTTGTGGGGCGGGGCCGTGGGGGTATGTACGTACTCGCTATCCCTGCGTCGCGCCTCAAGTCCAAAGGCGCCAGAGTGTGCTCGGTGCTCCGTGCGCACATACCCCCACGTCCCCTCCGGCCGGTTGCGCGACTGCCGGCCCGTCGCCACTTCTGCCCTTGGCTGGGGCTGTGTCTTGGGCTTGCCCCCGCCCCCCCGCCCCCTGGGCTCCTACCTGGCAGCTGCGTCGCGGGGCAAACGGGCGGGTGGGTGGGGAACATCCGCCGCGAAGCGGCGGGCTCGGTGCCCCTACCCAGGCGGGACGTCGCGGGGGACACCCCACCCACCCGCCCCTACTCCCGCGGGACGTCGCAGGGCAAACGGGCGGGCGGGTGGGATACATCCGCCGCGGAGCGGCGGGCTTGGTGCCCCTACTCAGGCAGGGCGTCGCGGGGCAAACGGGCGGGCGGGTGGGGAACATCCGTCGCGGAGCGGCGGGCTTGGTGGCCCTGGTCCGGTGGGGCGTCGCGGGGGAACGACTTCCGCTCCGGTTATTCGGAGGTGGCGGAGGGGTGGGGGTCGTTAGCGTCGGGGGATGGGGTATCGGGAGGTCATGTCAGGGGGCGTCGTCCGGTGGGGCATCGTGGCCGTGGGGGCGCGGATGCCTGTGGCGGCCGCGCCGCTCGCCCTCGTGTTCCTCGTCCGGGAGCGACCGGGCGGCTACGTCCTGGGCGCGGCGCTCGCCGCGGCGTACGTCGTGGGGGAGATCATCGGCGCCCCGCTGCTGGGGATGCGGATGCGGGCGGAGAGGGCGCGTCCGCAGCTCGCCGTGGGACTTGGGGTCGGAGCTCTCGGTTTTGCGGGGCTGGGACTGTTGCCGGACGCGCATCCCGTCGTGCTGGGAGGCCTCGCCTTTTTCGCGGGAGCCGGACCCGCCGCCGCGCCCGGTGGGCTGCGCGCTCTGCTGACCGCTCTCGTGCCGGAGAAGGCCGTCGCCCAGGCGCTGGCCGTCGAGTCGATGCTGACGTTCGCGATCTGGGCCGTCGCGCCCGCCGCCGTGACCGGGCTGGCGTTGGGTGCCGACCCGGTTCTGCCGCTGCTGTCGGCCGGGCTGCTGATGGGCGCGTCCGTGGCGGGGCTGTGGATGCTGCCCGTGGGGTGGGCGTCGGACGCGGGTGACCGGGGCGGCGAGTCCATGGCGCGGATTCTCGTGCGGGCCTGGCCCGTCTTCGTGACGGGTGCGGCCAGTCTGTCGATGCTCGCCCTCGCGGAACTGGTGCTGCCCGCGCTCCTGGAGCAGCGGGGAATCGGTGTGGGGTGGGCTGGGCCGTTGCTCGCGGGGCTCGCGGTGGGGTCGGCCGTCGGGTCGTTCGTGTACGGGCTCCGGCGGTGGCCGGGACGGTTGCGGACGCAGAGCATGGTGCTGATGTTCGGTCTGTGCGGGTGTCTGGGTCTTGTGGCCGTGGTGCCCGGCGTGGGGTGGATGTTCGGCGTGCTCGCGGTCGCCGGGGTGTTGCAGGCCGGCGCCATGCTGACCCGGAATCTGTCGCTGCGCGAGCTGCTGCCGCCCAGCGCGCTCGCCGCGGGCTACTCGGTGATGTACGCGGCGGTGGGCGCCGGTTACGCGGCGAGCGGCTCGCTGGCGGGCGGGCTGCTGAGCTTCGTGTCGCCGTCCACGGCCGTCCTGGCGGGCGTGGGGCTCGGCGTCGTGCTGACCGTCGTCGGTGTGCTGGGAGAGGTGAGGCCGGCCGCGCCGGACGCCGGTCCGTCAGCCGGCGGTGACGTCGCGGAACGTGCGGCGGTACGCGGTGGGGGTGACTCCGAGCGCGGCTTGTAGGTGCTGACGCATCGACTGGGCCGTGCCGAAGCCGGCGTCCCGCGCCACCTGGTCGACGGAGAGTTCGGTGGACTCGAGGAGGTGGCGGGCCCGTTCCACGCGCTGCTGCGTCAGCCACTGGCCGGGGCTGATGCCGACCTCCTCGCGGAACCTCCGGGTGAACGTACGGACCGACATCGACTCCTGTTCGGCCATGTCGCGCAGTTGCAGCGGCTGGTCGAGACGGCCCAGCGCCCAGGCCCGCGCCGATCTCGTCGTCGCCAACTGGGGTTCGGGGACGGGGCGGTGGATGTACTGGGCCTGGCCACCGTCGCGGTGGGGCGGTACGACGGTGCGGCGGGCCACCTCGTTGGCGACGGCGGTGCCGTGGTCACGGCGTACGACATGGAGGCACAGGTCGATGCCCGCGGCCACGCCCGCCGACGTCAGTACGTCGCCGTCGTCGATGAACAGCACGTCCGCGTCCACCTTGACCTTGGGGAACAGCTGCTGGAAGTGCTCGGACGACGACCAGTGCGTGGTCGCCGGGCGGCCGTCGAGGAGGCCCGCGGCGGCCAGGACGTACCCGCCCGTGCAGATGGAGACGAGCCGCGTGCCGGGCCTGATGTGGGCCAGGGCCGCCGCCAGTTCCTCGGTGAGGCGGCCCTCCTCGTACACCGGGCCCAGTTCGTACGACGCCGGGATCACGACCGTGTCCGCGGTGGCCAGCACCTCCGGCCCGTGCTCGACGAGGATCGCGAAGTCGGCGTCCGTGCGGACCGGGCCCGGCGGACGGACCGAGCACGTCACGACCTCGTACAAGCGCCGCATCTCCGGGGTCCGCGCGCCCTTGAAGATCCGCTGAGGGATGCCCAGTTCGAAGGGGATCACGCCGTCCAGGGCGAGGACGGCGACGCGGGCGACGGGGGTGGGTGCCGGGGCGGCCGGGGTGGAGGGGGGCGTGGGCGCGGGAGGCGGAGTGGGGGCGGGCGCCTTGGGGGAGGGCATGGCCCGATCCTAGCGAATGCTGTCCCTCGGGCCACTCGTTCGGAGCGGACCGATTCCGGATTCTGAATGACGTGACCCAGACAACCGAGACGTCGGCACGGAACGCCCCGCCGAGCACGCCGAAGCGTCGTACTCCCCGTATCCACCGCGCGTGGTTCGTCGCAGCCGTCACCTTCGTGACGATCATCGGCGCCGCCGCGTTCCGCTCTCTGCCCGGCCTCCTCTTCGACCCGCTGAACGACGAGTTCGGCTGGTCGCGCGGCACCGTCGGGCTCGCGGTCTCCGTCAACCTCGCGCTGTACGGCCTGACCGCGCCGTTCGCCGCCGCCCTCATGGACCGCTTCGGCATCCGCAAGGTCGTCGCCGTCGCGCTGATCGTGATCGCGTGCGGTTCCGGCCTCACCGTGTGGATGGACTCCGCCTGGCAGCTGCTGCTCTGCTGGGGTCTGCTCGTCGGGCTCGGGTCCGGCTCCATGGCGCTCGCCTTCGCCGCCACCGTCACCAACCGGTGGTTCACCGAACGGCGCGGCTTGGTCACCGGCCTGCTCACCGCGGCCTCCGCCTCGGGTCAGTTGATCTTTCTGCCGCTCCTCTCCTGGATCGTGGAGACGCACAAGTGGCGGCCCGCCACCGTGACGGTCGCCCTCGCCGCCCTCGTGGTCGTCCCCTTCGTGTGGCTGCTGCTCCGCGACCACCCCGCCGACGTCGGCCTGAAGCCCTACGGAGCGAAGGAGTTCGTGCCGAAGCCCCCGCCCGTGCCGGGCGCGGCACGGCGCGCCATCACGATCCTCCTCAAGGCCGTCCGCACGGGCCCCTTCTGGCTGCTGGCAGGGTCCTTCGCGATCTGCGGCGCCTCGACGAACGGGCTCATCCAGACCCACTTCGTACCCGCCGCACACGACCATCACATGCCCGTCACGGCCGCCGCCTCCCTGCTCGCCGTCATCGGGATCTTCGACATCATCGGTACCGTCGCCTCGGGCTGGCTCACGGACCGCTTCGACGCGCGGCGCCTGCTCGCCGTCTACTACGCGCTGCGCGGCATCTCCCTGCTCTTCCTGCCGATCCTGCTCGCGCCGACCGTCCACCCGCCGATGGTCTTCTTCATCGTCTTCTACGGCCTGGACTGGGTCGCCACCGTCCCGCCGACCCTCGCCCTCTGCCGCGAGCAGTACGGCGACGACAGCGCGATCGTCTTCGGCTGGGTCCTCGCCTCCCACCAGGTGGGTGCCGCGCTGGTGGCGTTCCTCGGCGGGGTGGTGCGGGACAGCTTCGGCTCGTACGACGTGATCTGGTACGCCTCCGGGGCGCTGTGCGCGGCGGCGGCGCTGATGGTGCTGGTGATCCGGCGACGCGAGCCGGGGCCGGAACCCGTGGCGGTGGCCGCCTGAGGGGTGCGGGCGGGCGGTGGGGTCGGAAAAGCTCTCAGCGGGTGAAGCGGCCGAACGTTCCCCGGTGGAAGAGCAGCGGGCCGGTGTCGCCCTCGGCGCCGCCCTCGGTGTCGCCCTTGGCGTCGTCCTCGGCGTCGTCCTCGGCCGCGCCGAGGGCGTCCACCCGGCCCACCACGATGAGGTGGTCGCCGCCGGTGTGCACGGCCTGGATCGTGCAGTCGATCCAGGCCGGCGCTCCCGCCAGGCGCGGGGAGCCGGACACGGGTGCCGGGTCGTAGTCCACCCCGGCGAACTTGTCGGCGCCGCTCACCGCGAAGGCACGGCAGAGCTCGGCCTGGTCGGCGCCGAGGATGTTGACGCAGAAGACGCCCGCGCGTGCGATACGCGGCCACGTCGTCGACGTACGCGCCACCATGAAGGAGACCAGGGGCGGGTCCAGGGAGAGCGAGGAGAAGGACTGGCAGGCGAAGCCCGCGGGGCCGTCGCCTCCGCTCGGCCCGCCCGGCCCGCCGGTTCCCTCTATGGGTGGGGCCGTGATGACGGTGACGCCCGTCGCGAAGTTCCCCAGCACGCGCCGGAACTCGCCCCGGTCGAGCGGCGCCCGCTCGTCGTCGGCGACCGCTCGCAGCTGAGGGCGGGGTAGAGCCTCGACGGGGGCCGTGGTGGTGCGGGCCCCGACCGACCTGAGGTATCGAACAGCGGTGGCCGCCATCCCTGCGTGTCCCATCACACCGACCATTGAAGCTGACGGAGCGTCAGATGTGAAGGGCGCGGCCGGGTCGGGCCGGGCGGATCGCTGTCGGCGCATGCGTGGCTTCGGCCTAGTGAAGCGGGGAATGCGGGTCGGTCGGGCCTGGGGTGATGCGGATGTGGGGGGCGCGGGGCCGCGGGGCTGCCGGGGTGGCGGGGCTGCCGGGGTGGCGGGGCTGCCGGGGTGGTGGGTCGCCGGGGTGGTGGGTCGTCGGGTCGCTGGGGTGGCGGGCTGCCGGGTCGCTGAGGTGCCGGGTCGCTGAGGTGCCGGGCCGCCGGGGTGGCGGGCTGCCGGGGTGGCGGGTCGCCGGGTCGCCGGGTTGCGGGGGTGGCGGGCTGCCGGGGTGGCGTGCGCGGCTCAGGCGGTGGGGGGCGGCGTGGGGGTCAGCGGCCTCGGAAGTTTGGGGTGCGGCGCTCGGTGAAGGCGGTCACGCCCTCGTTCGCGTCTGCCGTGGTCATGTTGATTTCCTGCGCTGCCGCCTCCGCCGCGAAGGCCGTCGCCCGGTCCGACTCCAGGGACGCGTTGACCAGCTGCTTGGTCAGGGCGAGGGCGCGGGTCGGCCCCGCCGCGAGCCGTGCCGCCCACTCCCGCGCCGTCTTCTCCAGCTCCTCGGCCGGTACGACGCGGTTGACGAGCCCCATCCTCTCGGCGTCCACGGCGGACAGGGAGTCCCCGAAGAACATCAGCTCCTTCGCTCGCTGCGGCCCGATCAGCCGGGGCAGCAGGTAGGCGCCGCCGCCGTCCGGCACGAGGCCGCGGCGCACGAACACCTCGATGAATCTGGCCGGCTCGGCGGCGATGACCAGGTCGCAGGCGAACGCCAGATGGGCGCCGATACCGGCGGCGGTGCCGTTCACTGCGGCGATCACCGGCTTCTCGCAGTCGAGGACCGCCGCGACGAGCCGCTGCGCGCCTTGCCGGATGGTGCGGGCGACGTCACCGGGCACGCGTTCGTGTCCGTTTCCGGGTTCGGGTTCGCGGTCGGGTTCGTGTTCGCCTTCGCCCGAGGCTGTCGTCTTGCGCAGGTCGGCGCCCGCGCAGAACCCCTTGCCGGTCGCAGTGATCACGACGGCCCGTACGTCGGGGTCGCCGGAGGCCTCGCGGAGCAGGTCGATGACGCGGTCGCGCTGGTCCCGGGTGAGGGCGTTCAGGGCCTCCGGCCGGTTCAGCGTGATCCACGAGACGGCGTTGTCAGTGGTGTGCCGTATCAATGAGTCGAGGGGGTCGGCCCGGGGGCGGGCGCGGGGTTCGGTGTGATGTTGGTTTCGGGGGGCGGGGGAGGCGGTCATGAGGGAGTGGCTCCGATTCGTGCGGGGGTGGGTTCGGGCGTGGGTGTGGGAGCGGGTGTGGGTGTGGGTTCCGGCGCAGGGCCTAGCGGCAGACGGCGAGTGCGTCGAGGGCGACAGCCCCTTGTCCGCGCGGCAGCACCATCAAGGGGTTGATGTCCAACTCCGCGATCTCGTCGCCGAGTTCGAGAGCCATGCGCTGCACCCGCAGCACGACTTCGACGAGCGCGTCGACGTCGGCGGGAGCCGCGCCCCTGACCCCGTCGAGAAGCGCGCGCCCGCGAAGCTCGGACAGCATCGTCTTCGCCTGCTCCTCACCGAAGGGCGGCACCCGCACGGCCGTGTCCTGCAGCACCTCGACGAGTACGCCGCCCAGCCCGGCCGTTACGGTCGGCCCGAAGAGCGAGTCGTGGGTGACGCCGACGACCATCTCGACGCCCGGCTCGACCATCTGGCAGACCAGGACGCCGTCCAGCGCGACACCCTCGTAGCGGGCGATGTCCGTGAGCTCCCGATAGGCGTCCCGCACCTGGCTCGCCGAGGTCAGCCCGACCTTCACAAGGCCCAGCTCCGTCTTGTGCGTGAGCTGCGCCCCCGACGCCTTCATGACGACCGGGTAGCCGACGAGCCCCGCCGCCCGGACGGCCGCCGCCGCGCTGGTCACCAACTGCTCCCGCGGCACCCGGATGCCGTACGCGCGCAGCAGCTGCTTCGCCGCGTGCTCGCTGAGCTGCTGGCCGGGCCGCATCAGGGCCTGCGCCTTGCGGAAGGAGGGGGAAGGGGTGCGCGGCGCCTCGTCGAAGGGGGAGCGGTAGCCGGTCGTGAAACGGTGGTGGTCCAGATGGGCGCGCACCGCCGTGATGCAGTTGGCGAAGGTGCGGAAGGTCGCGACGCGCGAGGAGCCGAGGAGCGTCTTGCGGTAGGCGTCCTCGGTACCGACGGGCGAGCCCCACACCACGCACACCAGCTTGTCCGTCTGCTCCGCCGCTTCCACCAGATCCTGTGCGAGCTTGTCGCTCATCGGCGGGAAGGGGCCGGTGATCGGGCAGATCAACACCCCCACCTGCGGGTCGTCGAGGATCGCGTCGATGATCCTGCGGCCGCGCCAGTCACCGACGGGGTGCCCGCCGTTGTCGACGGGGTTGGTGACGTTCAGGTACTCGGGTATCCACTGGTGCAGCTCCGCCTGCTTGGCGGCGGACAGCGTGGGCAGACAGAGCCCGGCCTCGGTCGCCATGTCCGAGAAGTGCGCGCCCGTGCCGCCCGAGATCGAATAGACGGCCACGCCGTCGGCCTGCGGTCGGCGGGCCCGCGCCAACAGGGCTGCCGTGTCCTGGAGTTCGTCGAGCCCGTCGACGCGGATCACACCGAACTGCCGCATCGCCGCGTCCACCACCGTGTCGGCGCCGGTCAGTTTGCCGGTGTGTGAGGCGGCCGTGCGGGCGCCGGTCTCCGTGCGGCCGACCTTCACGGCGACGACGGGCACGCCGCGCCGGGCCGCCCGGTCGGCGGCGAGCAGGAAGGCGCGGCCGTCCTTGAGCCCCTCCACGTAGCAGGCGATGGCGCCGACCTCGGGCCGTTCGGCGAAGTAGGAGATGAAGTCGGAGGTCTCCAGGTCGGCTTCGTTGCCGGTGGGCGCCCAGTGGGAGAGGCGTACGCCGAGTTCCTGCATGGTGAAGACGGGGCGGCCCTGGTGGCCGGACTGGGTGATCAGGGCGATGGCGGGGCCCTCGAGGTCGTCGCGGAAGTGCTCGAAGGCGTTGAGGTTGGTGTTCGGGCCGAGCAGCCTGAGGCCGGAGCGCTGGACGGCGGCGGCGAGGCGGGCCTGGGCGGCCGCGCCCTCCTCGCCGGTCTCGGCGAATCCGGAGGCGAAGGCGACGGCGAACCGTACTTTTTCCTCGGCCAGTTGCTCGATGACGGGCAGTGGGTCGGCGACCAGCAGTACGGCCAGGTCGACCTGTTCGGGCAGGTCCGCGACGGAAGGGAAGCAGGGGATGCCGAAGACCGACTGACGTGTGGGGTGTACGGGGTGCAGGCGGGCGCCGACGCGCTCGGCCCAGGTGATGAGCTGGCGGGTGATGCCGGTGTTGGGCCGTCCCTCGGTGTCCGACGCGCCTATGACGGCGACGGAGGCGGGGCGGAAGAAGCGGTCCAGGTCGGGTACGTCCGCGTACAGTGGCCGGCCGCTGACGTCCAGGTCGTCCGCCGTGGCGGCTCTGCCGTGGACGGCGCCGGGAGGGAGTTCGCCGCAGGCCACAACATGCGCGCGGCGGGGGTCGGTGGTGAAGGTGCCGTGAGTCGATCCAAGCATCGGTCCGCCCGCTCCTGTGTGACAACACTTACCTGACGCTCAGTCAGATTACTGAACTGACGCTTCGTCAGGAATGGTGCTGCACGCAAAGCCTGGCGCCGCGGGCGCCGCGGGCGGCGTGGGCGGTGGGGTGGGGCGCCCTTGCCGGCCTGACCCTGTCTACGGAAGCGCAGAATCCGCGTGCTGCCAAGGTCGGGAATCGGTCGTGGTGCGTCGGGTGGGGCGCGGGGTCTCCCTTGGGTGCGGGTCGTGCCTTCTGTGCGTCTGTGGGGCGGGGCCGTGGGGGTATGTACGTACTCGCTATCCCTGCGTCGCGCCTCAAGTCCAAAGACGCCACAGTGCGCTCGGTGCTCCGTGCGCACATACCCCCACGTCCCCTCGGGCCGGTTTCGCGACCGTCCGCCGGTGGGGGTGTCTGCACCCGGTCACCGCGGCCCTCGGGTCGGATTCGTGCCTGCGGCTTGGTGGGGTCCTCGTGCGAACCGGGGCGTCTCCACCGTCCGGTTTTGTGGCTGTGGTCCGGTCCAGGTTGCGGGGGGACGCTCGACTTGCCCGCCCTAATTCCCGCCGCAGGTGTCCAGGGGGTTGCCCGCCGACCTGGCCCGTCTCCCGCAGAGGGGCGCGGCGTCCACCGCACCCACCCGCCCCAGCTCCGCCACGTGTCGCGTGGGTCGTCCCTTCCGCCCGCCCCAGCCCGGCCGTGTGTCGCGGGGGTCGCCCCTTCCGCCTGGCCTAGCCCCGCCACAGGTTGCGGGGGTCACCGCACCCGCCCGCCCCAGCCCGGCCACGGGCCACGTGGGTCGCCCCACCCACCCCTCCCCGGCTTCGCCACGGGTCGCGTGAGTCGCCCCACCCACCCCGCCCCAGCCCCGCCACAGGTTGTGGGGGTCGCCGCACCCGCCCACCCCAGCCCGGCCACGGGTCGCGTGAGTCGCCCCACCCACCCCGCCCCAACCCCGCCACAGGTTGCGGGGGTCACCGCACCCGCCTGCCCCAGCCCGGCCACGGGTCACGTGGGTCGTCCCACCCACCCCGCCCCGACTCCCGCCTTGCGTAGTGGGGGACGTCCCTTCCGGGCGCCCCTACTCCCGCAGGGCGTTGCGAGGTGAACGGGTGGGTGGGTGGGACGACCCACGTGACCCGTGGCCGGGCTGGGGCAGGCGGGTGCGGTGACCC